>NZ_JAOTNV010000001.1:0-88987 GCF_025630795.1 Acinetobacter sp. AYS6
GGTCAACGTGACCGATTGTGCCCACGTTTACGTGTGGCTTATTACGTTCAAACTTAGCCTTAGCCATGTTTATAGTCCTCGTTTACGTCGAACACAATTCTGAGTAAGACCCAGCATCGACATATCGCCTAAAAAATCAAACACCCAATACTTGAAAAGCAGACTAATAAGCCTGCTTTTTAAATCTTTGTAGAAAATCTACTAAACTGTATCTGGAGCTCTTATCGAGATTTGAACTCGAGACCTCTCCCTTACCAAGGGAGTGCTCTACCACTGAGCTATAAGAGCGATTATCCTTCGATGGAGCGGGAGACGAGGGTCGAACTCGCGACATGCAGCTTGGAAGGCTGCCGCTCTACCAACTGAGCTACTCCCGCACGATGCTGGTATACTTAGCACTTCAATCGAAGTTAATGGTGGTGAGAGAAGGATTCGAACCTTCGAAACTTTCGTAGCGGAGTTACAGTCCGCCCCCTTTGACCGCTCGGGAATCTCACCATATCACACTTATTTCAGTGTTATCCTTTACACAACAACTCAACACTCTTAAGATGGTGCCGGCACACGGATTCGAACTGTGGACCTACTGATTACAAGTCAGTTGCTCTACCAACTGAGCTATGCCGGCTCTTCTTAGTGTTTCGTACGTTTCGTATCGGAACGGTGTGCAGTTTAGCAAAACTTCCAAACGATGCAAGCAGTTTTTTAAAAAAAACTGCTAAAAACTCATAAAATCAATCCGTTTGATGATAATTCAACCGCTTTGATCACTGCGCGAGCTTTTATTTGGGTTTCGTTCCATTCTGATTCAGGATTTGAGTCTGCAACCAAGCCTGCTCCAGCCTGCACATACACTTTTTTATCACGGATAACACAGGTGCGGATTGCAATCGACATATCCATTTCACCATGCCACCCTAGATACCCTACTGCCCCGCCAAAAACCCCTCGTTTAACAGGCTCAACTTCATCAATAATTTCCATTGCACGAATTTTTGGTGCGCCAGATAAAGTACCTGCTGGAAAGGTTGCCTTAAATACATCTAGTGCATCGATATCATCGCGTACTTCACCTTGTACATTTGAAACAATGTGCATGACATGTGAATAGCGCTCAATGACCATTTGATCAGTCACTTGGACCTTACCAATTTTAGAAACTCGCCCAACATCATTTCGACCAAGGTCAATCAACATTAAATGCTCTGCGATTTCTTTCTCATCAGAAAGTAAGTCTTTTTCTAAAGCGATATCTTCTTCTTTAGTTTTTCCACGTGGTCTTGTACCAGCCAACGGGCGAACTGTCGCAATACCATTTTCTAGACGAGAGAGAATTTCAGGTGATGACCCTACAATATGGAATGGTTTTTTATCTGTAATTGTTTGACCCTGCACCAAGAACAAATAAGGTGAAGGGTTTAAATGACGCAGAGCACGGTAAACCTGTAAAGCCTCTCCATCAAAGTCAGAAACCATGCGTTGTCCAGGCACAACCTGCATAACGTCACCCGCACGGATGTATTCTTTAACCTTTTCTATGGTCTCAAGGAATTTCGCTTTACCCGTAATTGATTCAAAATGAGGTGGTGTATGCGGCTTAGCTTGCAAGCTAACTGGTGTAGCCAACAATTGCTCTAATTGATCTAGCTTTTGCTGAGCATCTTCGTAGGCATTTGGCTGTGCAGTATCGGCATGAACAATTAAAAATAAAGTATCTTTCAAATTATCAAAAACAATCACTGTTTTTGATAGCATCAACCACAAATCTGGTAACGCAATAGGATCAGCCGCAGGAACATTCTTTAAGCGCGGCTCTATGTAGCGAACTGCATCATAGCCCAAATAACCAACCAGCCCGCCAGTAAAACTTGGTAAGTCTGGTAAAAGCTCAGCTGATGGAACTGTAAATTGCTTCTGAAATTCACGAATATATTCAAATGGGTCTAAACAATCTTCTTGTGTGACCGAACCATCAGCATGTTGTATAGACAACACTCCTGCATTACATGAAAAAACTGTCGACTCACCTAAACCGATCATGGAGTAGCGCGCCCAGTTTTCACCACCTTCAACCGACTCAAATAAATAAGCTTGTTTTTGCTCCTTAAAACGAGCAAAAACAGATAACGGTGTTTCCGTATCTGCCAAACGCTGGCGATAAACTGGGATCGTGTTGTAACCTGATGCCTTAAGTTGTTCAAATTGCGCTAATGTAGTCATGAATTTTTCTCTAATATGGTTTCGATTTAAAACGGTGTTTTTCTAGTTTCGATTTAGACACGCCATCGAAAAACCATACGCTTATTCATGCTGATCTCCATTTCACTCATTAGACAATTAACTCAGCCAAACTATCAACCACTTGCTGAGGTTGGCAATCATAGATATTTTCTCCATGATTATAGCCATAGCTAACCACAATACAATCAATTCCCGCACGGCGTGCAGCTTCTATATCATTACTTGAATCGCCAATCATTAATGATTGCGAAGCAGATATCTTTAAACTTTGCATACAATGCAACAAAGGTAATGGATGTGGTTTTCTCTCTGGCAAACTATCTCCCCCAAGCACGACTTGAAAATAAGGAGAAAGCTCCAATGCATCAAGTAATCCTTGAGCAAGTTGCACAGGTTTATTGGTAACACATGCCATATGTATATTCAAATTTTTACAATGCTTTAAAAACTCAGTGACTCCAGGATAAATTTGAGTATTCACACAAAGCTCGGCACTGTAAATAGCAACAAATTTCTGTAGTAGGATTTTATGCTGTTCAGCATCTAATTTCCCAAAAATATGAAACAGAACACTTTCACAAAGTTTAGATACTCCTTTACCGACCCATTCTCGTATCTGGGCTTCTGTTATTAAAGGCCAGCCTAATTCTTGTAAGCTTAAATTCATTGATCTATATAAATCAGCAGCAGAATCAACCAGTGTTCCATCTAAATCAAATAAAATTAAATCGCGCTTATTTAGTTGTGCAACAGACATCTTGTTCTTCTCAAAATTAAAAAGGCATGCTTTTAGCATGCCTTGATTGTAAAAGCAGCAAAGGATTATTTAAAGAATAACCATGCCAATAAAGCTAAGATTACTAAAATAATAATAGTGATTAAACCAACCGATGCATTCTTCTGTTGCTCTTTTTCTTCAGCAACACGAGAAACTGGCTCATCAAAAGCAATAGGCGTTTGCTGTTGTGCATTAATATCCACACCTTCTGGAATCGGTGCAGGCTTTGGAATAGAAATATTCTGCGGCATACCATCGCGACGAACTTCTACTTCTGCAGCGCGCTCTGCAAGGCTCGGCATTCCTTGATCGCTTAAATCTGGAGAAGTTGTTGTATTTACAGGCTCAGCTTCAATTTCAGGTAATTCCGTGATTTCCTGTGCAGGCGCTAATACAGAAAATTTAAAACTAGCGAACTGAACAATATCACCATCATGTAGCTGCTTTTCTTGTTCAATACGAATATCGTTTACAAATGTGCCATTCGATGAATTAAGGTCTTGCACCCATAGCGCTTGATCTTTTAAAAGCAATGCCGCGTGACGTCGTGAAATTTCAGCAGCTTGTAACAACAAATCAGCATCTTGATGACGCCCTACCAACATATCACGATCGACACTAATTTCTTGGCCCGTAATTTCACCAGTAATTGCTTGTAGTTTCCAAGTCATACGTATGTCCCATTCATTTTTTATCAATCATAACATGCTACTACTGTGCTGTGTTTGGGCGCAGTGTCGTTGTTGTTACTGTATTTTTAGTACGATTAATTTCAGGTTCAGGCAACTGTAAGGACTGTTTTCGAACCGCTGGTTCTACTGCTACAGGGGTTGTTACTGTCGAGCTTTTGCCACCTGAAGGAACTTGACTGTAATTTTTTGGCTGAGAGGTAATGTTTGGCGGAGTCATTTTTTGATTATAGACATCATCAACCTGTTCAGGCAATTTGGCAAAGTTGCCATTTCTATCCATCGCCAATTGCAAGCTGTAAAGCTGGTTGTAGCGCTGCTGAGACAAACGACGCACATCATTCGCATCACCCACAATTGTTGGGTGAATAAAAACGAGAAGATTACGCTTCGTATTACTTCTACTGTCTGATCGGAATAACCTACCTACGTATGGAATACTGCTTAAACCAGGAATACCTTGACGACTCAGCTCAACATCATCAGACACCAAACCACCTAAAACAACTGTTTGTCCATGTTCGGCCAATACAGCAGTTTTAATCGCACGTTTATTGGTAATTAAATCGGCCGCTTGCCCTTTACTAGTCTGAACATTCGAAACTTCTTGCTCTACTTCAAGACGAACCGTACCGCCTTCACCGATATGTGGAACAACTTTTAATGTCACACCCACATCTTTACGTTCAACAGTTGTATATGGATTGATACCTGTACTATTCGTAGTGACTGACCCTGTTACAAATGGAACGTTCTGACCGACAACAATATAAGCCTCTTCATTATCCATCGTCACAATAGATGGGGTCGACAATAAGTTTGATTTAGTGTTGCTTTTAAGTGCTTGAATCAAGGCACCGTAAGCCTTACGGGAATTCTCAAAATTACCCAAAGCCAAAGTTGCGCCGTTACCTTTATTAGCTCCACCAGCAATAGCAGACGCTGCTCCAGCCGAGCCACCCGATAAATAACCAGCAGCAATAGAAGATAAACTAGCACCAACATTACTAAAGCTAAGCAAACCAATCCCACTAGATAAATCGCCTAGCGCCCATTGGATTCCAAGTTGATCCGCATCATCCCCTGAAACTTCAATAATTGCAGCTTCAATCAGAACTTGCTGACGGCGAACATCTAGCTGCTGAATAGCAGATTCAATTTCGCGCATTAATTGAGGATCGGCTTTAACCACTAACGAGTTTTGGGCATTATCCGCAATAATGCTCACACCATTTTGGCTAAAGCTAGAGATACTGTTCTGATTACTATTATTTGAATTACCATTTAGGTTAATAGATGGTGTAGAAATTGAGCTACCATTTGAACCAGAGGTATTTGAACTGGAATTCTGGTTATTACCCATCAAATTATTGATCGGATTCGATGAGTTAGAAGAATTATTGCTATTTGACGAAGAAACAGATTGTCCTGTTACGAGGCCTTGCAAAATCTCAGATAAATTTTTTGCACTTGCATATTTTAATCGAAAAACTTTTAAGCCGCCTAAGCGGTCTGCTGAAGGTACATCCAGCATTTCGATCATGTGACGAATACGCTTACGTGTTTCAGGGTCACCCTTTACTAAAATACGATTGGTTCGGTTGTCTGCAATAATACGGATACGGGCCCCGTTAAAATCTTTAGATGCCCCCGTTGCACTCATTGCCTCAAGTTGAGTAATGATTTCTTCCGCTTGGCTCGATTGGAGACTTATTGCTTCAATATCATTTTGTCCCGTACCGTCGAGGTTACGAATGATATTTTCAAGTTGGTAGATATTCGCAGCTCGGTCCGAAACAATCAGCGCATTCGTGCCTGCTATCGCAGCCATATGTGCGAATTGAGGCATTAAAGGGCGAAGTGCTGGGATTAAATCATTTGGATTTGTATTTTCAAGCCAAATGACTCGAGTAACGATTTGATCACCACGCACTCTATTTCTAGAGTCGTAAGGAATTCCCGAATTCTTAACATTGCTATCTGGCACCAGTTTGATGGTATTCCCAGAAGGTATTGCCACCACCCCATTTACATTTAGGACCCCAAGGAAAAGATCATAAACTTCATCTTTGTTGAGTGGCTTATTCGATATTACTGTGACATTGCCACGCACTCGCGGATCTACTGCAAAGTTTTTCCCCGTAATGTCTGCAACTTCATTAATAAATGCAGTTAAGTCAGCATCACGTAAATTGATCTTCCATGTCTGGGCATAGACGCTGCTGCTCACTGTCGCAATCAATGGGGCTGCTGCAAGTAATGCCCAAAGTGGACGTTGATGATTCAATAAAGCCATAACTTGCGATAATTCCTAACTCTTATGGTGACGTGTTATCACTAAAAATTTTGTTGTATGGTCATCACTTGATCACCACGTTTTATTTCTATTTTCACTTGCCCAGCTCGACGAGCTTGTTCAAGTAACTGCACATCCGTTTGTCCTTGCCCAACCGTTTGACCGTTTAAAGAAACAATCCGGTCACCCGGCCTTAAACCTAACTTATTTCGAAGCGCAGTAGGTGTACGTTCTGTAACTTCAAAACCTTCGCTTGAGTTCCCACTTACCCCCATATCTTTGAGGTACTGCTCTCGGTTCCCCTGCATTTGCTGAATAGCCTGTCCTAACGCCTCTTGAGTCGTATTAACAGGTGCCGATGACTGAGGAGCCGTCGCAGCTGGTTGTGAAGCATCTGGTGTCATAGGTTGATATAAACCGTTTGGCAAACCTTTAAACTGAAGCTCACGCGTACTTCCATTACCTTGACGTAATATCACGTGGTCCCAATAAACTTCTGCTAACTGGTAAGATGTAGAAGCGATTGTTTCACCCACCCGATACCGGTCAGCAGTATTATCAAGCTTAATAACAGCCGAAGAAAAACGGTTCGGATAACCCAGCATCACGCCTTGTAATTCTAGGTTGACATTTTCCTGAGCTGCATTGGCTGAAGGTTCATTAAAAAGCGAAAAAGTACTAATGTTAGGAATCTGCGGTTGCTGTGATCCTAACTCTACCCGATCAAACTGCATCATTTGAGGAGGTGCAATCACCCACCAAAATAATGAAGCCAATTTCCAACACAACCATAGAATTAAAACGGCAAATACAACCACACTTAACCGATCTAATTTTTGCCATTGTAGATGCTGTAATTTCTCAATCCACACTTTCATTAGTTACCCCCTTGTATTAAGGGCTGACGAGAACTAATGACAAAAGTATCTAAACCAGCTTTCCCATCGTAAGATGGAATATTCAGTAATAATCTTTGCGTAAGCTGTACATCAAGCATCATGTTGGCATCTAATAAAAGGTTTGCCATTTTTTGACTGCGTTGATCACGTATATCAATCTGTAATTGACCATTTTGATCCGTTAATTGCCCATTTAAAGAAGGCATGTTCATCCGGTCTTGACGGTCACCAATATTATAAATTAAAGCACCACCACCCCAATGCAATTGGCCATCAACTGCAGCAAAACCTTGCTCTTTTTTATAATTAAAATCAATATCTTTTAACTGGATGCTGTTCACAGGCCATTGCCAGTTCACAATTTGTTTTAATGTTTCAGGCGCAATTTGACCATTCATTGCTCTTACTAATACTTTTTTTCCAACACCATAGGCCATTACCCCAGATAATTGGGTATTTCCACTATGGATATCTACATCAGCAGCGAACCTTAATAAAAATAGGTCAAGAGGTCTAGTTTTCCAATGAATCGAGCCTCTCAAAGTACCGCGCCGCCAATCTGCTTGGCCTTGCCAGATATTTCCACTTACATTGTGTAGAGTTTGATTATTCTTTGAAAATTTAGAAATAAGCCACGTCGCCGGGATCTGTAAAATAATAAAAATTAAAAATGCAATGAGGGCAAATAACCACCACTTCCATTGCTTAGACTTTTTCTTCATTCAGCCTTACCAACATGCAAATTATCATCCTTATTTTGAGAGTAGCTCCCTAGTCTGACATTATGCATACTTTTTCAACATCGCCAATTCACTTCATATAAAAAAACCAAGCAATCGGGCTTGGCTTTGGTATTAAGACTATAAGGTGAACGTATGACAAAATCATGAAAACCCAGTACTAAAAGAACTAAATGCACATTTGATCTCAACAATGTATTTAAAGATGACTTTAAACACTCAATTTCTTAAATAATATTTACAGCCCGCTTTAGATATTTTCACGCATAAAAAAGCCAGACAAATTTGTCTGGCTTTTTTAAATCGGCAATACAATTAGATTAAGAAATCTTCAAGTTTTGCGCCTTTTTCAATTTCAGCAACTAACCAGCGTGGTTGTTTACCACGACCAGTCCAAGTCTCTTCAGAATTGTTTTTGTTACGGTAACGCGGTTCAACAGATTTACGTGTTGTTTTCTTACGTTTTTGAGCACCAAACTCAAGAAGTTGTTCAACACTAAAACCTACATTTTCAGCGATCTCGATAATTTGATTATAAGCATCTTCGATTGCTTGATCTTTTTTACTTGCAATTAAAGCTTCCGCTTCTTCTTGTAAGCGTTTTAACTCTTCAACAGATAATTCACTGATATCCGGTTTCATTAATAAATACTCCAGTCTTACAGACAATTCAAAATAATACAGACAAAATTTAAAAACATAAAATCAAGACCAATATTATTTATAATCTATTCAATAAGCAATAGTTTGAAAGCCGTGTTCATCAGAATAACCCAAAAAATTACCTTTTAATTACATTATCAATTATAAATGAAATATATTTTATTAATATTTATTTAAGATAAATGTATTAAGTCATGCCCAACATTTTTTTCTAGCTCAATAATTTTTTGTTTTATTTCCTGTGGTATTTCACATTTTTGTTCTGTTAATTTATTGACGCAGACCATAACCGCTTCACCAGTAGCCACAATTTGTTGTTGGGTTTCGCTCCATAATATATAAGCCATACGGAATGCACTATTGCGGAGCTCCTCCACGCGAACACCCACTTTCAATACATCTGGATAAAGAACTGGCTTTAAATATTTACATTGGCTGGAAGCTACAACGGTATATAATTGTGGGGTTAATATATTTATCGCTTCCATATATAAAATACGTGAGCTTTCAATATATCGATAATATTGGACATTATTGACATGACCAAAAGCGTCCATATCTCCCCACGCTACTTTCTGTTCATATATTATCGGGTAGACAGACAGTTCTTTCATTTTTGCCTCATATTTTAAATTTTAAAAAATTCGCATCATTTTCAAAGATTAGGTTTAACTGTTTGATTAACACCTCATCTTCATTAAGCGTAGACTTAATACGCAAATAGCTCATTAAAATATTATCTGGATATAATGTTAATAATGTTTCAGCCTCTGCTTGACGTCCAGTTGCCATATAGACATGCCATTTTGCAAAGGTTAAAACTGGCAAATTCATATATTGATTTTCTAACTCAATAATTTTTTCTTCGACATCAGCATAGTCTGGAACCTGTTTAAGCAATTGTTGCTGAAACCACAGGTAAAACACTTCTGGATCAAATTGCTCTTTTAATAGGTGTAGTGTTAAGGCTGCATGCTGCATGCTCATATCAGGCATACGCGCCAGTAATTTGAGCCATAACAACTTACTGCTATAAGGTCGAGTTTGAATCTCGGACTCTAAATCCAGATAACGTTGTTGCAAAGCATGCAAGTCATCAATAGAAGCTTCATCAAATTGCTGAAGAAGTTGCTGCAACCATAAATCACGGTGCTCAGCATCTAGCAGACCATACTTCATTGACCGCAAATATACCCATGGATGTTGCAGCGCCAATTGCCCCCATAGAGCAGTTAATCGCTGCTGGTAAGCGGTTTCTATTTCTTCAAGCCATGGTGACAACTGATGCTGGTATAAAAATTCAAGATGAGTTAAGGCACGGTCAGCTTCGTTTTGGGCTAAAAAGATTTCGATTCGCTCTAACTCTGCCAATTCAAATGCCATGGGTGGAGACTGATCTAAAGCAGCCAATGCTTTTGGATAGTCTCCACTTAAAACCAGAAACTTGGCATCAATAATATTTTTTAAAAGTCCTGATTGAGTAAAAACACGTTCAATAAATACACGCTGATCTTCGGCAGCCTCTAGTAACCACACAATACCTAGTTGTTCATAAGGATGAAGGTTTTTAAACTGGAAGATATTTTCACTTTTCCTCTGCTCACGAGAGGAATATCGTTTAATCCAAAGCCACACCAGTTGAGCAATAAAACTCAACACCACAAAAGCAAGGGTTAATCCCCAGACATTTGTTTGCAACTGCAATTGTCGCCAGTAGATATAGACATACCCCATTCCATAGCCATAACTAAATAAAGCTAAAGCTGCAAAGAGTATTAAGCTGATTACGAAATAAACCGATAGGGGGTGTTTCATATCTCCTCCTTATGAGCCAATTAGACCAAGTGTAGATAATTTAGGAACAGGTACGACAGATAAATGAGCCACTTTAGCAATACGTTTTTTTAACTGCTGACTCGCTCCATCAGGCATTTCATCTAGTTTTTGCATAACAGATTGCAACTCGTTTTGGTACTCTGTCATTTTCCCTTGATTGAGTGCCTGTTCAGCAATTAATAATCTTAATTGCACTTCTTTAAGCACCACACTTCGATTCATTAAATTAATAGACGGCGTTTCTACTTTTTCTATACGGAACCATTTTTTCCACCAAGACACAGACTCAGATTGATCCATCTCAAGCTTAGGCCGCGCTAAAGCTTGCTGAATATTTTTATCAATCGTCTGTAATAAATCGTCAATCAATTGATGGCGTTGATTTTGGGCCAAACTGAATTGTTGAACTGCTTGCTTATCCTGCTCCAGCGATTGATTTAAGCTATGTTGCAATGCTGGAGCAATTTCATAATGCACAAGAGATTGCTGTAACTGGTTTAATTGATCAACTGCGTAAATCAGCTGCTGCTGATCAATTGCAAATTGAATTAAATCTAATTTTTGTTTTATTAAAACTGTAGGGGCAATACCCATCGGCGGGGCTTCTAGATTGCCGTCAGCACTCAGCTTATTTTCTGTATTTACAGGTTGATTCTGTAATTGTCGCTGTAAAGCAACCAACTGATCATTTAGATTGGCATAGTGCTGTTCTGATTGAAGCAGGCTTTGCTTAAGCTCGGGAACAGTACGAGAAATTTGCCACATATCGTAACTGAGCTTAGCCAACCAAGCCATGCCCAGTATAATGATGATAGAAACAAGTTTTCTCATATGAATCCTTATAATGCCTGAATGAGATGAATCATCCCCGAAGGCGATAAATTTTCAAGTTGAATAATGTGAAAATGAGCATGTTGCTGATCGCGATATTCTTTAACAATTTGAAAAAGACGTGGCCCTAAAACCAAATATACACAATCAGGTTGTACATTATTTTTTGAACAAAGCTCTAACCAATACTTCCAGCTGGCCTCACTGGTAATTAAGACTAGCCATTTGTTTAAATTATAATTTGAATTGTGTGTCAGATGTTTGAATGTAGAATATGAAGCTTCTGGGCACTGCCGATGATATAAAACGAAATTTAAAATCTGAATTCCTTGCTGCTGCAAGGTCTCCATCATAAATTGACGTCCACCTTCTCCTCGCCAAAAAGCGACGTTACCTGCCTGCTTCATATTATGAAGAATAGGTAGATTTAACATCCCCTCAGAGGTTTCAACATCTGGAATATGTGCTTCTATTCCATACTCATTTAGACAATTGGCCGTTGCCTGCCCCACAGCAATCCACTGAATATGCTTCAAGTCAGCTAGTTTTAAGCCACTTTGTGCCAAATACTTCATCCCCACATCAACAGCGGTGGGGCTAACAACAACAATAGCTTGTGCCTTAACCAATCGTTGGTAAAGCTGAAGTAAATGTTCTGAAAAGGGCGTCGCAACAAGTTCTAAAAGAGGTAAAGACTCAACCTGATAACCTTCATTTTGCAAAGTATCTGTTAATTCAGCTGCACGAGAATCAGGTCGAGTATTAATAAACAACATGGTTTAATAGAGAGCCTTTAATAGCTCGCCCGCACCTTGATCAAGTAAATTTCGAGCAAGGTTTTCACCCAATTGATGAGCATTGCTGGCTTCATCTATCAGTTCAGCACGTAATAATGTTTGGCCATCAGGGCTTCCGACCCGCCCTTCAATATGGATTTGTCCATTTTGTAGTGTTGCATAACCTGCAATTGGGACCTGACAACCACCTTCAAGATAGGCATTAAAGGCACGTTCAGCACGCACACAAACGTCTGTTTCTTCGTGTAATAATGGTTGAATTAAAGCTAATACGTCTTGGTCAGCTGCACGGCATTCCAAGCCCAATGCGCCTTGACCCACAGCAGGCAAACTAATGTCTGGTGTTAAACAATGACGAATGCGTTCTGACAATCCTAAACGCTTCAAACCAGCACTCGCTAAAATAATCGCATCATATTGACCATCATCTAGCTTCGCTAAACGTGTCCCAACATTTCCACGCAAGTCAATAATTTGCAAATCAGGACGTTGTTTTAAAATCTGAGATTTACGACGCAAGCTTGATGTACCAACTTTTGCACCTTGAGGTAAGTCAGCAAATTTTTCAAATTGATTTGAAACGAAAGCATCTAATGGATCTTCACGTTCACAAATTACTGCCAAGGTTAAACCTTCTGGCAAAGCCATCGGCACATCTTTCATTGAATGCACAGCTAAGTCTGCACGCCCATCCAAAAGTGCTGCTTCCAACTCTTTAACAAACAGCCCTTTACCACCAATTTTTGCTAAAGGTGTGTCTAAAATTTTATCACCCTGCGTGACAAATTTAACCAACTCCACCGTTAAATCTGGGTGAAGCTCCTGTAATCGGGCACGAATATATTCTGCCTGCCAAAGAGCAAGTGGGCTTTGTCGTGTAGCAATTTTCAAGGTTTTCATAAATTCAAGCATGGGCTGGTCAAACAATACACCCTAAACTTAACTTGATCCCTTAAAATTGCAAGTAAAATCTCGCATGTCCAAGCTAACTCTTTTTAAGTTTAGAGCTGATGAATTCGCTCTCTAAGCGTAGATAAATGTCGACGACTCACCGAAAGTCGCTCGTCCAGACCACGTAATCGAACCTGATATTGCCCCGAACTGACCAATTCCAGTCCATCTAAATATGCAACCGCAACCAACGCATTTCGGTGAATACGAATAAATTGATCTGCAAATTCGGTTTCGAGTTCTTTTAAAGTTTCATCAATTAATACACTGCCATTTTGATGGCGCACCGTGACATATTTCTGATCTGCTAAAAAATAATAGATATTCTCAACAGGAATCAGCTCAACCCCACGATAGGTTTTTGCAGCAATTTGATGTCGCTGAGTTTTTAGATCGTGTAAAAAATCATGTTGTGGTAGAGCATTGAGCTGTGCTTGAGTAAGCTGAGTCAGTTGACTAAAAACTTGTTCAAGTTCTACTGGATCAATTGGTTTAAGAAGATAAGCTTGAGCCTGAGATTTAAATGCTTCCAATGCATGTTGATCATAGGCGGTACAAAATACAATCGCAGGTCGAGGATTTAGCTGACTTATCTGTTCTGCACAGACAAGACCATTCATACCTGGCATTTGAATATCAAGTAAAATTACATCCGGTTGATGAAGCCGCGCCTGTTCCAAGGCTTCTTGTCCATGATGAGCCGTTGATACAACTTCATGTCCCATCTTTGAAACTAAACGTGATAATCGCTCCACTGCAAGTGGTTCGTCATCACAAATCAGCACCTTCATTCATCCTCCTTGTCACCGTTAACTTGATCCATTTTTTTATGGTTAACTCTGACTAACTTATTATTTTGTTTGATATTGATAGCTCATAATGGTGGTATATAAGGCTTTACCTTTATAAACCTGAAATCTAACGGAGTTCCCATAATATGCTTTCAGGCGTTGTTTTACATTTTCAAGCGCGATTCCATGCCCTTTCCGTGAATTTATTGTATCGTCTGTATATGGGTTGGTAATGACTATACTGACCTGATTTTGCAATATTTCAACCAATACCCCTATGGTTGCTTTCCCCATCATTGGTTCTACCCCATGAAAAATACTATTCTCTAACAAAGGTTGTAATGTCAATAAAGGAATAGTGACCTGTTTTAATTGCACAGGTGAAAGCTCAATCTTCCAATCTACTTTTAAACGTTCCCCCAAACGCACCTGTTCAATCATTAAATACTGTTTACTCAGCTCGATTTCTTCATGCAGACTTACCAATTTCAACTCTTGGAAGCTGGCACGAAATAAACGTGACAGGCTAATCAACATACCTTCTGCTTTATCTGGGTCTATCGCAATTAAACTCACCACATTATTTAAACTATTAAATAAAAAATGAGGATGAATTCGCGCTTGCATGGCCTGAATACGGGCATTTAACTCTGCATTTTGTTGATGTAACCACTGTTCTCTGAGATATAAATAACGTAAGCAGAAAGCCCCTAGCAATATTCCATAGCTTAGATATAAAGGTACATTGGTAAAATAAATGCTCCAGCTCTGTGTTAAAGAAGTATGTTTATTTAAAAGACCAAACTGAAAAAAATTACTCATTAAAGTGGATAAAACAACAATACCTTGCAACATGACAAAACCGATAGCCAAGGCAAATTCTTGACGTAAGCTGCTAAAAAAATCTTGAAGGCGTTCAACCAAAGCAAAAAACGACAATATCACCCAATTAATAAAAACGATGTATTGTAAAAGGCGTCCACCGCTTAATGCTTGCCAAGACTGCGCTTCAGCCAATGCCAAAACCAGTGCCAAAACATTACTTGCAACAATTAATTCGAATAAGTGTTGCCAACGCCCGTTTTTCGTAAAAAAATAGGAAGAATTTTGATTTCGGTATGCTGTAGGAAACAACTTTGTTTGTTGAGCTTCGGCAAGTGATATACTCTTTTTTATTTTACTGAGCCACCATGACCACATCTTCAAATCCCCCTAATTCAGTAACCCCAGACCAAACCTCAGGTATGTGGGGTGGTCGTTTTTCTGAAGCGACGGATGCTTTTGTAGCTGAATTTACCGCCTCTGTTCAGTTTGACCAGCGTTTTTATAAACAAGACATCGCGGGTTCTATTGCGCATGCTACCATGCTTGCTAAAGTTGGCGTACTCACAGAAGCAGAACGCGATGACATTATTGAAGGTTTAAGCACCATTCGCTCAGAAATTGAGGCTGGAAACTTTGAATGGCGCATCGATCTTGAAGATGTTCACATGAACATTGAATCACGTTTGACTCAACGTATTGGCATTACAGGTAAAAAACTACACACAGGTCGTAGCCGTAACGATCAGGTTGCAACGGATATTCGTCTTTACCTACGTGACGAAATTGATGACATTTTAAAATTATTAGAACGCCTACAAAAAGGCTTGTTAGGCTTGGCAGCCAAAAACGTAAATACGATTATGCCGGGCTTTACACATCTACAAACTGCTCAGCCTGTAACTTTCGGTCACCACTTGTTAGCATGGTTTGAAATGTTAGTGCGTGACACCGAACGTCTTCAAGACTGCCGTAAACGTGTTAACCGCCTACCACTTGGTTCTGCCGCTCTTGCTGGTACAACTTATCCGATTGATCGTGCTTATACAGCAGAACTTTTAGGCTTTGAAGCTGTATCTGAAAACTCTCTTGATGCTGTATCTGACCGTGACTTTGCCATCGAATTTAATGCAGCTGCAGCACTGATCATGATGCATTTATCACGTATGTCAGAAGAACTTATTCTTTGGACTTCTGCACAGTTCAAATTTGTGAATATTCCTGACCGCTTCTGTACTGGCTCATCAATTATGCCACAGAAGAAAAACCCGGATGTTCCAGAACTTATTCGTGGTAAATCTGGCCGTGTATTTGGTGACTTAATTAGCTTACTTACGCTCATGAAAGGACAACCATTGGCGTACAACAAAGACAACCAAGAAGACAAAGAACCTTTATTTGATGCAATCGATACGGTTCGTGGTTCACTCATGGCTTTCGCAGACATGATTCCTGCATTGGTTCCAAATATTGAAATCATGCGTGAAGCTGCACTTCGCGGATTCTCTACTGCAACCGATCTTGCAGACTACCTAGTGAAAAAAGGCGTTGCCTTCCGTGATGCGCATGAAATTGTTGGTAAAGCTGTTGCATTAGGTGTTGCTGAAGAAAAAGATTTATCTGAGTTAACACTTGAGCAGTTACAACAATTCTCTGACTTAATTACAGCAGATGTATTTGATAAAGCTTTAACACTAGAAGCTTCTGTAAATGCACGTGATCATATTGGCGGAACTTCACCAAAACAGGTTGAAGCTGCGATTGCTCGTGCCCATACACGTTTAGAACAGTTATACGCTTAAGGATAAAACATGAGTCGCCAAGTATTTTGCCGCAAATATCAAAAGGAAATGGAAGGTTTAGACTTCGCTCCTTTCCCTGGTGCTAAAGGCCAAGATTTTTTTGAAAATGTTTCTAAACAAGCATGGCAAGAATGGTTACAACACCAAACTACGCTGATTAATGAAAAGCGCTTAAACGTGTTTGAACCAGATGCGAAGAAGTTTCTTGAAGAACAACGTGAGAAGTTCTTTAACAATGATGAAAGTGTAGAAAAAGCTGAAGGCTGGAAACCAGAATAATCGGTTTGTTTTAGCTGATTCATCATTAAAAAAGGCGGGTCTATATACATAGACCCGCCTTTTTTTACGTGAAACTTACACAAGCATAAAAAGCCTTACATAGAGCGAACAGGACTCTACATGACATCAAAAAGCTAAAAACTTAATATCAATTTATAGCAAGAAGAACACGATCCCTGTCGTGTTTATGCACTTGATTTTCTGTCCTGAACTTCCCCCCAAAGTTCGGGACATTTTTTTATCTATTATTTTAAAAATAAAAAAGCCTCGTTTTAAACAAGGCTTTTAAGTATTTCAGCTTAAGTCTTACTTTTCGTGGACCTTAGCTTCAATTTCTTCAATTTTGGTATGACGAGCATCAAAGCCTTTTGCCATATAAATCACTTGTTCGGCAATATTACGCGCATGGTCGCCAATACGTTCTAAAGAACGTAAAACCCACATAACGTTAATCACACGTGCAATATGGCGTGGATCTTCAATCATATAGGTCATTAATGTACGTGTTGCTGATTGATATTCACGGTCAATGTCAGCATCGGCTAAAAGTACACGTAAAGCTTGGTCTGCATCTAAACGCGCAAAAGCATCAAGTGCATCATGAATCATGACACGAACCTGATTACCAATATGACGTGTTTCCATGTAGCCACGAGGCGAACCGCCCTCTTCACAAAGGTTCTGTGCAATGCGTGCAATTTTTGCAGCTTCGTCACCAATACGCTCAAGGTCAGTATTGGCTTTGCTCATGGCAATAACCATACGCAAGTCGATCGCTGCCGGATGACGACGGGCCAAAATTAACGTCAAGCCCTCATCAATATCACGTTCGTATTGATTGACTGCATTATCTTTAAATTGAACATCAATCGCTAAATTTGCGTCTGTATCAAGCAAAGAATGAATTGCATTTGCGACCTGTTGTTCGACCAAGCCACCCATGGTCATAAACTTTGTGTTTACATCTTGCAAATCTTCATTAAATTGAGAAGAAATATGATGGGTTAACACCGGATTACTTGGACTCAAGGGAAGCCTCCAACATGATGGCGCAGGAATAAAATGATTGAGCATTAGAACACAGCAATCATTAAGTTTTTATGACAAAATTAAATTTCAGATAAAAGCATTTTATTACTGATACATTAACCAGCTATTGAGCTCGACCAGATCTTTTTCGCCTAACTGGCCTACCGCAGCTTTTAAACGAAGTACATTCAATAAATAGTCATATTGAGCATTAAGATAATCCTGTTTTGCAGAAAAAGCATTACGCTGCGCCAATAAAACATCAACCATACTTTTTAAGCCTTCGTTATAGCTCGCTTTCGAGGCTTGAGAAACCAAAGAAGATGAATCCATTGCAGCTTTTCTTGCTTCGAGTTTGGCTTGGTCTGTATCGACCTGCATAAAGGCACTTTTCACATCAACATTGGCACGGCGAATGGCAGCATCAAGTTGTGCCTGCGCTTTACTGGCTTCTACAGTCGCTTTTTTAATTGATGTTCGGGTCCGTCCACCATTAAATAAATTCCAGTTCATTTCTACCCCAACCTGATCAAATTTTCCATCAGTCGAGATGAGTGTCTCTGGTGTCTGTTTGGTATAACCATAACTTGCAACAGCATCAATTTGAGGATAAAGCGCTGCCTTTTCTACACGACGTTGATCTTCGCTATATTGTTGCTGTAAACGGGCTTGCTGAATCTTTAAGTTTTTTTGCTGGGCCAAAGAAAGCCAATCATTAAGCTCTGCAGGATAGGGCTTTTGAAAATTGAAATCACTTCGTAATACAGCAAGTTTATCTTGATAAGAACCAATATATTCAGAAAGCTGCTCTTGAGCTAAAAGTAATTGAACATTAGTTGAAATACGATTGGCTCTGGCATTTTGGTATTGAGCATTTGCTTCACTCACATCACTACGTGCCACCAAACCTTCTTTGAGTTTGGCATTCATCATATTGAGCTGTTCAAGCAAAGCCTTTTCTTCTTGTAAGTATGCAACACTCAACGCCTGCTGACGCAATACATTAAAATAGGCTTCTGCCACATTTAAAACATGATCTTGTTTTTGCAGTCTTAAGGTAATTTCACTTAAGGCAACCGAAGTTTTAACTTGTTTATAACCTTCCCAAGCATCCATACGAAATAGTGGCTGACGTGCAGTTAAGGTCGCTTGGCGGGTGGTTGAAGTATTACTCACTAAAGCATCTGAAAGGCCTTCTTGATCAATACCCGGAAAGTTTGAACGTTTTACAGTTTGTCGATTACGAGTAATGTTTCCAGACAGTGTAACGGTGGGTAATAACGCTCCAGTTGCCAAGCCCAAGTTCAGTTGATCTGCTTCAAATTGTTGTTGATTGGCCTGCCATGTCGGGTCATTTTGTTTTGCGCGCTCATAAGCTTCAACCAAATCTAGAGCAAAACTCGAAGACGCAAAACTCCAAAGGCCAACGGCGACCATTAATTTTATTTTCATTGTTCAAATCAACGATAAAACTTGCCCTTAAGACTAAGAAAAATTCGAATCAAACTCAAGCCATTAAAAGTTTTAGTTTTTTTAAGTGTTCTTAGTTTTCGATAATATTAAAATACAAATAAAAATCAAAAACATGCCTATCCAGCCCACCCATGAAACATGCTCACCTACCAACACAATCGCAAAAATCGCAGCAACTAAAGGTTCAAATAAAGTTAAGGTGGTCGCTTTACTAGCATTTACTGTTTTTAGTCCAAAACCGAAAAGTAAATAACCCAAAAACATAGGAATCAGCATCATATAACCAGCCACAAGTAAATTGGTTGAACTGTGTAATAACCCACCACCTGTAACCAACAAAGTAGGAAGCAAAATAACTGCCCCACCACCCATAATCATGCCCATTGCAGCTTTTGAGGCAATACCTCGATCTATTAATCTTTTTGCAGCCCATGAATAAAGTGAATAAGTTGTAGCTGCGACAAGCCCAAGAAAAATACCGAAGTATTTATTCCATTGATTTGTATCGTCTAGAACCGCATGACTTTCACCCATCGACAACATCGTTACGCCAAGCACACCGCACACAAAACTTAGGAACCAGATAGCAGTCAAAGCTTTGCGATCAAAGAATCGTTCTAAAATTGCTGCGATTAGTGGAGCAGTACCAATTGAAACCACAGTACCAATCGTAATGCCGGCATAATGCATTGAGGAATAAAAAGCCAAAGGGTAAATACCCACCGCCGCTACACCTAAAAGCAGTATTGAAAGATTTTCCCTTATAAATTGACGGTTTTCCCGTATCGCTCTTGACGCAATCAAAGCTTGTAAGAGACCTCCACCGCCCATCGCTACAGCGCCAATAGCAAGTGGGCCAAGTGTCGGAGCAAATGCGGCCGCAGTACCTGTTGTTCCCCACAAAACAGAAGCAACTAAAATCGCAATTGTGCCTCCATAGCTACTATTTTTAATGAGGCTAATCATGTGGACATTCTCTATTTAAAATGTCTTCAGCCATTTGTTTTGCTAATAGAAGTTGACGACTGTTTCCTTCTAAGCCTGCTCTTGCCATAGAACCTTCTAAAAGAAAAGAAAGCTGCGTAGCCACATAGTTAACACGCTGTGAGTCGGGTATTAATTTTTTTAAATGCTCAGCAACAATAGCCTCAACTTCTTCTTTATGCTGTCTTACCGAACTTCGCCCTGCACTATTGGCCGGAAACTCAGCCGCAGCGTTCAATAACCCACAACCTCGAAAGCCTTTTTCATAGGCGAATTCTGCATGGTCTTGATAGGCATCAAACACAGCTAAAATGGCTTGTTTCGCTGTTTTGGTTCGTTCTAAACGTATTTGGTAGAGATCAAGCCACTCTTGATGGCGCGCAGCAATGTAGGCATCGACAAGCTCACCTTTTGAAGAAAAATTATTATAAAGCGACATCTTAGCAACATCTGCTTTAGCCGTAACTGAGTTAATTCCAGTTGCAGTAATGCCATCGTTATAAAATAAAGTTGAAGCGGCATCGAGAATTTTCTGTCTTGCTGTTTTATCATTCATAGCTATAATTTAAGTAGACCGACCTACCTAATAATAAAGATTTCTAACAATGATGCAATCTTTTTAAGCGTTATAATTTGAGCAATATTAATTTCTATAAAAGTACAATGATGAAAAAAGTTTTAATGATGAGTATGTGCAGCGCACTACTTTTAGCTGGATGTAATAAAACATCAGAGCAAGATCAGGCTGTATCTAAAGAGCAAAAATCAACTGAGCAAAAGGCCACTCAAAAACAAGACAGTAGTTGCTTACAAATTATGGCGGCCATGAAAAAAATCAATCAAAACAGCAAAATAGAAGACTTAAATCAAATTAATGCAAAGCTTAAAACCTGTGTTCCTTCGTTAAAAAATGATGAGCAACTTAAGCTTATTGATGCATCAACTGCCATGTATCAACGTTTTATTAAACAAGACTACACTGAAAAAACAGGTAGAGCGTTTGAAGCATTTGGCTATGCTGTTTTAGAATATAAACAACAAGACCTTAAAAAGGTCATTCAAAGTCAGAAAAAACTCTTCGACCAACTGAGCCCACGTGATCAATATTTACTTCAACATGAAGGCCAAGCTTACATTGAACTTCTCTATCAAGGCGAAGGCATGTTTACCTATCGACGTCAGCCAAACTATTTAGTTGATGTTTTTTCTAAAGCCTTACCTGCTGACCAAAAAGAGTTTTTAACTCGTATGGCAAAAGACAATCAAAATATTTTCTATAACGATGGTGCGTTGGCTATTTCTTGGAAAGAGCTCACTGAACGTGCGTTATTTTGGGAAAAATTTATTCAAAAATATCCAAAAAGCCATTTTATTAGTGATGCAAAACTACTTTTTAACGAATATCGCTATTTTATTTTCTTTGGTTTAGATAATACGCCAGTGTCAGATGAATATGCACCGAACACATGGTTTGATAAAGAGGCGCTTCAACAAATTCGCTTTCTATCTACACAAAATCAGTCGAGTTTAGCGAAACCTGCGCAACTATTTCTTAAGTTTATTGCCACGCCTGTAGAGGAGCGCAAAGCACAATTTAAAATAGATTTAACTGATAAGAATGGTGATAAAAAATCAAATTATCAGATGACTCATGAACAACTTGAGCAGCTATTAAAATTAGACTCTCCATGGAACACTGAAGTCTATCGTGACTGCCATATGGATGCGGTTTGTATAGATACAAATTGACAATGCCACCCAACCTAAAACATGTTAGTCTGTAAATCGCTTGACGGAGCGCGAGTAATAACTCGCTGAGATTGTGTAAATTTCGTGTTATCGCAACACAAGTTTGAACATGAGTACCGTTGAACCTGATCAGGTTAAGACCTGCGTAGGAATCAAGCCATCTGAAAACTTAAGCCTTAAATTTATCTTGTAAAGATAAATCCGCCATCGTTTTTGGTCGTGCTTGATTCGTTGATGTTATTCATAAGGATCATGTAATGAACCAGTTAACGAATCTCTCTTCTGCTGAAATTTCAGCTCAACATGAACAAGATGCAAAAGATTTAACCCGCATCTTACCCGCTTCTAAAAAAGTTTATATTGAAGGCTCTCGTCCTGATATTCAGGTTCCAATGCGAGAAATTTCTTTAACAGATACTCCAACTGGTCTGGGCGGTGAACATAATCCCCCTGTTATGGTCTATGACACTTCAGGTGTTTATACAGATCCAAATGTTCAAATTGATTTAGACAAAGGTTTACCTTCAGTTCGCCAGAACTGGATTGAAGAACGTAACGATACTGACGTACTTTCTGGCTTAACTTCAACTTTTGGTCAAGAACGTTTAAAAGACATTCGTACAGCTGACATTCGTTTTGCTCACATTCAAAACCCACGCCGCGCTAAAGCCGGTAAAAATGTCACGCAAATGCACTATGCCAAGCAAGGTATTATCACACCTGAAATGGAATATATTGCAATTCGTGAAAATCAACGCCAGCGTGAAGGTGTTGATATGCGTCAACATGCTGGACAAAATTTCGGTGCAAAAAACTTAAAAGAAATTACACCTGAATTTGTTCGCCAAGAAGTTGCTGAAGGTCGTGCGATCATTCCTGCCAACATTAACCATCCAGAACTTGAGCCAATGATTATTGGCCGTAATTTCTTGGTTAAAATTAATGCCAACATTGGTAACTCGGCGCTTGGTTCTTCAATTGACGAAGAAGTTGCAAAAATGACTTGGGCAACCCGTTGGGGTGCTGACACTATTATGGATTTGTCGACAGGTAAAAACATTCATGAAACACGTGAATGGATTATTCGTAACTCACCTGTTCCAATCGGTACCGTACCTATTTATCAAGCGCTTGAAAAAGTTGATGGTGTTGCAGAAGATCTAACATGGGAAATCTTTAAAGACACCCTGATTGAACAAGCTGAGCAAGGCGTTGACTACTTCACGATTCACGCAGGTGTATTACTCCGCTACGTACCACTTACCGCAAACCGTTTAACAGGTATTGTCTCACGTGGTGGTTCAATCATGGCGCAGTGGTGTCTCGCGCATCATGAAGAAAACTTCTTATACACTCATTTCGATGAAATCTGTGAAATCATGAAGGCCTACGACGTTTCGTTTAGCTTAGGTGATGGCTTACGTCCGGGTTGTATTCAAGATGCGAATGACGAAGCACAGTTCAGCGAACTTAAAACACTAGGTGAGCTGACTCATCGTGCATGGGAACATGATGTTCAAGTCATGATTGAAGGCCCTGGTCATGTACCAATGCACATGATTAAAGAAAACATGGACCTTCAGTTAGAAGTATGTAAAGAAGCACCATTCTATACGCTTGGGCCTTTAACGACTGATATCGCTCCGGGTTATGACCACATTACTTCTGCAATTGGTGCAGCCATGATTGGTTGGTACGGCACAGCGATGCTTTGTTATGTAACACCAAAAGAGCATTTGGGTTTACCAAACAAAAAAGATGTTAAAGACGGGATTATTACCTACAAGCTTGCGGCACATGCTGCTGACCTTGCTAAAGGACATCCGGGTGCTCAAGTTCGCGATAATGCCTTGTCAAAAGCACGTTTTGAATTCCGTTGGGATGATCAGTTCAACTTAAGTCTAGACCCTGACACAGCGCGTAGCATGCATGATGAAACCTTACCAAAAGAGGCTCACAAATCTGCACACTTCTGCTCAATGTGCGGACCAAAATTCTGTTCGATGAAAATCACCCAGAATGTTCGTGACTATGCCAACAACCTCACTAATAGCAATTCAGAGGTTGAAGAAGGCCTCAAAGCCATGAAAGAGGTTTATCAAGAACAAGGTCAAAAACTGTATCATAAAGTGTAAATATTCAAAAAAAACACTTGCCTAGCCCTGATTCTCGGTTAGGATGAAATAAATAGATTTCGTCCTGATCGAATCATGAGTATTGTTGAACGTCCAAGTTATACATCTAAAGATGTCGAAGTAACATCACGCGAATCTCTATTCCGTGGTTTTATTCAAGTTGAAAAAGTCAGCCTTCGACATCGTCTATTTAATCAACCTGAATATACCCCTATATTGCAGCGTGAACTTGTTCATCGCCCAGAAGCGGCTGGCGTTCTACTCTACAACGATCAAAGACAACAATTTGCGCTTATTGAACAATTTCGGGTTGGCGCTATTAATGACGCCTATTCACCATGGCAATTGGAAATAATTGCAGGTGTATTAGATGGAGATGAGACTCCTGAGAGCTGTATTCGCCGAGAAACGCTTGAAGAGTCAGGATGTACTATTCAGCATGTACAACATCTATTCAGCTTCTATCCCTCTGCTGGGGCGTGTTCAGAAGTATTTCACTTATATGCTGCCGAAACAGATTTACCAACAGAAGGCGGGGTTTTTGGCATGCCGGATGAAGGTGAAAATATTCTTTTACACCTGTTTGACTACAGCGAAATATCAACATTATTAAGTCAAGGACGTTTGAGAAATGCCCCTGTCATTATGGCGTTACAATGGCTATCTCAACACATCACAACGATAATAAAATCCGACGAGGTAGGACGGTGACTTTTCAAGTCTCAACACTTTCACAAAAAGACCATGTCATTATACAAATTACCGATACCCACCTATTGGAGTATCCACACTTAGAATTTGTGGGTATGAATCCTGAAGAAAGTTTTCATGCCATTATTCAACAGATCCTAAAAAAACATCCTGAAGCTGATGCCATTATCCACACTGGAGATCTGGCTCAAGCACCAACGCCTATTACCTACAAACGTTATATTCAATATATGCAAACGTTAGGTCTGCCATTTTTTCAGACACTAGGTAATCATGATAACGTTGACCACTTTCCACTGCATAAAGAGAACCATCAGGAACCTGTGGTCATTTGCTTAGGAAACTGGCGCGTTATTTTATTAAATAGTGCAGTAAAAGGTCAGATTGATGGACATCTGTCGCCAGAACAACTACAAAATTTAGCGGCATTACTCGAAGAGTTTTCAGATAACCCTGTTTTGCTGGCTTGTCATCATCATCCTTTTGCAATGAAATCTAAATGGATTGATCATCACAAGTTACAAAATTCTAATGCATTACTTACAACGTTGGCTCCATTTGAAAATGTAAAAGCTTTAGTCTGCGGGCATGTTCATCAGGACTCACTAAACACTTGGCAAGGGATCGAATTTTTCTCGACACCATCGACAAGTGTTCAGTTCAAACCGTTTAGTAATGAGTTTGCCCTAGATCAAAATGCTCCCGGCTACCGTTACATTCGTCTAAAAAACGATGGTAGTTTTGAAACAGAAGTCATCCGTCTTGAAAATTTTCAGGGCCTTATAAACACTGATATTTCAGGCTATTAGCCCTATTTCTTATATGCTTATACGCAATTATGACTAGGGTAAACACGTTTTGAAAATATTTACGAGGCGGAATGACTATCATCTTGCAGGAAAAATCTATATGATGACGACCCGATGGGAAAATCCATCGATGGTTTTCTATAAAAACACTTGCATATCACCATATTTTTTGCGTATAGATAATACGTGTATGATGAGGAATGCCCTATTATGGCGAATGACAACCACAACCAAGTTTTGGATGAACATACAGAAGTTGTAGTGGAAGGTGAAAAAGCTTCTGCAAAACGTGCACGTAAAGTGAAACCTAAAACTTCTGACATAGGCACAACTGCAAGTTTATTTGGTATTGCACCTTATCAACCTAAGAAAAATGAAGAGTACATGTCTGAAGGACAGCTCGAGCATTTCCGACAAATTCTGCAAGCATGGAAAGCTGAATTAATGTCTGAAGTTGATCGTACGTTGAATACGATGCAAGACGAATCAACTGCATTGCCAGATGTAAATGACCGTGCCACCCAAGAAGAAGAGTTTGCAATTGAATTGCGTACACGTGACCGTGAACGTAAGTTAATTCGTAAAATCGAACAATCTATGGAAGCAATTAAAAACGAAGACTACGGTTTCTGTGAAACATGTGGTATCGAAATCGGTTTACGTCGTTTAGAAGCACGTCCAACAGCAACTCTATGTATTGATTGCAAAACTTTAGCAGAAATCAAAGAGAAGCAAAATAACGGTTAATTGTGACTGTTGAGAATCTTCTAGCTGAGCACAGCTCAGCTCTTGCGAATCAGCGAAACGATGTGTCGCTGATTCGCTACTCAGGTCGGTTTGCGCCATCGCCAACCGGCCCTTTGCATTTTGGATCACTCATTACTGCCGTTGCTAGTTACTGTGATGCAAAAGCTCACCAAGGCAAATGGCTAGTTCGTGTCGAAGACACAGATATCCCTCGTATTTATCCGGGCAGTGAAGATCATATCCTCACATCACTGGAAGCCTTCCAATTCGAACCCGATGCAGAAATTATTTTTCAAAAAAACCGTTTAGATATTTATGAAAGTGTATTAGACCAACTTAAAAAAGAGGGTCTTATCTACGCTTGTCAATGTACGCGTAAAATGCTGGGTTCAAATGCAATCTATGCAGGGACTTGTCGCGATCTCAATCTTGATTTTCAAGGCCAAGCAATTCGGGTAAAAGTTCAGGATCAGCAAATTTGTTTCGATGATCGACTACAAGGACTTCATTGTTCTAATCTCCAACATGACCTTGGAGACTTTGTTCTTAAACGCCGTGACGGGATTATTAACTATCAACTTGCTGTCGTTGTGGATGATTATTTGCAAGGCATCACTCATGTCGTTCGGGGTGCAGACTTACTAGATAACACCGAACGTCAGATCTGGCTTGGTGAGCTCTTAGGTTATCCTAAACTCAGCTATATGCACCTTCCCCTCGCCATGAACGATCAAGGGCAAAAGCTCTCTAAACAAAACCTTGCTCAAGCGCTCGATTTATCTAAAGCGCCTGAATTGCTGCAACAAGCAATACAAGCATTGGGACAACCTCATGTTGATTTAGACCAGCCTAAAGTTATGCTAAAGCAGGCTATAGCACAGTGGAATGTTGATTTAATTCCACACGGGCAAGAGCTCAGCGGAACCTACTTATAAATAAAAAAACCCGATATCAAATCGGGTTTTCTATGCCTAAATACTCAACTAGAAGTTTGATTCTTCCCTTTCTGGGTTTACTTCTTGAGTTGAAGCATCAATCTTTAAGATCAAGCTAATCATCGCAGCACACATCATTAAAGATGTACCACCATAACTAATAAATGGCAGAGTCAAACCTTTAGTCGGCATCAACCCCATATTCATGCCCGCATTTACCAAGATCTGGAGCAAGAAAATAATACTAATACCGTAAGCCAAATAGCCTGCGCGAAGGTAATGATGCTTCAATGCACGATGACCAATTTTGATACAGCATGCCAACATCAAGAAAGACAAACCAATGACAATCGAAATGCCAAAGAAACCAAACTCTTCACCTAACACGGCCAACATAAAGTCAGTATGCGCTTCTGGCAAATAAGATAACTTTTGGACACTGTGCCCTAAGCCTGTACCAAACCATTCACCACGACCAAAGGCCATTAATGCATTTGATAACTGGTAACCCACACCTAATGGATCTGCCCATGGGTCAGTAAACGAAATCAAACGCTGGAAACGGTAAGGCTCAAACAAAATCAAAAAGACAATACCGGTTACAATCGCACCAAGCATGATTAAGAACTGTGTTGGCGGCGCACCAGCTAAAAAGAATACCCCGACCATCATCAATACAATTACGATCGTAGCACCCAAGTCAGGCTCAGCAATAATCAAACCAACCGTAATTGCCATCACACCACTTAAACGTAATAAGCCTTTCCAATGAGTACGAACCTCTTTGGCACGGCGCACAACATAGTCTGCGGTAAAGATTGCCATCATGACTTTGGCAACCTCGGTTGGCTGTAAAGTAAAGCCACCGATCTTAATCCAACGTGTAGAACCGTTCACTTCTGAACCTACCACCAAAGCAGCAAGCAGCAGAACCATGGTCAACAGCCACAGCGGGAAAGTATTTTTAAACCACGTATTGAGTGATATCCGATAGGTCAAATATGCCACCACAGCCGCAGCAACAATCGAAATACCATGACGAATCACATAGTGAAACGGGTTTTCATGCATATATTCAGCATAGGGCATCGAAGCAGACGCCACCATCACTGAACCGATACACAACAATGCAACGACACAGAAAATCAGGACATTACGTGGCGTCACTTCCGCTGGCCATTTAGGCAATATCCGTTCATACCAATGATTGATTTTCTGGATTGTGGTCTGAGCTAAGCCTGCCATACTACATTCCTAATCATGTTTTCTTTAAACCAACGAATTGACACAGGCAACAAACTGCTGACCACGGTCATTATAACTTTTAAACATATCAAAACTTGCACAGGCTGGTGATAACAACACCACATCTTCAGCTTGTGTTTCACGTTGACACAGCTCTACAGCTTCTTTGAGTGTTGCTGCATGCAAAATGTTGGTTGCGCCCTGAATTGCTTGTTCAATCACTGGAGCATCCTCACCAATCAATACCACAACTTTGGCATATTTTTCGATAGAAGAACGTAATGGCGCAAAATCTTGCCCTTTACCCTGCCCACCTAAAATCAAGGCAACCTTACCTTTTTTAACCTCAATTGCAGCACCTAAACCGTCAATTGCTGCAAGTGTAGCACCAACGTTAGTCCCTTTAGAGTCATTATAATAACGTACATCATGTACAGTTCTCACATACTCACAGCGGTGCTCTAATCCTTTAAATTGTTTTAACGTTTCAAGCATAGATTCCATAGGCAAACCAATGGCTTCACCTAATGCCAAACAAGCTAAAGCATTGGCTACGTTGTGCATGCCTTGAATATATAAATCTGAGCTTTTAATTAAACGCTGCAAACCACGCGCAAGCCAAAGTATGCCATCACCATCTCTTAAAACACCATATTGATTTAAGTCTGGTGCATTTAGACCAAAGCTTTGCATTGGTGTTGTATCTGGAACAAGAGGGCGACTTAAAGCATCATCACGGTTAAATATAACTTTTTTAACGCCTTGGAAAATACGGTGTTTTGCTTGGTGATAACCCCACATATCGCCATGACGATCTAAGTGATCTTCACTCATGTTAAGAACCACAGCAACCTCAGCATTTAAATGTGAGGTGGTTTCCAACTGAAAACTTGATAGCTCAAGTACAAGTAACTCTGGTTGGTCTTTTAGCAAGTCTAGAGCTGGGCGTCCTAGGTTTCCACCCACAGCAACTTTTTTACCCGCATCTTTAGCCATTAAACCAATTAGAGTCGTTACTGTACTTTTGGCATTAGAACCCGTGATAGCCACAATAGGCACTTCAGTCGCACGGCGTAATAGTTGAATGTCGCCTACCACTGAAATCCCTTGAGCAATAGCTGCCTGAATTTCTGGTAATTGCGGTGCAAGGCCTGGGCTTAAAATAATTTCTTCTGCTTGTAATAATAATTCTTGGTCAAGTTGACCAAAACTAGTTTTAACACCAGCTGGAATCTGGTCATGGCCAGGAGGGGTTGGACGAGAGTCCGTTACTGCAACTTGGTAGCCTTGTTCATGCAGGAAATTAACAGCAGAAACACCTGATATTCCTAAGCCTGCGACAACTTTTAATCCACCACGTTGTATTAACATTTTTGCCCCACAATTTATCAATCGACAGAATGGCAAAAATGTTAGCACTTTGCTGTTTTGAATGCTTTTTCAGTTTGAACTTTATTCATCTTTTTTTGTGTCAGTGCGTAAAAAAGCCATCAATATGATGGCTTTTTAAACGAAACAGGAAATACTAAATTTATTGCCATTTGATCGGCTTAATTTCTTGAACTGTATTGGTAGGTTTATCTTCGCTTGAACAACCACAGCCACCAGCACAACCAAAGGTCATTTTTGGTTTAAGCCATGTTGCTAAGGTTGTCCAACCCTGCTTTTCACAAAATGTAGCGAGTGAAGAAAAGACAGAATTTGCTGTTTTTGGAAATACTTTCTTAAAAACAACAACCGCACTCCAAATCACTAAAACCGCAATAATCACATATTGAATCATATACAACCTCCTTTCTTGCCTTAACCCCAATAGTGGGAAGCAATTTGATAGGTAACAAACGATGCCAAATAAGCCAAACCGAACAGATATGCAGTCATGGCAGCAACATGTTTCCATGAACCTGTTTCACGTCGTACTGTTGCCAACGTAGCCAAACAATGTGGAGCGTAAATGAACCACACTAAAAGCGACAATCCTGTTGCCAAAGACCAACCTGTGCCATCTGCACTAATTAGATGTGACAAACCTTGAGCTACCGCATCATCACTCGTTGCAGACAAGGCATAAACCGTACCTAATGCTGCAACCACAACTTCACGCGCTGCCATTGCTGGAATTAAAGCAATACAGATTTGCCAGTTAAATCCAATTGGAGCAAATAAAGGTTGAATAAGGTGTCCGAGCATACCGGCAAAACTATAATCTATAGCAGGTAAAGTCGCCCCTTCTGGTGGTTGTGGGAAAGTACACAAAAACCAGAGCAAAATAGAAAGTGCAAAGATGATTCCACCGACACGTTTCAAGAAGATTTTTGCACGGTCCAGCAAGCCAATGCCCACACTTTTTAAATCAGGAAAACGATAACTCGGCAGCTCTAGCAGTAAAGCATGCTGAGACTTATCTTTTTGCAAAAACTTCATTAAAAATGAAACGCAAAGCGCACTCACAATGCCAGCCATATACAGGCCGAATAACACTAGACCTTGCAAGTTGAAAATACCCCAGATCATTTTCTCTGGAATAAATGCCGCAATCAGCAAAGCGTATACTGGCAAACGTGCCGAACAAGTCATTAATGGTGCAACCATAATGGTCGTAAAACGATCACGAGGGTCACTAATACTACGCGTCGCCATAATTCCCGGTACTGCACAGGCAAAGCTTGAAAGTAAAGGAATGAAAGCTCGTCCACTTAAACCAGCTTGAAACATTAATTTATCAAGTAAAAATGCTGCACGCGGTAAATAGCCCGATTCTTCTAATACTAAAATGAAGAAGAACAAGATCAGAATTTGTGGCAAGAACACCACTACGCCACCCGCACCCGCGATAATGCCGTCAACAACCAGACTATGCAGGAGTGGCTGTGTAATCACACTTCCTATTACTTCACCTAGCCAACCGAAGAAACCTTCAATGCCATCCATGAATGGAGCTGCCCAAGCAAAAACTGCCTGGAACACAATAAACATCATGAGGGCAAGGCTAAGCAGGCCTAAGACTGGATGTAAGAAAATTCGATCTAGAAAATCAGTACGCTTATCGTTTTGCTCAACATAATGAACAACATCTTTAAAAATCATATCGATTTTTTGATGATGAGTCCCGGTTAAACCACTCAATTCGGTTTGTGGCACACTGTATTTTTCTTGATCAAGGGCATGTAATAAATTTTCAATACCCGCATTGCGAACAGCAACTGTTTCAACAACTGGCACACCCAAACGTTGAGATAACTTTTGAGTATTAATTTGGATGCCACGACGACGCGCCTCATCCATCATATTCAGTACAAGTAAAATCGGACGGCCTAGCCCGATCATTTCGAGCACCAATCCTAAATGCAATTTTAAGTTAGTGGCATCAACCACACATAAAAAGGCATCTTGCTGCCCTTCTTCTGCAATCTTACCCAAACACACGTCACGGGTAATAACTTCATCAGGACTAGTTGCATTTAGACTATATGTACCCGGTAAATCAAGTACACGCACTGCTCGACCTGACGGTAACTGAAAATGACCTACTTTACGCTCAACAGTTACGCCCGCATAGTTTGCAACTTTTTGTCGAGTTCCAGTTAAATGGTTAAAAAGAGAGGTTTTACCACAGTTCGGGTTTCCCACAAGGGCAATACGTAACGCATCACTCATGCGGGTACTCCTTCGTCTACTTGAATTTCGATTTTTTCCGCTTCTGCTTTACGTAAAGCGAAACGAGTAAAGCCTATTTGGATCAAGATCGGATCACCACCAAAAACACCCTTGGTAATCACTTCCACTCGTGTGCCCGGCACAAAGCCCAGACTTTCCAAACGAATTGCGACCAAATCTTGCTGCTCAGACTCTACCGATATCCGATTCACATTGGTGATGGTCGCCGCTTGCTTCACTTTTAAAGCTGATAAACGCACCGCATCCGATCCTAAACCTTTTTTTCTAGTATACATATAAATGAGAATAATTACCAAATAAGGTTAAATTTCACTTCTTATTCAGTTTAATCGACAAACCTTAAAGTTTCTTTTACAGTACAGAGGTTTAGAGGATCTAGTGTATGTTAAATAAGAAACCGCGTATTCCAAGCCCTGTTCAAATTCCTGAACATCTAAGCTTTTTACAAGGTTTTCGCGACTATCTCGTTGCCCAGACAGTAAGTCCACATACACGAAATGCTTATTTATCCGACCTCATTCAATGCGGCGAACTTCATAAAAAAACAGCCCTTCCAGAGTGGACAAGTGATGATATTGCGGATGTACTGATTGAGTTGACCAAAGTCGGAAAAAGCCCGCGTTCGATTGCCCGCTGCTTATCTGCTCTACGTCAGTTTTACAAATTTTTACGTGAACAGAAATTACGAAGCGATAATCCTGTAGCAACCCACCACTCTCCTAAAATTGGACGAGCATTACCCAAAGATCTATCCGAAGAAGATGTCGAAGCGCTGATTCAAGCACCAGATATCAATACAGCACTTGGTTTACGTGACAGAGCAATGTTCGAAGTGCTGTATGCATGCGGCTTACGTGTTTCAGAACTGCTTAACTTACGGCTCGAACTCATTAATTTAAAACAAGGCTATTTACGTGTTACAGGTAAAGGCAATAAAGAGCGTTTGGTCCCATTAGGACAATTTGCTTGTGAGTGGGTAGAACGCTATTTGAGTAATGCTCGGCCTCAACTTTATAAAAGTTCGACTGACTATCTTTTTTTAACCCAACATGGTGGGATTATGAGTCGTCAGAACTTTTGGTATGCCATTAAACGCTATGCACTACAAGCCAATATTCAAGCTGAACTTTCACCTCACACGTTACGTCATGCCTTTGCGACGCACCTGCTCAATCACGGCGCGGACTTGCGTGTAGTACAAATGTTACTGGGTCATAGCGATTTATCTACAACTCAAATTTACACACATGTGGCACAAGTAAGAATGCAACAATTGCATGAAAAACATCATCCTAGAGGTTAAAAAATTTAAATCTTATGATTTGAAAATAAGCCTAACAATCATTTGATTTCGTTCACAAAGGTTAAGAAAGTTTTAACAATACACACTAGATTTTTTGTTATGCTTAGCAGCTTCTGACTATAAATACTGATGAAATAAGGGTTATCTATGTCTTTTACCCGATCTCAACTTTTTCTTGCCTGTGCGTTGGCTTCTAGCCTGTTATTCAGTGCTTGTTCTAAAGAAAACAAACCACAAAAAGAAGATGCGCTCACTGCGACCGCACCTGCTACAGGGGAAGCTTCAACCATTATTGAACGCAATGCTAAACAGCGTTTAATTGAAACTTTGCAAAAACAATTTAAGAGTGCAAATATCAACGCCAAAATTTTAGATATTAAGCCAACTGAGGTTCCTAATCTATATTGGGTAAATCTTGAAGGGATGACGTCAATTTATACAACCAGCGATGGTAAATACCTTATTCAAGGTGATGTAATCCGATTAGGTGATAAAGAACTTCATAATATTGGAGATAATCTTCAAGCATCAGAAAATAAAAAGCATCTTGCTGCTTTAAAAAATGAAGATCTCATTGTTTACCCTGCAAAAGGTAAGGCGAAACACGTCATCTATGTATTTACCGATGCAAGTTGTCCTTATTGCCATAAACTACATGAGCACATACCCGTAATTAATGAAAAGGGTATTGAGGTACGCTATATCGCTTGGCCACGCGGTGAACAATTTATGCCGACCATGGAAGCTGTATGGTGTAGCGCAGATCGTAAAGCTGCCTTTAATCAAGCAGTACAAGGCATCAACATCCCTCCTGCTCAGTGTAAAAACCCGGTTCGAGCGCAATATCAACTTGGCTTAAACATGGGTGTAAATGGTACACCTGCTATTTATAGTGTTGATGGTGAGTACTTGGGTGGATATCTAACACCAGATGAATTAATTAAACGTCTGGATAAATAATCCACTTAAAGTTGATGAATGATTAATCATCAATGTCTTACAAAAAGCGCTGCTCTGATTGCAGCGCTTTGTTTTTTCAATCAATAATGCTTTACCTACCTGTGTTTAAAGACTGATCTACTCTTCTTTTCTAAACATCGCACTCTAATTCATTGAACAGGCACTAAAAGCGCTAGAGTCTGGCGTTTTTTTTAGCTATGATCTAGCTTCAACTAAATGATTAAATGATGAATGGAGTGTGACGTGAAACCAGTTCGCCTGGCAATACTCGGTCTAGGAACCGTAGGTGGAGGAGCCCTTAAACTACTACAAGAAAATGCCGCTGAAATTAAACGTCGCACCGGTCGAGAAATTCAAATTACCCACGTTGGAACACGTCGCCCTCGTCCAGATCTCGAGCTAGAAGGGATTAAACAAAGCGCAGATTTACTTGATATCGTTCGTCAACCAGACGTTGATATGGTTGTTGAAGTGATGGGTGGCATACACCCTGCTTACGAAGTTATCATGGAAGCGATCAAACACGGCAAACAAGTCGTGACTGCAAATAAAGCTTTACTCGCTGAACATGGCAACGAACTATTTAAAGCAGCTGAAGATAATGCTGTACAAATTGCCTATGAAGCAGCAGTTGCTGGCGGCATTCCAATTATTAAAGTCATCCGCGAAGGTCTTGCTGCAAACCATATCGAATGGTTAGCAGGCATTATTAATGGTACAGGCAACTTTATTCTGACCGAAATGCGTGAGAAAGGCCGTGCATTTGATGATGTATTAAAAGAAGCTCAAGAGCTTGGTTATGCAGAAGCAGATCCAACTTTTGACGTTGAAGGTATCGATGCTGCGCACAAACTTACAATTTTAGCGTCTTGTGCGTTTGGTATTCCTCTTCAATTTGATAAGGTCTATACCGAAGGTATTAGCAAAATTACCGCACAAGATGTGAAATATGCCGAAGAGCTCGGTTTCCGCATTAAACACCTAGGAATTGCGCGCCGCGCTGAAAAGGGTATTGAACTACGTGTTCACCCAACCCTCATTCCAGATGAACAGCTTATTGCGAATGTAAATGGCGTTAAAAATGCTGTTTTAGTTCAAGCGAACGCCGTAGGTCCTACACTTTATTATGGTGCTGGTGCTGGTGCTGGTCCAACTGCTTCTGCTGTTGTTGCCGATGTAATTGATATTGTTCGTGACATCTCTTATACCGAAGATGGCGCAGGAACAATTCCTCAGTTGGCTTTTGAAGCATTAACAAATGTGCCAATTTTAAGCCGTGAAGAAATGACCACAGGTTATTACATCCGCTTAAATGCTGAAGATCAAACTGGCGTACTTGCAGATGTCACTACCATCTTAAGCCGCGCTGGAATTAGTATTGATGCGATCATGCAACAATCTCGTTTAAAAGATCTCATTCCAATCGTGATTCTGACCGATCCAATCGTTGAATCTAAAATGGATGATGCTCTTGCACAAATCCAAGCATTACCTGCAATTCGTGGCGAAATCGTAAGAATTCGTTTAGAATCGCTCGATAGTTAATCAGGTTGAGGGAAAGATTCCCTCTCCCGCTTCACCTCTAATTGGAACACCATCATGTCTAATGCCAATCGTTATACTGGTCTTGTAGATCGTTATCGTGACCGTTTGCCAGTTTCGGCAACTACTCGTGCTATCTCTTTGGGTGAAGGCAACACCCCACTCATTAAACTTGAGAATATTCCACGTATTATTGGCAAAGATGTTGAAATTTATGTGAAATATGAGGGTTTAAACCCAACTGGTTCATTTAAAGACCGTGGTATGACCATGGCTGTAACCAAAGCGGTTGAAGAAGGCTCTAAAGCGATTATCTGTGCATCTACTGGTAACACTTCTGCTGCTGCTGCTGCTTATGCTGCACGTGCAGGTATCAAAGCATTTGTTTTGATTCCAGAAGGCAAAATTGCAATGGGTAAAATGGCGCAAGCGATGATGTATGGTGCGATCACTATGCAAATCCGTGGCAACTTCGATGATGGTATGCGTCTTGTAAAAGAAGTCGCTGATCAAGCGCCAGTTACGATTGTAAACTCAATCAACCCTTACCGTTTGCAAGGTCAAAAAACTATTGCTTATGAAATCGTTGAAGCTTTAGGCCGTGCACCTGATTATCACTGCTTACCTGTTGGTAACGCAGGTAACATCACTGCTCACTGGATGGGTTATACCGAAGCGGTAGCAAACCAACCTGCTGATCAGTTTGAACAAGTGATTTATGATGCAGCTACTGATCAATTCACTGGTCCAAAACCTGAAGGTTTACCAACAATGGTAGGTTATCAGGCTTCTGGCGCAGCTCCATTCTTACGTGGTGCTCCAGTTGAAAACCCAGAAACAGTTGCAACTGCAATCCGTATTGGTAATCCACAAAGCTGGAACCATGCAAAAGCAGTCGTACGCGACTCTAAGGGCTGGTTCGATGAACTTCAAGACAGCGAAATTTTAGAAGCTCAACGCTTACTTTCTATGTATGAAGGCGTATTTGTTGAGCCAGCATCTGCTGCTTCTATTGGTGGTGCGATTCGTGACATTAAAGCAGGTAAAATTGCTGAAGGTTCTGTCATTGTATGTACAGTAACTGGTAATGGCTTAAAAGATCCAGATACTGCAATCAAACAATGTGCTGATGCAGTCATGTTGTCAATTGATGCAACAATGAACCAAGTAAAAGATTCGATTTTATCTAATATGTAAAATCTGAGTTTTCATAAAAACGGCTGTTCAATATAGCCGTTTTTTTATGACCTTTTTAATAGGCAGAAAAAAACGCTTCTTGATAGAAGCGTTTTTAGAATATTTAGATTAAATACGTTTTGGTAAATTACTTAACCAACCCAATAGGTTAGTCGCATCATTATTACGCGCCTGCGTACTTGGCTCACCAAGCAATACAATCACTGCTGGACGCGAATTTACTGTTGTATGCATCACAACACAACGACCTGCTTCATTGATATAACCTGTTTTAGACAAGTTAATGTTCCAACCACCATTACGCACTAGAGCATTGGTGTTGTTGGATTTCAACACGCGATAACCCAAGTTAAAATCATAAGTCGGTGTTGTTGAGAATTGACGAATTAAACCATATTGAGATGCTGTACTCGCCAAAATCCCTAAGTCACGCGCAGAAGATACATTACGTGGATCTAACCCTGTTGACTCGTAATAATGAGTTGCGTTCATACCTAAAGCACGTGCTTTAGAGTTCATTGCTGCTACAAATGCAGGACGACCGCCCGGATATGTACGTGCTAAAGCCGCTGCTGCCGGATTTTCCGACTTCATTAAAGCAAACAATAATACTTCTGCACGGTTCATCTTGTCACCAACACGGAGTGTTGAACTTGAGTTTTTACCGTTTGCTCCCGCAAAATCAATTTGCTCAAGCGTAATTTCTTCTGACATGTTTAAACGAGCATCTGCCGTTACCACTGCTGTCATTAACTTGGTAATAGATGCAATTGGTACAGAAGCGTTCGTATTTTTACTAAACAGCACCTCACCAGTTTGCGCATCCATCACTAACGCAGCTCGAGCACTTACACTCGGCTGAGCATTGTAACCAGTCGTATCACGAATTGGCGCAAGTTTAGGAGCAGATGCGATAACTTTCGGTGCGTTACCACCACGCAATGTTGTGGTTACAGATGTTGAACCTTGTGGAGTTGGTTCATCATCTTCCTCATTCAAAAATTGGCTAGCATCAGCTGCAGTCCAATTTAAGCTTGCAGTACCACTATTCCCTGAGGACGGGTTATTGACGAGTTCTGCAAAGCTTGTTGAACTCAAACTAAGCAAAATAGACATGCTTAGCACATGTATTAAAGACTTTTTAGAATTTTTCACGGCACAATACTCGACTCAGGGTGATACACATTTGCGCTTACTATAATTATGCCTTACATTTGAGGTATAAGGTATAACGCTTTTACCGACACAATTGTGCACAACTATTCGCTCACTATATAAGAATAGGATTGCTAATTTTGTCATTCCATTGCAAGCTAATTTTGCTTTATGTAACAAAAAACTTGTTTTTTGAAAGAAAGGAGGTCTTCTTGATTACAGTTTTAGTTGTGGATGACCATGAACTTGTACGTACAGGCATTTGCCGTATGCTAGAAGATCATGCCGATGTAGAGGTCATTGGACAAGCCGAGTCGGGTGAAGAAGCAATTGCTATTGTTCGTCAGAAACATCCTCAAGTTGTGCTACTTGATGTCAACATGCCAGGCATCGGGGGCGTAGAAACAACACGACGTTTACTACAAACTGCACCAGACACAAAAGTTATTGCTGTAAGTGGTTTATCAGAAGAACCTTACCCTTCACTTTTGCTCAAAGCAGGAGCTAAAGGCTACATTACTAAAGGTGCTCCAATTACAGAAATGGTTCGCGCAATCAACAAAGTTATGCAAGGCGGCAAATACTTCAGTGCCGATATTGCTGAGCAGTTGGCGAGTTCCTATCTATCGGACACACAACAATCACCTTTTGACGCCCTATCTGAACGAGAAATGCAAGTTGCAATGATGGTTGTAAATTGTATTAGTGCTCAGGAAATTGCGGACAAACTTTTTGTAAGTGTTAAAACGGTCAATACTTACCGCTACCGTATTTTTGAAAAACTCGCTATCGACAGCGACGTTAAACTCACCCATCTTGCGATCCGTTATGGTCTGATCAAGCCATAATCAAACTTATATGCAATTTCCCTTAAACTCATCGTTGTCCCATACGATTTTTCGTTTGGGCACGTGGTATGGTTTATATCGTCTTATTATTGCGGTTAGCCTCAATATTATTTTGGTTTTAACCGATGCTCAAATCGACAATAGTCTACAACAACCCGCTTTATATTCTTACACTCTGCTTAGCTATTCCATATTAAGCCTTCTTCAGCTTTTGTGTTTTAAGTTTGTTGCAACCCAGACAACAAAGCAGCTTATTTTATTTTTTGTAGTTGATGTTATCTGCCTGAGTTTACTTACATTTTCTGTAGGCGAACCAAATCTACAACTCAGCTTGCTGTATGTTATTGCAATATTTACCTCGGCAATTTTACTCAGCGCAAGAATGTCTTTGCTCATTACATTACTTGCTGTCATTGCCGTTATTTACCAACGTTTTGTCGGTAGTTTATTTGACTACAACAATCTAAATACGATTGGTAATAGTGCCTTATTAGCCTTCTTATTTTTTGTGGTACATGGCATCGGGCAAATTGCGGTACAGCGCTTTAAACTACTTGAAGCACTGACTTTCCACCAATCCATAGAACTCTATCAACTACAAAATATTAACCGCTATATTTTGGAACAGATTGAAGAAGGCTACTTGGTTCTAGATGAAAACTACGACATTGTTTTAAGTAATCCCGCTGCCTGCTCTCTGTTAGGCATTCCTCCACAATTTGCCAGTGAAAAATATCCTTTAGCGAAATGGCACCCCGATTTATTTGAAATTCTTAAGTTTGATAACTTAAAAGAAGGTGATCGATTTATTTTTGAGTCTCGGCTTTCGGCCTACTCTATTAATATTAAAGTGCAACATCTTTTAGTTCCGCAACAAGCATTGACGCTACTTATCCTACAAGATGCACAGCAAATTAATCAGCAAGCTCAACAACTCAAACTTGCTGCCTTAGGGCAACTATCGGCCAGTATTGCCCATGAAATTCGTAACCCTCTAGCAGCCATTGTTCAGGCAAATGAATTACTTAAAGATAGTGATTTAAATCAGCAAAATACTTTACGCCATATGATTGGTAAGCAAACAAAACGTATCGATAGTATTGTTCAAGATACATTAGGACTTGCCAACAGCGAAAGAACTCACCCGATCCAAATTGAATTAAACGACTTCACAAAGACACTATTAGACGAAGATCTATTAGATGTTAAACATTCTATCCAGCTTAAAATTTCTGATTCATCCTTAAAATTATTATTTGACGAGAAACAACTCAGACAGGTGCTGATTAACTTGGTCAGGAATGCTTTACGACACAATGCACCCGATTCACCCCATATTTTGATCAACATTCATTCACACACAAATAAAATCTATATTGATGTGATCGATTACGGTGAAGGTGTTGCAAAACGTGATATATCTCAATTATTTAAACCATTTTTTAGTACCGAAATTAATGGAACTGGTTTAGGATTATATTTGTCTCATAGTTTTTGTGAGGCAAACCATGCAAAGCTCACTTATGTAGAGCAAAAACAAGGGGCATGTTTCCGAATGGAATGCTCAATAATATATTGATTTTTTTATTAGGTTTTTGGGGAAATGGCAGAACAGCAACCACTGGTTTTGCTTGTAGACGATGAAGAAGATTTGTGCCTTTTAATGCAAATGACTCTTGCACGAATGGGGATTAAAACACATCTTGCTTATCGGGTTGAACAGGCCAAACAACTCTTCACTCAGTTTCATTACGATGCATGTTTAACCGATTTAAACCTGCCCGATGGTAGCGGTTTAGAATTAGTTAAACATGTTTCTCAAACTTATTCTCACACCCCTATTGCAGTTTTAACTGCATACGGCAATATGGATATTGCAATTGCAGCGTTAAAAGCGGGAGCTTTTGACTTTGTAAGTAAACCGGTTAACCAAATTCATTTAGATCAGCTGTTAAAAAAAGCGCTTAACCAGCCAAAACCAGAGCATGAGTTCGGTGAAACCACATTAGAGGATGATCTATTAATCGGGCGTTCTCCACCCATACAAAACTTACGTATTGCTATTAAAAAAATAGCCCGCTCCCAAGCTCCTGTGTTTGTTACAGGCGAATCTGGTACAGGTAAAGAAGTTGTTGCTCATCTTGTTCACCGCTTAAGTAACCGTAGTGAAGGGCCATTTATTGCGATTAACTGTGGAGCGATTCCAACCGAGCTCATGGAAAGTGAACTTTTCGGACATAAAAAAGGGAGCTTTACTGGAGCCACCCAAGACAAACAAGGTCTTATTTTATCTGCTCATGGCGGCAGTTTATTTTTAGATGAAATTGCCGAATTGCCGTTAAGTATGCAGGTTAAATTGCTTCGGGCAGTGCAAGAGAAAAAAATTCGTCCAGTAGGTTCAGACCAGGAAATCGATGTTGATTTTCGGGTGATTAGCGCCAGCCACCAAGATTTAGATTTATTAGTTCGACAAGGTAAATTCCGGCAGGATTTATTTTTCCGTATCCATGTTATGGATATCATGTTACCGCCACTGCGTGAACGTGGTGGAGATATTTTGCTCTTAGCCAATCATTTTATTCAAAAGGTTTGTACGGAATGGGGAATTCCCAGCAAACAATTAACGGCTAGCGCTGAAACTTACTTATTGCAGCAAGACTTTCCGGGTAATGTTCGTGAATTAAGAAATATGATTGAACGAGCGATTACCTTAAGTGATGATGAATGCATTGATTTAACACACTTAGCACCTCCTCTCAGAGGCAGTAGTATTAATCCTCAAATCACCACTAAACCAGTGAATGACACATCAACTACAATTGCTCATGCTCGACCAAAATTACCCATAGAAGGATTAGAACGCTACTTAGAAAATATTGAAAAAGATATTCTGCTGAACGCGTTGGACATGACACATTGGAATAGGACCTTAGCAGCTAAAAAGCTAGGAATGACCTTCCGTTCTTTACGCTATCGACTAAAAAAGTTTGGCTTAGATACCGAATTGGGAGAGGAAGTATAAAAACTACTTTCTCTTTAGAAATAAATCTGCAACGCGATCTAAATATACGTCTTCTTTCATTTCTGGGGGCAAAGGATAGGCTTGATTAGGTTGAATACCTTGCCCTTCAATCATATTGCCATTTGGCGTGTAATAGTGTGAGACTGTCATTTGTAGTGCCGCACCACTTGGCAAAGGAAATAGTTTTTGCACTACGCCTTTTCCATAACTTTTTTCACCCATGACCCACGCACGCTGGTGTTCTTTCATGGCCGCAGTAAAAACTTCGGCTGCCGATGCAGAACGATGATTAATTAATATACCTAATTTTATATTCTGAAATTCATTGCCAGGCAAAGCCTGAAATTGCTGGTTACCTTCCGAACGGCTTTTAGTTGAGACAATAATCCCATTATTTAAAAATAAATCTGCTGACTCGACTGCTGCCGATAACAATCCACCCGGATTATTTCGCAAATCAATTAAAACGGCTTTTAAACGTGGTGAACTATTTTCTTCAATTAATCGTTTAATTTCATTTGCGGTGTCTTGCTGGAATACTCTAATTTTTAATACGAGCACCTGATTATGTAGCATTACAGGTTCTATATCGGTTTCTATTTTTTTATTACGAACTAAGTTAATGTTTCCATTTAACTCTTCTGCTTGTACCTGAAGCGTACTTCCGATAGAACCATAAAGCAGCCCGAGCACTTGATCTTGGTTTAAATTTTTTAAGTCTTGATTATCAATCTTGAGAATCGTCTGACCATTTCTCAAACCTAACTTGTATGAGTCTGAGCCAGTTTTAAGATCACGAATCATCCATTTATGAACATGGACTTCTGGGCTTAATGCAAAATCAACTGACGCAAGGTCACCTTCGGTATATTGGATGAGTTGACGATATTCTTCTGCCGACAAGTAACGCGAATAACGATCTAACCCACTCACTAAACCTTTAATGGCTTGTTGAAATAAGGCATCGTCAGACTTCACGTCGACATAGTTATCTCGAACGATTCCATAGATTTGCACAAACTGTTGAATCGACTCGATCGGCACCTCTGCATAACTATGTTCCGGTTCTTCCGAATCAGAATGCAAAGGTGATAATTTCTCTTTTACAACTGGCGCTGCAAAAGCAAATTGGCTGCAACACAGCAACATACTTACAATAAGTTTTTTATATTTAATGTGTTGCAGCATCCAATCACCTTTGGCTTATGCAGATAATGTAATCAGGTTACGCCCTTGCATTTCAGCAGGAACAGGAATCTGCATTAAATTGAGAATTGTCGGTGCTACATCGGCAAGCACACCACCTTCTGCAATTGTTGCTTGTGTTGGACCAACATAGATAAACGGTACTAGTTCCGTTGTATGTTGAGTGTGAACTTGACCGCTTTCGTAGTCTTGCATTTGTTCAACGTTACCATGGTCAGCAGTAATCAACATATGGCCTTTCTTTGCCATAACTGCTTCATAGACACGACCTAAACAAGTATCAACCGCTTCAACTGCTTTAACAGCAGCATCAAAAATACCTGTATGACCTACCATATCACCATTGGCATAGTTCACAACTAATAAATCGTATTCACCAGAATTAATGGCTTTAACCAATTCATCAGTTACTTCATAAGCACTCATTTCAGGCTTAAGATCGTATGTCGCAACGTTTGGAGATGGAATTAAAATACGCTTCTCACCCGGATATTCATCTTCACGTCCGCCACTAAAGAAGAAGGTTACATGAGCATATTTTTCAGTTTCGGCAATACGTAACTGAGTCTTGCCAAGAGAAGATAAATACTCACCCAATGAATTCTTTAATGCTTCTGGCATGTAAGCAACTGGCGCATCAATGCTCGCTTGATAACGAGTAAGCATGACAAATTTAGAAAGGTTCGGTACAACTTTACGCTCAAAACCTGTAAAGTCTTTTTCTACAAATGCGCGAGTAATTTCACGAGCTCGGTCAGCGCGGAAATTCATAAATACAACGCTATCGCCGTCTTGTACTTTAGCAATATCACCAATACGAGTCGCTTTTACAAACTCATCATTTTCATTAGCTGCATAAGCTAACTCTAATCCTTCCACTGCTGTTTGCGCAGTACGAAGTGCCTCGCCTTCAGTTAACAAGCGATAAGCTTGCTCAACACGATCCCAACGGTTGTCGCGATCCATTGCAAAGTAGCGGCCAATCATAGTCGCGATACGGCCTTGACCAGGATATTGAGCAAATAATGCATCTAATTTTTCTAAAGACGGCTGAGCGCTACGTGGAGGCGTATCACGGCCATCAAGGAAAGCATGTAAATAAACTTTTGCACCACGTTTTAATGCAAGCTCACACATCGCCACAATATGGTCTTCATGTGAATGGACGCCACCTTCTGAGAGTAATCCCATAATATGGACAGCACCACCAGCAGCTTTGGCCTTTTCAACAGCGTCAATCAACACTTCATGTTTAAAAAAGTCGCCAGTGCGGATATCTTTGGTAATACGGGTAAAGTCTTGATACAACACACGCCCAGCACCAAGGTTCATATGGCCAACTTCAGAGTTACCCATTTGTCCATCAGGTAAACCTACATCTTCACCTGAACCAGAAATTAGACTATTTGGATGCTTGGCTTTCATTGCTGCCAAATTTGGTGTTTTTGCTGCAAGAAAAGCATTATCTTCAATCGCTTCACGGTGTCCAACACCATCCATAATGACCAGAACGTGAGGGATCTTGCCAGCAGTTGCATCCGTCATAATCTATTTCTCTTTTGTCTACAATTTCGTCACAATATCTTACCGAATTTTCGGTCAAGACTCTATTTTTTCCTATGGCTTTCACCAATATCCGCGATTGATGAAAACCATACATATCAATTATTACTAGCGAGCGCGGTAAAGCAAATAACTTCCGGCACCAAACATTAACAAGATAGGTACAAGCACAAACCATGCTGGAGAAGGAGAATAAACCAAGCTGGCATAGCCCAAGAAATCCTGCAAATAATAGAAACTCAAACCAATAAATAATGCGATTACCAATCGGAAACCCATCGACTGTTGGCGTAATGGCCCAAAAATAAATGAACACGCCACGAGAACCAGAGCGATCAACGAAAATGGCGAGGCAATTTTTTGCCAGAAAGCCAATTGATAGGTCTTTGGAACCTGACTATATTCATCCATATAACGCATGAAACTAATCAGCTGGCTTGGCGATAAATCTTCAGGATCTAACGTCACCATGTGCACATATTTAGGCTGTAATGCTAAAGAAAGCGATTGTTCGTCATGGTTGGTTTCGATGGCATTTCCTGCCGCCAAAATATCCATTTGTTCTGCTTTCTTCAAAGCCCATTGACCATCTTTTACGAACTGCCCTTGTTGAGCATTGATTAATGATTGCAAGTAATAGTTCTGGTCAAAATCGACCACTTGAATGTCTTTTAAATTGCCCTGAGAGTTAGCATAGTCAATATAGATAAATCGCTGCCCTTCACGTGACCAATAGCCTTTCACTTCACCTAAAGCAGCAACAGAGCGGTGACTTTTGATACTTTGTGCTTTTTCATTGGTATATGGAATAACCCATTCACTTAAAGCAAAAGACAAAATAATAAGCAGTAAAGCTGAACGCATCACCCAACCGACGATACGCCATAAACTAATGCCAACAGAGCGCATGACAATAAGTTCACTACTGGTCGCGAGTGACCCTAAACCAATGACCGCACCAATCAAGGCAGAAATAGGTAAAATTTCATATAGATAACGAGGCGCTCCCCATAACACATAGATAAGAGCCTGCCATGCGTTATAGTCTGGTTTGAGCTCACCCAACTCGCCAAGATATGTAAATAAGACCTGTAAAATCGACAAAACAACTGTGGTGCCAAACATCGCAAGCGCAGTGGTTTTCGTCACATATTTGGCGACTATTCGACGTGCTAACATTATAATTTCACTCGCTTGATCTGTTTCTTGATTTTTGGTGCCAACTTCTGTTTACGTGAAAATAAGGCGGCTGCAACGCCATAAACCACTAACACGGCAGGATAAGCCCAAATATCGAGTTCTTCTTTACTAATACGAGTCTTGATTGCAATCATTAATACGATCAGACTGGAAAAAATAAAAATCGCCGGAATAAGACGGTAATAACGACCTTGTCTTGGGCTCACTTCAGACAATGCTACAGAAAGCATTAAAGCAATAATAATAGTGAATGGTCCAAATAAACGCCATCCCAACTCACTTCTAACCACTGGATCATTTGTTTTTGAGAACAGTTTCGTCGTTGATAATGCTTCTACATCACCACTTTCAAATTTAACATCCTTATCATTTTCTAAACGCAGACGATAAGACTGAAATTCTGCTTGTGTATATTTTGGTTGTCCCGGGAATATTTCATAACGGCGGCCTTGCACCAGATCAACCACATTAGCTGTGTCATTTGCAACTTCTACACGAGTCGCTTCTTTCGCCAAGATCATGACATCTGGTTTATCTTCTTTAGCAGCGCGTTGATAAAAGAAAATATCTTTTAGATTTTTTCGATCTTCAGATAGCGAACCTGCATAAATCGTATAGGGTCCAGAAGAAATAAATTCTCTTGGGCGAACCAAATCGAAACCGGTTCGAACCGCTTGAGTGGTGGTTAATTTTTCAAACTCACGCAACCCCCACGGCGTCATCCAAAGCATAAGCACAGACTGACAAACCATATAAACAAGTGTCATTGGAATGAGTAAGCGTGCTAATTGATGACGACTCACACCACTGCCGTTGAGTACTGCCATTTCATGGTCAACATATAAGCGACCAAACACCAACATTAAACCAATAAAAAAGCCCAGTGGTAAAATGAGTGTTAGAAATTCAGGTAAACGGTATCCAATGATGCTAAACAAGATACTGGCATCTAAACGCCCCTGCGCCGCCACACCAAAGTATTTGATCAGACGACCACCCATCATGATTAAGGTCAATAAGGAAATGACCACCAATGAGGTAGAGACAACTTGCTTGACGAGATAACGCCGAATAATCAAAGTAATACTTCCAAAAGGCTAATCGGGACGAATGCTAGTTTACCCGAATGTTAAAAATATAAAACCGCACATTGCAACGCTATGCTTGAAAGTGTTTCAATGTTTTAATTCATCATAACTTTCTATAGGCAATCACGGCAGCCATGAAATTTACAACTTATACAACTTTTCCCGAACAGACATCTAATGAATCTTTGTGGGTGTTAGTTGATTCAGAACAGCTACAAAGCAACATCAACACATATCAAATCAATAACCTAGAAAGCATTCTTAGCGCTACCCAGTTTAAAGGCAACTTCAATGAAACTCTGCCACTATTTGGTCAGATTTCAAATCAGCCTCACAGCCAATTACTTGGCTTAGGAAAAACAGCCGAACTTCAGGCAGTTAAGCTCGCTAAACTTGCTCAAACGATTATCAAATCGACACAAAATAAATTTAAGCATATCGCAATTGATATTGCTGCGTTACCTGTCGAATACCATTATTTATTCGCTTTAAGCTTAACTCAAGCAGCTTATGGTTATGATGAGTTTAAATCGAAAAAAAATGAATTTGTGTTACAACAGGTTGATTTAATTAGTTCAACTACGAGTCTAGATGAACAACAACTGGCTTTAGTACATGCTGTACAATCCGGTCAGTCTTATGCACGCGATCTTGGCAACCGTCCAGGGAATATTTGTTTCCCAGAATATTTGGCAGAACAGGCACTAGCTTTAGCCGCTGAATTCCCAGACTTACTTAAAGTCACTGTTTTAAATGAACAACAAATGGCTGATTTAGGCATGTATGCTTTTCTTGCAGTCAGTAAAGGGTCTGAGCGTCCGGGTCGTATTGTTACTCTCGAATATCAAGCACAGCTTGAGCAAGCTCCAGTTGTTCTTGTTGGTAAGGGCGTAACTTTTGATACAGGCGGCATTTCTTTAAAACCAGGCCTTGGCATGGATGAAATGAAATTCGATATGTGCGGTGCAGCCTCTGTACTGGGCACCATTCGTGCACTATGCGAAGCACGCCTTCCTATTCATGTGGTTGGTGCAATTGCAGCAGCAGAAAATATGCCTTCTGGTAAAGCAACTCGTCCAGGTGACATTGTGACTACCATGAGCGGGCAAACTGTTGAAATTTTAAATACAGATGCTGAAGGCCGTTTGGTACTGTGTGACACATTGACCTATATCAAGCGTTTTAATCCAGCTGTAGTGGTTGATATTGCGACCTTAACAGGTGCGTGTGTAGTCGCTTTAGGCAAAGTACTCAGTGGGTTGTTCTCACCCGATGATGCTTTGGCAGCCGAGCTCCAACAAGCGGGTGAGCAATCATTTGACCGTGTATGGCGTATGCCGGTGATTGATGATTATCAAGAGTTACTTGATTCACCATTTGCGGATATTGCAAACATCGGTGGACCATATGGTGGCGCGATTACGGCAGCATGTTTCCTTGAGCGCTTTACACGTGAATATCGTTGGGCTCATTTAGATGTAGCAGGAACAGCATGGTTATCTGGTCCAGCTAAAGGCGCAACTGGTCGTCCAGTACCACTCCTCATGCAATTTTTAGCAAATCGTGTAAATACGAATGGCTAAAGTTAGTTTTTATCTGTTTGAAACCAGTGAAGAACGGCAAGTCGATAGTGCTTGCCGTTTATGTCGAAAAATATTACAGAAGCATCCTAAAATCTGGTGGTATTGCCCAGATGTGCAGTTACAACAGATTCTTGATGAAAGATTATGGGATTTTGACCCAGTCAGTTTCATTGCACATGGCGTTGACCAGACTGATGCTGCTGTATGTATTTCGGCTAAACAACCGCTTGAACAAGGCTTGTTAGTATTTAATTTTAACAATCATGCACTTGAACAAGTTGATCATTTTAGCCACATTATAGAAATTGTTGAAAATAATGAAACAGCCAAGCAAATTGGTCGAGAAAAATTTAAAATGTATCGCCGTTTGGGTATAGAACCGCGAACCTTTAAATTATAACGCGCTAAAATGTAAATACTGTTGATTAAGGAGAACCATGGTGGCATTAAATGTCGGGCAAGATTTTAAAAAAAGATGGTTAAATGCGCCTGAAGCTGTCCGTCATACCTATCAACAGGATCTGGCACGTATTTGTGACTTACTAGAGCCTCAAACGCCTATTCAGCTTTGGGTTTTAAATGATGAAAAAGCGCAAATAGAATCACAGCAAAAAATTGAACAAGCCTACGCAGATCTTAAAGCAGAACTTATCGAGCAAGCACGTATTCGTCGTCAACTTGCTTTAGAAAAAGCGCTTGCGGACAAACGTGCATCAGAAGCGGCCTATGCTGCGGAGTTGCAAGCAGACGAAATTCGTAAATTTAATGAACAGACTGAAACATTACAAATTTTACGTACTCATTTAGAACAGGAAGTTGCAGAGCAAACTGCGCGTTATCAGAAAAATCCTGAAACACCAGCGGTCAATTACTCTGCTGGCGTTAAACTTAGTATTACTGATGATCAAATCTTATCTGAGCTTGAAAGTTTACGCATTCGTTTAGAGCTTGAAGCTGAGAGCTTAATTGAACAGTCTGTAACGGCTTTCCGAGCGAAGCTAAATTCGGCAGCTCAAGAAGAAATTGAATACATTTTAAAGAATTCTAAGTTTTCTGATGAAAAGATAGAAAAGTAAATCTTTAAATATTTCTCTTGTCATCAAAATGACATTTAATTGTCACAAAATAGTCATACACAAAATTCTTGTAGATCAATTGATTATAAGAATGAAAAGTAGCTATTTAAGATAATTAATGAGGGTAAGAGATGGACATTCTGCATCAGATTTCAAAACAAGTTGAACAGCTTGATCAGGGTGAACAGTGGACGTTTTCAGCACAAGAATTTTATATGAGTCATAACGACTTTAACTCTTTATCTATCTTACTTACACGTGAGTCTGAAAACGGTGATTTTACAATTACCCGCACTCAGCATAACAAGCCATGGGTCGGCACAAACTCGGTTACGCTAACCAAGCAATAAGTTTTCAAAATAAAAAAACCGGAACAAGTGTCCGGTTTTTTTATTTTAACGATTTAGCTTTTTATTTTAAAAAACCATTCTCAGCTAAAAAAGCCATACTAATATTCGACTCTGTTTTTTGTTCAGCAGCTTTGTCACCTAGCAATAAACGCTCGATATAACGCGCTAAAACATCCACTTCAAGATTTACCTTGCTGCCTACTTGCCACGTTCCAATGTTAGTACGTTCTGCTGTATGCGGAATTAAGTTCAAGCTTAAAATATTTCCACGTAAGTGGTTAATCGTTAAGCTAATTCCGTCAACAGTCACAGAGCCTTTTTCTGCTAAATATTTAGCAAGTTCTACAGGTGCTGTAACTTCATAATAGATTGAGCGCGCATCTTCACGTACTACAGTAATTTCACCCACACCATCAACATGGCCACTCACAATGTGTCCACCAAAGCGTGTTGTCGGTAACATTGCCTTTTCAACATTCACACGTTGACCAACTTTCCAGTTACCTAAAGTCGTGCGATTTAAACTTTCACGAGAAACATCAGCTGCGTACCAATTATCGCCCCATTCAATGACTGTAAGACAAATACCATTGGTTGCAATTGAGTCACCCAAATGTACATCTGACATATCCAGATCAGTCTGAATACGCAAACGTACATCACCACCTACGCTTTGCAGGCTTTCAACTTTTCCTAAACTTTCAATAATGCCTGTAAACATGGCTCAATCTCCAAATCTTTTTACACTGCTTAAATTGCAGCGCTTACCAAAGTGCGAGCTGTGTACTATTACCTGAGGTATCTACACCACCTAGCTCGGCGAAGTGGTAAAGCTGGCCTAATAACTGACGTAATGGTGGTCCTGACTTGGCGTGAGTATCTGTAATTACAATAAACTCAAGCACGCGTGCACGTTCAGACTGTCGCTGTTTACTTACTCGATAGCGCGGAACATCTTGGGTTAACAAGGTCACTTTACCGCGCTCCAGATTGGCCATAAGCAAATCTTTCGGCTCGATATTACCATCAGTTGAATAACTGGTCAGAATATAGCGGGCATTGATGGTTGAAAGTAGTTTTTCATACGCATCTTTCGCATATTTAGAAGAGTTATAAGGGCTTGGACGTTCTTTACGCCATGCTCTATCAATACCACTCTTATAACCTTTGGTATCTGGTGAAGGTAAATCAACCTGATCCCATAAAGTTAATGCATTTAAAACATGGTAATTACTACTATATGCATGTTGGTTATAAGGTGGATCGAGATAAGCAACATCTACTTCAAAACCACTCATTTGATTTGCGAGATGCTGTGAATCTACACACCACATTTCAGCAGCAGGACGCTTACGATCACCAATCTCGCAAAAACGGCTTGGTGTTAACCAAAGTAATGACTCAATTCGTTCTAATGCAGTTTGTGTACGGCCACCCCAGCCTTGGTGAAAGCTTTTAAATACACCACTGGTGTTACTGACAAAACTTGCTGAATAGAGCAATGGTGCGAGCAAAGCACTCATCTCTACATCATTAATAGCACCTTGCGCCTGCCATGTTGCAATCTGCTGACGAATCGCATCAATACGCATACCATTACGGCGTTTAAAGAACAAACGGTCACGGGTTGGATCGTATACATCATCATTGCGTGGGCAAAGGTTATGCGTTACCCAGCCTTTAACCTCAGGTAAACGATTTAAATAATCGATTGCCTTCTGATATCCACCCAGCTCTTTAAAAGCAGGCGCATCAGTACAAGCTAAAATCGCATGATTTAAAGCATGGCTATAAGGTTCCCAGTCATTGGCGATCACACGGTAACCATTTTGACGCGCCAAGCGAGACACGACACCACTGCCGGCAAAGAAATCGGCAAAAATCGGAGGATTCTTTTTCTTGCTATTCAGCGTCCCTGTAATTTCAAGGGCTTCTAAAATTAGATGGAGCAATCGGCGCTTATTACCCAAATAAGGAACAAGCTGATGGAAAAGATATTCGTCTGTCGTACGGGCCGCATGACGACGTTTGTGATAAACCGAAGGCTCTGGATTCATACTTTCTCTTGCGTAGGGATTAACCTTAAGCGTATATCTTGATCAAGTTGTGTCACATCAAGAAGTGTAAAACGAAGTTGTTGTGCCATATATTCAAATTCTGCATTGAACATGGCTCTTGCACTTTTCCCCAATAATGTCGGGGCAATATAACTGATCAATTCATCGACTAAACCTTCTTGTAAAAAGGCGGTCGATAATGTTGCACCAGCTTCCACCAATACATCATAAATTTGATATTGCTTAGATAGGGTCTGTAACAGCATTTTTAAAGGCTGAATTTCTAATTGTATCACGCCTAAATCGACAAGTTCTTGACGATATGGCCCCATCACCATCACAGTTTCAGGGTTTTCTAAAATTTTAGCATTAAGTGGCAAACGCCCCTGACGATCTAAAACAACTCGTTTCGGCTGAGCAACTGTCTCAATATCAATATGTCCGAGTGAACGCACATTAAGCTGACAATCATCTGCAATCACGGTTTCAATACCTGTAATCACTGCTCCTGAAATAGCACGCCAATGCTGGACATCTTGACGGGCAGCAGAACCAGTAATCCATTTCGATTCACCAGATGCCATTGCCGTACGACCATCTAGACTTGAAGCTACTTTTAAGCGTACATAAGGCATACCCGTAGACATCGCCTTTAAAAAACCTTGGTTTAATTTTTCTGCTAAATCTTCACAAATGCCAACTTCTACTTCAATTCCGGCATCTTTCAAAATCTGCACACCTTTGCCCGCAACGAGTGGGTTTGGGTCAGGACATGCCACAACCACTTTTTTAACTTGTGCTTTAACCAGTGCTTCGGCACAAGGAGGAGTTCGCCCATAATGTGCACATGGCTCAAGCGTCACATAGGCTGTTGCATCTTGTGCTTGTTCAGCCGCCTGACGTAAGGCAAAAACCTCTGCGTGGGGTTGACCTGCTTTAGGATGAAAGCCCTCACCTATTAACTGATCATCTTTGACAATGACACAACCAACATTTGGATTCGGCTTAGTCGAATATAGACCTCGTTTGGCAAGTTCAATAGCTTGCTGCATCCAATATTGATCTTTTTTCAACTCAGACATAAAAATCTCAAATAGTTATTGTTCACGTTGCTGCATTTGCTCAATTTGACGGCGAAAAGCTTCAACATCCTGAAAATCTTGATAGACAGAAGCAAATCGAACATAAGCGACATGGTCAAGTGCAAATAAAGATTGCATGACGACTTCACCAATTGTTCTAGACTTCACGTCGCGCTCACCTAAACGGCGAATCTGCAATTGGATATCACTTAAAACAGTTTCGATCTGTTCTTGGGTGACCGGACGTTTTTGCAAAGCGTGCATTAACGAACGACGTAATTTGGCCTCATCGAAAGGTTCATTTTTTCCATTCGATTTGATTACACGGGGCATCACCACTTCATAGCTTTCAAAAGTGGTAAAACGTTCACCGCAACTTACACACTCACGACGTCGACGAATCTGACAGCCTTCGGCGGCTAAACGTGAATCGATGACTTTACTATCTGCGGCGTTGCAAAATGGACAATGCATAGCGGATTTATAGGGTCGATTACTTTGACCTAGTGTAGCAAAATTTCTACGCTTACAGAACCAGCATTCTATGAGACAAAAAAACAGTCCTGAGCAAGATCAAAGTATCGCTTTGATCATTGCGCAAGACTGTTCTTTTAAGACAGCAGATATATACGAATTATTCTATGCGTTCGCCATGTTGGCTTAAATCTAGACCCATGCGCTCATCATCGGCGTTAACACGGATACCAATCACGAGATCAATCACTTTAAGAATTACAAAAGTCGCGATACCACTGTAAATCATAGTAGCTAATACGCCTTCAACTTGTACCCACAATTGACCAGCAAATGTTGGTGCTAAGGTAACGTTGGCTGCTTTAATAATTTCGTCACTGTAGAATACGCCAGTTAAAATCGCACCGACAATACCACCTACCGCATGCAAACCAAACGCATCCAAAGCATCATCGGCTTTAAGTAAGCGTTTAAGTGCTGTAATACCCCAGAAGCACACTACGCCACCGATAAGACCCATAACTAAAGCACCGCCTACCCCAACAAAACCTGCTGCTGGCGTAATCACAACCAAACCAGCGACCGCACCAGAAGCACCACCTAATACAGAAGCTTTACCACGAATCATGCGTTCAACAACTAACCAAGAGAATGCAGCAGCGGCAGCAGCAACTTGAGTCACTAAAATTGCCATACTTGCACGAGCACCCGCGCCTAATGCACTACCACCGTTAAAGCCGAACCAACCTACCCAAAGTAAACTTGCACCAACAACAGTTAGAGTCAGGTTATGCGGAGCCATAGATTCACGGCCCAAACCAATACGTTTTCCAAGCATATAAGCAGCAACTAGACCTGCAACACCTGAGTTGATGTGTACAACTGTACCACCAGCAAAATCTAATGCGCCTGCTTTAAATAACCAACCATCTGTTGCCCAAACCCAGTGAGTAATTGGTGCATAAACAACGAGCACCCAAACCGCAATAAAGATCATGAAAGCTGAATACTTCATACGGTCTGCAATAGATCCGCTAAGAATTGCAACTGTAATAATGGCAAAGGTCATTTGGAAAATAACAAAGAGGCTTTCAGGAATTGTCCCACTCAATGCATCAAACGCGACTCCGTTGAGCATTGCTTTAGACAAATCACCAAAAAATGCACCTGTGCCAGAGAACGCGATTGAATACCCAGCAATCACCCACAGCAAACTGACTAAAATTGCAGCGGAAAGGCTGAACATCATCGTACTTAGGACATTTTTTTTACGTACCATACCGCCGTAGAATAGTGCCAAACCAGGAATGGTCATTAATAGAACCAAAGCTGTTGAAACTAAAATCCACGATGTATCGCCTGTATCAAGTTTTGGTGTTGGTGCTGGAGCTGCCGGAGTTTCAGCAACTGGTGCTTCTGCTGTGGTTGCAGTAGCTTGAGATGTTGATGTAGCCGCAACTTCCGATGTAGGAGTTGTTACAGCATCTTCTGCCCAAACGGCAGTACCACCCAAAAGAGCGCCTGATAGACTCAGCGCCATAAGTATTTTTTTCATTCGTGTCCCCCAACCTCATTTGCGAGTTATTTTGTACTCAGCAAGCTTTGTGCCAATTAGACAGCATCTGGTCCAGTCTCACCCGTACGGATACGGATTACTTGTTCCAGATTAGTCACAAAAATCTTACCATCGCCGATTTTTCCAGTGCTTGCCACACGTGTAATTGATTCAATTACCGAGTCGACCATTTCATCACTAATCGCAATTTCGATTTTTACTTTAGGTAAGAAATCAACCACATACTCTGCGCCACGGTAGAGTTCTGTATGTCCTTTTTGACGACCAAAACCTTTAACTTCAGTTACGGTAATCCCTTGTACACCAATGTCAGAGAGCGCTTCACGCACATCATCCAATTTAAACGGTTTTACAATTGCAGTTACAAGCTTCATGTTTGTTTCCTTCGGCTTCTTTTCACCAGTAAGGTTTTATGTTCAATTTTCATGCCAATATTTCAAAGGTTGGGGGAAGTGAATCTTTTGCATGAAGTTTCTTTATAACCTATTTAGTGATCAAGATGTAGATGAGCTATTAAAAATAAAATGAATTTTCAGTATGGTTAACTGCTGATTTAATGTTCTATTTATACTAAAAGAATTGAAACCTATATCCCACGTTCAAGCAGTGGTAAACTATAAACCATAAGGTAATACAACACTTTGGATATTTTATGCTAGAAACTTTATTACAGGCCATTTTGGAACAAATTGATGAGCCTAAAAAAGATTTGGAAAAAAATTTACGTGCATTATTAAATGAAGCAGTCGAAAAGTTAGATCTTGTTTCTAGACAAGAGATTGACCGCCAAAAAACTGCACTTCAATCGGCCAACCAACGTTTAGAAGAGCTACAAAAACAAGTGAGTCTATTAGAAGAAACTTTAAAGAATAAAAAATAAGCACCACCGTAGCGCACTTATACTTTACAACGATTAAAAATGAAGCACCATAATGGAACAATAAGATGTCTTTTTCTAAAATTTATACACGGGGACTTTTGGGTTTACATGCACCTCTCATTGAAGTAGAGGTACATGTGAGTCAAGGCTTACCTTCTCTGACCATTGTAGGCCTAGCAGAAGCGGCAGTCAGAGAAAGTAAAGACCGCGTTCGCTCAGCAATTATTAATAGTGGATTTCAGTTTCCGACTAAACGACTGACCATTAATCTTGCACCAGCAGATTTGCCCAAAGATGGTTCACGTTTAGATTTACCCATTGCTGTCGGTATTCTAATTGCCTCTGGTCAGCTCCCAGAAAACTGCGCCGAAGATTTTGAATTTATTGGAGAGTTAGCACTTGATGGCCATGTAAGGCCAGTGTCAGGTACTTTAACTTTGGCAATGGCTTGTCAACAAGCTAAGCATAAAATGCTTTTACCGCTTGATAATAGTCAGGATATTAGCCATTTACCTGACTTTAAATGTTATCCGGTGAGCCATTTAAAAGAAGTCTGTGAACATTTTCTGGGCACAAAATCTCTCTCTTCGGTTGAGCCTACGACCACTTCAAACCAAATGCCTTATAAATTTGATCTGGCAGATGTAAAAGGTCAGCTACGCCCACGGCGTGCACTCGAAATTGCTGCGGCTGGAGGCCACTCCTTACTTTTTAAAGGACCACCCGGAACAGGTAAGACTCTACTTGCCTCAAGGCTTCCTTCAATTTTACCGCCTCTCTCTAATCAAGAAACACTTGAGGTTGCGAGTATTTATTCTATTTCAAATACATCACATACTTTTGGTCAGCGGCCATTTCGAGCGCCCCATCATACAGCATCCGCGATTGCACTCGTTGGGGGCGGATCTCACCCTAAACCGGGCGAAATAACATTGTCGCATTTAGGGGTTTTGTTTTTAGATGAACTTCCTGAGTTTGACAGAAAAGTGCTAGAAGTTTTACGGCAGCCGCTTGAGTCAAAAGAAATCATTATCTCAAGAGCAGCTCGACAAATTACCTATCCAGCTAATTTCCAACTGATTGCGGCCATGAACCCCTGCCCGTGTGGTTATGCGTTTAATCAAGATAGTCGTTGCCAGTGTTCACCTGAAAGTATTAAGCGCTATCAAAACCGTATATCGGGGCCTTTACTTGACCGTATCGATTTGCATATTGATGTACCGCCTTTAAAAGCTCAGGAACTGCAAGATCCAACACCTGCTGAAGATTCTAGCAGCGTTCGACAACGTGTGATTTCTGCTTATGAACAACAAATGCAAAGACAAAATTGTTTAAATCAGGCGCTTTCACCGAAGCAACTTGAGCAATATGCTGTGCTTGATAGTACTTCGCAACGAATGATTGAAATGGCTCAACAACGTTTAAATCTATCGGCTCGCGCTTATCATCGTGTTTTACGAGTAGCGCGAACCATTGCCGATTTGGCTCAAAGTAAGGTGATCCAAAGTCCTCATCTTACAGAAGCGCTCTCTTATCGAGGCAATCATTCTTAAGGTAAAACAGCGGATGATGAGTCCGCTGTTCTTTTATTAAGAACTCTGTTTAACGTCTCAATTAAAGCAGTGATTTCCTTCTCTGATAAAGCTGCAAAACCCAAGCGAATACAATGACTAGAAGACTCCCCTTGTTTAAACTTTTGCTCTGTATCAATGTTGAGTTCTTTTAATTTTATAAGCTGATCTTGAGTAAATGGTTTCTGGAATTTCACCCATACAGCCATTCCACCCGCGGGTGGTTGTATATGAACACGCTCTGCAAAAATTCTTTTAAACTCAGCTAACACATGATCACGGCGTAGCTGATATATTTTTTTCATTTTACGGATATGTCGTTTGATTTCGCCCCGCTGCATTAAATCAGCTAAAGCAAGTTCAGTAATATTATTACCTTGACGATCAATCAGTAAAATATCTTCAGTAATCGATTGAATGATTGTTGGAGATGCCACCATATAGCCTAATCGAATACCGGGTGCAAAAACTTTAGATAATGAACCCACATGAATAACCAACTCAGAATGAGGCAAACTCGCTAAGGGTGGCATAGGCCGACTGTCATAATGAAATTCATGGTCATAGTCATCTTCAATAATATAAAAGCCCCATTTTTTTGAAAGCTCTAAGAGTTGGAGACGGCGATTCATTGTCATCGTGACTGTTGTAGGATATTGATGGTGTGGGGTTGTATAAATGGCAGCTACAGAATGCTCTTGTAAAATCCGTTCTAAATCCTCAATGACAATACCTTGTCCATCTAATTTGACAGAAACGACCTGAAAACCATTTGATTGGAACGCTTTAAAAGCAGATGGGTAGTAAAGCTCTTCAACAATAATAACGCCCTGCCGATTAGGTAATGCACGAGAGGCAAGAAAAATTCCCATCTGGCTACCACGTACAATACAAATCTCATCTTCGGCAACGTTCATAAAACGCTCCATCGACAACATTTGTTGTAAGGCTTGTCTTAACTCAATCATACCTCGTGGGTCACCATATCCCATGTACTGGTTTTGAGTAATTTTAATCAGTGCATGCCGATAGGCGCGTGAAAATAGTTCGTAGGGAATAAGCCGTGGATCTGGCACACCATCGTTATGTGGATATAAAGCAACTTCTTGAATCATTGGCTTCTCATTAACTTTTCGCTCAGATACTGAGTCTATTTTGAGTTGTTTTTCTGGCAAAACATCTGCCACAAATGTGCCTTTTCGAGGGCGAGTTACAAGCCATCCTTGTGCTTCTAATTCTTCATAGACCGCTTGTACTGTTTTCCGATTAATTCCTAATTCTTTTGATAAGCTACGAGAGCCCGGCAGCATAGTCCCTTGCGCCAAACGGCCACTTAAAACTTCCTGACTAATCAAGTTGGTAAGCTTTAAAAAAACTGTTTTTTCTTCTCTTTCATCGATACGAAAATGTACTTGCCAAGGTCTTAGCATATTTGCCCCATCTGGACCAGATAACTTATAAAAACTGGATGTATTGATTCATCCAGTTGTTTTCTATTCTGCCTTCACCTACTTAATTTGGTCAACTGGACTGGAGAAGAGATGAAGACTGCTTCCGTAAACAAACAAGACCTTATGCAACATGCACAGCAAGACATGCAAAAGTGGATTAGTGACTCAGATTTAACTGACCGCCAAAAGCTTGCACTCACTTGTCGTATTTTATTTGATCATGGCCATGATGCTGGTTTAGCAGGCCAAATTACTTGTCGTAGTGAAAGTAAAGAATCCTTTTTTACCCAACGTTTTGGTTTAGGTTTTGATGAAATTACTGCCTCAAACTTGCTTGAGGTGAATCAAGACCTAGAACCCATTAATCAAGAAGGAATGGCAAACCCAGCCAATCGTTTTCATACATGGATTTATAAAGAACACCCAGAGGTGAACTGCATTATCCATACGCATCCGACTCATGTAGCGGCTCTTTCCATGCTTCAAATTCCGCTCATAATTTCTCAAATGGATGTCTGCGCACTCTACGAAGATTGCTCATTTGTAGGCCATTGGCCGGGTGTTCCTGTAGGCAATGAAGAAGGTATTTTGATTTCTTCTGCTTTGGGTAAAAACCGTGCTGTTTTGTTGTCTCATCATGGTCAACTGGTCACAGGAAAAACCATTGAAGAAGCGTGTAACTTGGCTCTTTTAATTGAACGCGCAGCTCAACTGCAATTACTAGCCATGTCGGCCGGGCAAATTCAGCCGATCCCACACGATTTAGCTACAGAAGCTCATGACTGGGTATCTACCGATAAACGCAACAAGGTGAACTTTGCTTACTACGCACGTAAAGCTTTAAAAAAACATTCTGACTGTATTTAAAAAGAGATTTCGACCATGAAACTAAACGGCATTATTGGCTACCCTGTTACTCCTTTTTCTGATGACAACACCATTAACCTTCCTGTTTTAAAACAGATGCTGGATTTGCTTATTGAAAATGGCTGCGATGCAATTGCGCCTTTAGGCAGTACTGGCGAAAGTGCTTATCTTGAATGGGATGAGTGGTGTTTAGTCGCTAAAACTTCAATTGAAAGCATTAATAAACGTGTACCTGTCATTATTGGGATTTCAGAACTCACGACGGATCAAGCCATCAAAAAAGCGCAGATCGCGCAAAGCTATGGTGCAGATGCACTTATGGTGATTCCTGTATCTTATTGGAAGCTAACAGATCAAGAGATTTTTGAATATTATCAGGCAATTGCCCAAGCAACGACTTTACCGATTATGATTTATAACAACCCTGCGACTAGTGGTGTTGATATGTCGCCAGAATTAATCGTACGTATGTTTAACAACATTGCAAATATTACAATGGTGAAAGAAAGTAGCGGTGACATTCAACGTATGCATAAAATTCAGGAACTCTCAAAAGGTGAACTTCCATTTTATAACGGCTGCAACCCTCTAGCATTAGAAGCTTTATGTGCTGGAGCAAGTGGTTGGTGTACAGCAGCACCAAATCTGTTAGGCCAACAACCTCAACAACTTATCGAACATGTAAAAAATGGTGAATTACAACAGGCCCAAAAAACATTTTATCAGCAACTTCCTCTACTACGCTTTATTGTAACTGGGGGTTTACCTAAAACGATTAAAGCAGGTTTACAGCTACAGGGTGTTGCTGCGGGTTCACCACGTAAACCACTGTCCAAAGCCTCGGATATTGAGCTTAGCCAATTAAAACAGCTACTTTCTGAAATAGAAAACTAATAAAAAAAGCGGGTCAATAAACCCGCTTTTTATAACTCAAAACTTAGAATGTTTTAGTTAAACTAAACACTAAACCTGTGTCATAAGGTTTTTTCTGAGCATCGGTCATGCCAGAAGTACTAATATCTGTACCAACTACATCTAGCTCAGCAACAATACCCAAAATGTTATAGTTTACGCCGACTTTATAATCGATATAGCTATCGTCTTCACCTGGTCCACCCGCAACTACAAGTAAAGAGTCTTTATTTTTAAGCTTGTTATAACCAACTGAAGCAAGCCCAGTAAATCCTGTGTCTGCAATTGGTGCTGAATAGCCGACGTTAAAATACCAGAACTCATCAGAGTGGCCCCAGTAATCATCCGAATAACTTACACCCACACTAAGTGCATCACCTTTAAATAAAGAGTCTGCAAATGTTAATTTCCCGTAAAATTCGTTAAAGTCAAAACCAGTATCCCCATTGTATGGGTTAGTAAATTTTGAATCAGAACCAATATAGCCGTAATGAATTACACCCACGTCATAGGTCGGTGCCAGCTTATCTGACAGTTTTAAGGTATTGGTATAACCTAATGAGATATCGGTTTCAGTTGAAACGCCAGGTGTATTAAAGTCAACGCTTGACCCCCAAAGCGCAACATATGCACCAGACTTATGAGAAAAAGTAAAACCACCTTGAATTGCCGGGTTGTTTGACGATTGCGTAATACCACGGAAACGGTAGTCTGTGGTTGCTGCGACACTCCCGGTTGCTGTAATACCATAAAAAGATGGTGCATCTTCAGCCATAGCCATGGTTGAACCTGCTGCAAAGATACCAAGACCTAAGGCCTTAAGTGCAAATTTCATCATTCTGATCTCCCCCATAATGAATGCACGATTTATGTATAAACACATTGTGTTACTTAAGCTTTAGCAATTGCTGTGCCAAGTACATCTTTCTTATCGCTGCACTTCATTAATTTAAAAATTAGAATATTTTTATGAGGAGAAAAATGCTTATTAAGTTTAAAAATATATTCATAAAAAACAATATTATGAAACACTACATTTATCCAATTAAAAAAGAACAACATGAGGAAACACCTTGTCGGAAATAAATTAACAACATCGGCAGTATCAATTTACTCAATGTAAAATTTCTATTTAAACTTAAATAAGGGATATAAAAATTACGTAAATTTTTTAAAACTGGCTTTTAATGGTCTGTGAATGGGCATTTCTTTTAATTAGATTTCTTTATTTTTTCTGTTTTAAAAGTTATGAACTATTTTGGGTCTTTTTTTAAACAAAAATACTTATAAAAGTCTAGCGCACAAAATTCAGGCAATACATCGCACTAAATTTGTTCAAATAGAATAGATTCTATGGGCTTACTCATAGTGGTTTATTCTTGTACATCCTTCCTTTAAAATAATGTTATAAAGTAACAATTCATATTGCATTGAGTATTAATTCTTAAAAAAGTAACTTTAAAAAAGATTAAAAAGCAAACAAATCCAATAAAAAAGAGCAAAAATTGATCATAAAAATCAACTATTTTTTAAGCTTTAACGCTAAATTAAATGGTAAAAATCCACTAAAAAATAAATTAATTTTTTTATTTTAAACAATAAATTAACTACAAAAAATTAACAATAAATTTAGAAAATCCGCCCTACCACATTAATCAAATTATGCATAGCATATATAAAATAAAATGAACAAAAATATATCTTTTTTATAGATTACTTATACAATTGATTGAAATCCTAGGCCCTGAACAATAACAAGGCACAGGATTTATCGTTTTTATGAGGTTCTTTAAATATGCTAAATGCACAAAAACTTACATTAGCAGTTCTCATTTCTGCGGCAATAATTTCCTCAGCTCAGGCAAGCGAGCAAAGTGAGGCAAAAGGATTTGTTGAAGATGCGAACGGTTCTATTCTCTTCCGTACAGGTTATATTCAACGTGACAAGAAAAATAACGTTGAAGATGACAGTTCATTTGCTCAATCAGCAATCGTTACGCTAGATTCCGGCTTTACCAAAGGTATCGTTGGTTTTGGTGTTGGCGCAGTTGGTGATTTTTCATTCAAAATCGGTGCAAATAACAATAACGGCAACCAAATGATTCCTCGTTACAATGGCGTACGTGAAAATCCGTACGATCAATGGACACGTGGTGGCGGTAGTGTAAAAGCTCGCTTCTCGAATACAACAGTACGTTATGGTACTCAAGTACTGGATTTGCCTGTTCTTGCAAGTAACACTGCACGTATGGTTCCTGAATATTTCACAGGTACATTGTTAACCAGCCATGAAATTAAAGATTTAGAAGTAGTCGCTGGTAAATTCACTAAAAACCAATATTCTGACCAAATTGCAACTGACCAGAATGGTTTAGATAGTGCCATTGTTTGGGGTGCAAAATATAAGTTTGATGATCAACTCAATGGTTCTTACTATGGCGTTGATGTAAAAGACAAACTTGATCGCCACTATGTGAATGTGAACTACAAGCAACCGCTTGCTAATGACAGCTCACTTACTTATGACTTCAGTGGTTATCATACTAAATTTGATAAAAATGCTTCATTGTCATACGCAACTGGCCCGGCTGGTGAAGACAAAACCAATAATATTTGGGCAATTTCAGGAACTTATGCGACTGGCCCCCATAGTGTAATGTTAGCGTACCAACAAAACAGCGGTAACATTGGTTATAACTATGGTGCGAACCAAGATGGCGGTCAAAGTGTATATTTGCCAAACTCTTACCTGTCTGACTTCATTGGTAATGATGAAAAATCTGCACAAATCCAATATAGCCTCGACTTTGGCAAGTTAGGTGTATTACCAGGCCTAAACTGGACTACAGCTTATGTGTATGGTTGGGATATCAAAACATCTAACGGTGCAGATGACTCAAGCGAAAGCGAATTCTTCAACCAAGTAAAATACACAGTTCAAAGTGGTTTTGCTAAAGGTTCAAGCTTACGTTTACGTAATTCGATCTACCGTGCTGACGACGCATATACTGCAGATTATATGCCTGACACTAATGAATGGCGTATTTTCCTTGATATTCCTGTGAAATTATTCTAATTCACAAATCTATCAAGCATAAAAAACCTACGTCTGGCAACAGATGTAGGTTTTTTATTAAGCTCAGAATATCAATTGAGGCATTCTGAGCCTTATCAATTAAAGCTTATTTAGCAGCTTCAATTGCTTTTAATACTTCAGCTTTAGCAACATCAGCACCTTCCCAACCACTGATTTTTACCCACTTACCTGGTTCTAAATCTTTATAGTGACTGAAGAAATGTTCAATTTGGCTAATCAACAATGGAGGAAGATCTGTATATTCCTTCACGTCTTTATACAATGGAGACAATTTTTCGTGTGGAACAGCGATTAATTTCGCATCGATACCACCATCGTCTTCCATTTTTAATTTGCCCACTGGACGGCAACGAATTACAGAACCAGCAGCAACAGGATGTGGAGTTACAACAAGTACGTCTAACGGGTCACCATCTTCAGACAAAGTATTTGGAACATAACCATAGTTCGCTGGATAGAACATTGCTGTGCCCATGAAACGGTCTACAAACAATGCATCAGAATCTTTGTCGATTTCATATTTAATTGGTGCTGCATTTGCAGGAATTTCAATGATGACATAGATGTCATTTGGGGCATCTTTACCTGCTGGGATATTGCTGTAACTCATATCAATACTCTTTCGTTATGAAGTCAGATGTAAAATCCACTCGATTATAGCGTGGATATCATCAAAATGATGCCGATTATACAATGCGCACACGCGAAAGTTGATATGAATGATGACAGAATGACACTCAAGTCAGCTTAATCGTGACCACTAATAGGAAGATTGGGCACAATATAGATAAGAACCAGACAATCGAACGTAAAGTTGCCCAGTTACTTAAATAACAGATCCCATAAATAACTCTTAAAATAATATATGCCCAACCTAATCTCAGAATAAAATATTCCGGAACGACCATATATTCGGCCATTAAAATAGCTGTTAAGAATAAAGGTAGGCTTTCAAAGCTATTTTGTTGTACGGCATTTGCGCGAGCAGCCAGACCAGTTGTTTTCGCAAAAAAAGCTCTTGGATTCTGATTATCGACAGGCTGAAAACCACCTGTAAACTTTGCAATTACGGTAAATGCGTATGGCAGCAAACATGCCACTAAAATAATATAGATAATGCCGCTGATGCCCTGCATAGTGCCATCCATCACTGAAAATACTGTTGATCATGCTATCATAACATTGCGTTTTTACCTGAAATTTTATGCAATCACTTATCATCACTGATTAATAGGGCCATGTATGCAACAACCTGATCAAAAAGAATTGTTTGAAGTCTTGGATAAACAAAAACAGCATCAACTTCAGATAGATCGCATATTAAAGATCGTACTCCCTATTGTGGCTTTTTTACTCAGTGTGATTTGTGCAAATTTAAATTGGCAATCTACGCTAGGTACCTTTGTTATTTTAACAATTACCTTTATTGCAGTCGGTATTAAACGACTTACTTTGTGGCACTGGCTCATTGTGATTACGATATATTGCTTAGCAGATAATTACTTAAGTTATGGTCAGCTTGATTTAACTCACCTACGCCTGCAACTCGGCACCATGCTGGTTTTTGTTGGAATGGTCGGAATTGGACGTCCTTATATAGACCGCTGGTTTATGAAAAGTCATAAAATCTAAAATAAAAAAAGCGCCCTAAAGCGCTTTTTTATTAACTGATTAGGCTGGTTTACGTAAGTCTTTACGTAAAATTTTGCCTACATTTGATTTTGGTAATTCATCCATAAACTCAACATAACGAGGGCGCTTATAACCTGTTAAGTTTTCTTTAGCGAAGCTCAAAACCTCTTCAGTTGTTAAGCTTTGATCTTTTTTCACAATAAAGAGTTTTGGCACTTCACCTGATTTTTCATCTGGAACACCAATCGCTGCAACTTCCAATACTTTTGGATGTTTAGCAATAACTTCTTCGATTTCACTTGGATAAACGTTAAAGCCAGAAACCAAAATCATATCTTTTTTACGGTCTACAATTTTTGTATATCCACGGCTATCCATAACACCGATATCGCCCGTACGGAAGAAACCATCCGCTGTCATGACTTTAGCTGTCTCATCAGGACGATTCCAGTAACCTTTCATGACTTGAGGACCGCGAATCGAGATTTCGCCTTGCTCACCTAAAGCAACTTCTTTACCGTCATCATCTAAAATAGCAACTTCAGTTAAAGGTAATGGAATACCAATGGTGCCGCTAAATTCAGTAGAAGCAGGTGGATTTGCAGTTGCTACCGGTGAAGTTTCTGATAAGCCATAACCTTCAATAATGGTTGTACCAGTAATTTTCTTCCAAGCTTCTGCTGTAGAAGGTAAAACAGCCATACCACCGCCCATCGCCATTTTTAAATTGCTATGGTCAAGTTGTCTAAATTCTTCATTATTGACTAAAGCATTAAACAATGTGTTTACCGCTGGGAAGAATGATGGTTGATATTTACGTAATTCGTTAATAACAGCCGGTAAATCACGAGGGTTCGGAATCAAGATATTTGCTTGACCTTTATACATACCGTACATCGCGCAAACCATGAACGCAAAAATATGATAAAGCGGCAATGCACAAACAATACGGTCGCCTTTAGCACCATCGTTTGCTCCAAATTTACTTTGGAAAATACCGTCACACTGAAGTAAGTTTGCTACAAGATTGCGATGAGTAAGCTCTGCACCTTTTGAAACACCTGTTGTACCACCAGTGTATTGAAGTACAGCAGTGTCACTTAAAGTTAAAGTTGGACGCTTATAATTACTCGCATTTTCTTTATTTAATGCTGAGTTAAATTTAACGTGTCCTGGAATATTCCAAGCTGGAATTTGTTTACGTACTTTACGTAATACAAAATTCACAAGAGTACCTTTGAGTGTACCGAGCATGTCTCCTACTGATGCAACTACAACATGCTTCACTGGAGTTTTACCCAAAATGCTTTGGTAAACACTGGCAAAGTTTTCGATAATTACAAGTACTTCTGCACCTGAGTCATTTAATTGATGCTCAAGTTCACGCGCAGTATAAAGTGGATTAACATTCACTAATACTAAACCTGCACGTAATACAGCTAATGCAACTACAGGATACTGCAACACATTCGGCATCATTACTGCCACACGAGTTCCTTTTGCTAACCCCAAATTTTGCAAATAGGTCGCGAACTTACGGCTTGCAAGCTCTAACTCATTAAATGACATCGCTTTATCCATAAAGATAAAGGCATCACGAGAACCAAATTTTTGGAAATTACTCTCAAAAATATCAACAAGTGAGGTATTTTCCGCAGGCAATGCTACTGTTTCTGGAATCCCTGTCTTTTGGTATTCTGCAAACCAAATTTTTTCCATAATGCCATTATCTCCGATTCGTAATCCTTAGTAATAACTGTTATTCAATGCCCCAGCTATTCTTTAGCTTCTTGGTGCCAGAACATATGTAAAACTTATTGGCACATTCATGACACTTTCAAACAAGATTATGAGACAGAAGTTTTGACAATTTATCCCTGCCAAATTTTTTGCATGGAGTACAAATTACGTACTCCAAATTGCTGTCCTTTTAATCGTTATTCAATACCAACAAGTTCAGTTCATTGCTTGAACATGTTGCCATATATAGCGTATTTATGTTGCCAGACGCTAGCTTTATCTCTGAATCAACAGTTTATTTGCTTTTTGATATCCACGTGGTAAGAGCTGACCTTTTGAAGCCCGTTTACCTATATATTTCTGTAGATCATCACCTTTTAATTTTAGATGTTGCTGACCTGCAACCACCTGAATTATTTCATCTAAGTTCAGGGTTGTCATGGATAAAATTTGCTCTTTCGCTTCAAGTTGTATCAACTTATTACCTTTACCCTTATTTAAATTTGGCAGTTCTGCCAAATCGATAATTAAGAGTCGACCTGCTGAGCTGAGCACAGCCAAATGTGTCATATTTTGAGCAGAGACTAATGGTAAAGCTTTTGATTTTTCAGGGACTGACAAGAATGTTTTTCCTGCCTTAGCAGTGGTATCAAGCTGTTTGGCTTGAGTTTTAAACCCATAACCCGATGTACTTGCAGCGATAAGTTCAGACTCTTCATCTTCTAGATAAACCTGAATAAACGACACGCCACTTGCAGGAGCAAGTTTAGAACTTAATGGTTCACCCAAACCTCTTGCTGATGGCAAACTGCTAATAGGCAAGGCATAACTTCGCCCTGTTTCATCAAGGAAATAAATCCGTTGATTGGTTTTACCCACAGCGTGACTTAGATATTGGTCACCGGCACGATAGTTTAAATTCTCTGCATCAACATCCGCACCTTTTGCAGCACGGATCCAGCCCGCTTCAGATAAAACCACCGTTACCGCTTCAGCTGGCATTAAATCCTGTTCTTTAATCTGAACGGCTTCGGCACGCACCACGATTGGAGAGCGTCGTTCGTCACCAAACTTTTTCGCGTCTTCTTTTAATTCACCAATAATCAGATTTTTTAAAGATTCCGGATTTTCTAATTGCTCACGAATAATGGCAGCTTTTGCAGCAAGCTCATCTTGTTCATGACGGATTTCCATCTCTTCAAGTTTTGCTAAATGACGCAACTTGAGTTCTAAAATTGCTTCTGCCTGTATCTCATCAATATTGAAATGTTCCATCAATACAGGTTTAGGCTGATCTTCTTCACGAATAATACGAATGACGGTATCAATATCAAGATAAGCAATTAAAAGACCTGCCAAAATATGCAGACGTTTTTCAATTCGGTTTAAATGATATTCTAAACGGCGAGTTACCGTTTTTTTACGGATCTCAATCCATTCAAGCAAGATACGACGAATCGATTTAACTTGAGGACGACCATCCTCACCGATCATGTTTAAATTAACACGGTAGCTCGACTCTAAATCGGTGGTTGCAAATAAGTGGCTCATTACCGCTTCAGCATCGATGCGGTTAGAGCGAAGTACAATCACTAATCGTGTTGGGTTTGCATGATCCGACTCGTCCCGTATATCAACGACTAATGGCAGCTTTTTGGCCTGCATTTGGTCGGCAATTTGAGTAATCACCTTAGAGCCCGATACTTGATAAGGCAATTCAGTAATCACGATTTCATTTTTTTCGATGGTATAAACCGCTCGCATGCGGTAACTGCCACGACCAGTGGTCTGGATTTTGAGTAACTCTTCCGGTGGAGTAATAATTTCAGCTTTTGTTGGTAAATCTGGCCCGGGAATATATTCAGCCAATTTTTCATCCGAAGTTTGCGGATTACGAATTAAGGCAATCGTTCCTTTAATCACTTCACGTAAATTATGCGGCGGAATGTCTGTCGCCATACCAACAGCAATACCGGTTGTGCCGTTGAGTAGAATATTAGGAATACGCGCTGGCAACGTAATCGGTTCTTTTAATGAACCATCAAAGTTATCTTGCCAGTCAGTTGTGCCCTGACCTAACTCATTTAACAACAACTCACTGTAAGCAGAAAGCTTTGCTTCGGTATAACGCATCGCAGCAAATGACTTAGGATCATCTGGTGCCCCCCAGTTACCTTGTCCTTCAATTAAAGGATAACGATAACTAAACGGCTGAGCCATCAAGACCATCGCTTCATAACATGCCGAATCACCATGAGGATGGTATTTACCGAGCACATCACCTACTGTACGTGCTGATTTTTTTGGCTTGCCGCTATTTTTTAAGCCTAGCTCGCTCATGGCATAGACAATACGGCGCTGTACAGGCTTTAAGCCATCACTGATATGCGGCAATGCACGGTCCATAATGACGTACATGGCATAATTCAAGTAAGCCTGTTCAGTAAATTCGGCTACAGAGCGGTTTTCTGTCGCTTGATGCGCAAGGCTGGTCATAGTCAGCTTATCTTCCAAATCAGTCGTTATTTTAAATGAGTCTTATGCTAAGTGGGCTATGTTACAGACACAAGAGGGAGTCTGTCACCTGAGCGTCAAATTATGTCTCATCTCTCTATATTTTTAGCTACTTGCTATAAAGTTAGGCAAAACTACAAGCCTATCGACTCTAGTCTTTTCCCTTGGGTTTCTTCACCTAATATTAAAATTACGGCTGCCACTAAAAGTAAAACCACAGTAAACATCATAAAAACATGACTAAACCCATGCTTTGCAACCATCATATGGGTAACGACAATCGGTGCCAAAATTCCACCTAAACGCCCCATTGCCGATGCCCAGCCCGAACCAAAAGCCCGAATATTGGCTGGGTATTGCTCTGGCGTATAGGTATATAACACTCCCCATGCCCCTAAATTAAAGAATGACATGAGACAGCCCCAAAACATAATGCTGTTCACACTATCGGCTTGGCCAAAGAAATATGCAGACAATGCACAAAACCCGATAAATGAAGCGAGAGTAATTTTTCGACCTAAACGTTCAACAAACCAAGCAGCCGCTAAGTAACCCGGTAGCTGCGCCAGAATCATCAGCAGAACATATTCAAAAGATTTAACAATGTCATATCCCTGTTTCACCAATAAACTTGGTAACCAAGTGAAAATGCCGTAGTAGGAATATACGATTCCAAACCAGATGAGCCACAGCATTAAACTACGACGAGCGAAAGGACCACTCCAAAGTTGTTTAAAAGAGACTTTTTGTTGTATGGCTACAGGTACAACTTCAATATGATGAACAATTTGGACACCAGCCTGAGCTTCTAATTTTTGAACTAATGCATGCGCTTCTTCAACACGACCACGGTTAATCAGGTATGGTATCGACTCGGGGAGTTTTTTCCAAATTACTAAAATATAAATCAGAGGGAGGCCGCCCATCAGAAATGCAATATGCCAGCCAAATTTAGGAATAATAAAATAAGAAATTAAAGCTGCAACTAACCAGCCTAAACCCCAAAAACTTTCAAGTAATACAATAAAACGACCACGTACATGTGAGGGTATATATTCACTCACCAATGTCACCGCAACAGGTAACTGCCCGCCAAGTCCAAGCCCAACAATAAAACGGAAAATCAATAACCAATTTAAATCGGGAGCAAAAGCACATAAGGCAGTCGCAATACTATAAATTGCCATGGTCGTGGCAAATATTGTCTTTCGACCAAAACGGTCAGCTAAAGCCCCCGAGCAAACTGCGCCAATAGCCATTCCTACAAAGCCAATACTCACAATCCAACCGCTTTCGGCTGGTGTTAATGCCCAGTCTTTAACAAGCGTTGTCATGATAAAAGCAATGATGCCAGTGTCCATCGCATCAAACATCCAACCTAATCCAACCACCCACAATAATGTGTAGTGGAATTTGCCAATCGGAAGATTTTGTATACGTGAAACCAGATCCATAAGAAAACTCTACTGGAAAAAATAAGTGAGCAAGACAATATATTTAATTGTTATAGCATGCTCACATCGTATTCTGCATGATTAATGTTCATCGGTTGAAGAAGCCGATTCTGCATCATCATCTTTATAAATAAACTTAGGCATTTCTAAGCCAAAATAGATCGCAATCAGACGCAGAGTAAAACCGAAAATTAAGGTTGAAATAACAGTTAACTCTAAACTGAAACCCAAGTCTAAACATACCCAGTAACAAATGACCGCCACAAAAGAAATACTCGCATAAAGTTCACGACGGAAAACGAACGGGACATCGTTACATAAAATGTCACGTAAAATACCGCCAGACACCCCGGTTAACACCCCTGCGACTGCCGATACGACAAAACCATGCCCCATTTGCAAGGCAATCTGACAACCAATAATAGTAAATCCGATTAGGCCTAAAGCATCGAGCACCAAAAAGATGTTATGTAAGTGACGCATCCATTTGGCAATAATGATTGTGACAAATGCAGCACAACACGTCAGAACCAAATATTCAGGATGTTTTACCCAAGTTAAAGGATAGTGTCCGAGCAATACATCACGTACCGACCCGCCCCCTAAAGCAGTCACACAGGCAATCAGTACGACACCGAACCAGTCCATACTCCGTCGCCCAGCAGACAATGCACCTGTCATGGCTTCGGCAGTAATCGCAATAATATAAATAACGGTGAGTAACATTGCCCTTTCCCTCAGGCCAAACGGTGCGCGTATTTTAAGGTAAAGTTATATGAATTGTGCACAGCATTGTTTAAATTTTTTTCCGGAGCCACATATACAAGGTTGTTTCATGGTGATCTGAATATCTACCGTGGGATCAAGAAAAAACCATTGTTGTTGATATACAAAATGTGAAACCTCATGGTGAACCTGAGCTTTTTGTCCATCATGATAATGTGCCTTGAACTCAACCTGTGCATGGGTTTTATCTAATTTTTCTTTCGCGTCGACGACGTCTAAACCCAACCATTGATTTTGTTTACTCCAGTCTGCAATGGCATTTTTATCAAGTGCAGCTTGCTGACCTAAAGCGGTTGTTTTCACAATATAATCAATTTGCTGTAATGCAAAAGCACTATAACGCGAACGCATAAGCTGCTCTGCTGTCAGGGCTTTTGCTGTGCCTAAATGTAAAGGCTCACAACATTCTACATAGCTGCCTTTTCCACATGGACAAGTGTGTTGAGTCATTCTGGGTTTCTCAAATAAAAAATAGCTCAGAGTTGAGCTATTTTATGATGTTTCTAGACATGAAGCCTAACTTAATCTTTTGGTTCGTCTTGTTCTATAGAAACAATATGAACTTTCTCGATTTTATGGCCTTCCATCGTAATCACTTCAAAGCGATAACCATCGGCTTCAACAGCCTCACCATTTTCTGGTAAGCGGCCTAAATGGAATAACAAATAACCCGATAAGGTTGAATATTGTTCACTTTCATCAACCAAATCACGACCTAATAAAAGGGATAAGTGGCGAATGTCTGTCGAACCTTCAAGTATTAATGAACCATCTGCCAAGCTCTCAGCGGCTGCATCTAGCTCATCTTCATCAGGGAACTCACCCGCAATGGCTTCTAAAATATCGATTGGCGTTGCGATACCTTCAATTGAACCGTATTCATTTAAAACGATTGCCATTTGTAAAGGTGCTTGACGTAATTGCTCCATTACCATGAGTACTTGAGCATTTTCATGCACAATGACGGGTTCACGTAAATGCTTTTCGAAATCAACCACACCTGTTTCAATAAAGCCATTTAGAACTTTATGAGTAAGTGCAATACCCTCAATATTATCAAGTTCACCACGTGCAACAATCAAACGAGAGTGTGTCATTGACATCAAACGTTCTTTTAAAACTTCCGGTTCATCGTCTAAATCAATCCATTCAAGTTCAGGTCGTGGCGTCATAACAGACTTTACAGGACGTTCTGATAAACCAAGAACACCTTGCACAAGCACACTATGGTAAGCACCATTTTCTTCGTCAAAAACTTCATCTGCAAAAGCTTGTGTAGCTAATACATCTTCTTTGTCGGAAGATTGCGTATCTGAGCTAGAGCCGCTGCTTTTACTTCCTAGCATACGTAACACGGCAGAAGCAGTGCGATAACGTAAGTCTGTGGTTGTAACCAGTTTTTCCTGATTGCGGCGCATGCTCTGGTTGATAATTTCTACCAAAACCGAGAAACCAATTGCAGCATATAAGTAACCCTTCGGAATATGGAAACCAAAACCTTCCACGACCAAAGAGAAACCAATCATCATCAAGAAACCAAGACACAGAATAACGACCGTTGGATGCTTATTAACAAAGTCCATGAGTGGTTTCGATGCCCACAACATGATTCCGACAGCAACAATCATTGCCAACATCATGACACTTTTGTCTTTGACCATCCCGACTGCAGTAATCACACTGTCTAACGAGAACACAGCATCAAGCACAACAATCTGGACAATAACCATCCAGAACGCCGCATGAACTGGATTGTCTTCCTTTTGCAGTTGTTTGCCTTCCATGCGCTCGTGCAATTCCATGGTGCCTTTAAAGAGCAAGAACACACCACCGAACAACAAGATCAAATCACGACCAGAAAATGGATGATCAAAAATATGGAAGAGCGGATGAGTAAGTGTTATTACCCAAGCAATAGCAGCCAATAAGAGCATCCGCATGCCCAAGGCCAATAATAATCCCAGTTTTCGAGCCTTACCTCGCTGCTCTGGCGGCAGTTTTTCAGCCAAAATAGCGATGAAAACAAGGTTATCGATCCCCAATACAATTTCAAGAACGATTAAAGTTGCTAAGCCCACCCAAGCAGATGGATCAGACATCCATTCAAAGATCATCGATCCTGCTCCTGTGCTGATTGGATTTTATCTTTATTTGGCAACACAGCAGGCATGCCCATACAAAGGAGGGAAAATGTTTTTTTAGGACAAGAAATTAAAACGGAGCGACTACAACCACTACCCATATTTGTTCATATGTTGTTAAACGAATTTTTAGTATAGGCAAGATTTAACATAAATTCATCATTTTTATTTGTTCATAACGGGCATTCACCAAACCCATACAAAACATGATTCTTTCCTATAAATCTGCTTATAAAGTTGTCATATCTTTTGCTTAGTGTAGACAAGAAATATGAACGTGATAAGGTAAAAATAAAGCAATGAATAGCGTATTAACAATGGCAGTAAATGATTCACCAATAACAGCTGTAAAAACAAAACAACCTCTTATTGCATTATATTGTGGTTCACGTGCAGGAAATAACCCAATCTATCGAGAAAAGGCAATTGAACTCGCTCATGGAATTGCTGACCAAGGTTTCGGTTTAGTCTATGGCGGTGCCAGTATTGGCTTAATGGGACAAGTTGCTGAAAGCGTTCTTGCAAACGGCGGAGAGGCTGTAGGTGTCATTCCTGAATTTATGCTCGATTATGAAGTAGCACATGCTGGGCTGACTGAATTACATGTGGTAGAAACCATGCATGAACGCAAAGCCATGATGGCAGAGCGTGCAAGTGCATTTGTCGCATTACCTGGTGGTTTAGGAACGTTTGAAGAAATATTGGAAATAGCCACTTGGGGCCAACTTAACCAACACCAGAAACCCATGATTTTATATAACGTAAATGGCTTTTATAATGCATTGATTGCCCAGTTAGATCATGCGGTTCAAGAGGGTTTCCTCCCACTTCAACACCGCGCTAAATTAATTGTATGTGATGATGTTGATCAAATTTATAACGTGATTAAAAACTTAAAAATGCCGAAAAGATTTGTTGTGTAATTTTTTCTCTACTCTCCATAAAAAGCGGCCCAGCCGCTTTTTTGTTTTTATACTTCTACCTCTTTATTTCATTAGAATAATTTAGCTAGTTAATTTTGATAAATAGAAGAACTTAAATTTAGTAAACGGGTATTCAACATTGACTTACTTTTTTTACTTTCAATTTGTTTTACACTAGACCAAAACGTTAACTTTCAAATGTTATGAATGCCACGCAGACTCACCAAGCCTTGCAACCCGAATATCGCCTACTCGTTCTTTTGGTTTCCATTGGCTTTTTTATGCAGGCTTTGGACACAACAATTGTAAATACCGCTATTCCTGCAATGGCTCACCATCTAAATGAAGATCCTTTACGCATGCACAGCGTAGTGGTGGCCTATGTCTTATCGGTTGCTGCCTGTATTCCTTTAAGTGGCTGGTTAGCAGACCGCTTTGGTGTTAGAAATATATTCTTATCGGCCATCGTTATTTTTACACTAGCCTCTTTGGGTTGTGGTCTTTCTCAGAGTCTCAATGAACTCTTATTTTTCCGAGTCATCCAAGGCGTGGGCGGAGCCTTACTACTTCCCGTTGGCCGTCTGTCACTTTTAAAAATTATTCCCCGAACTCAATTTTTAGCTGCAATGAGCTTAATGAGTCTTGCAGGTTTACTCGGGCCTTTGGCTGGTCCAACTTTGGGTGGTTGGTTAGTTGAAGTTGCAACTTGGCACTGGATTTTCCTGATTAATATTCCTATGGGCATACTCGGTATATTAATGACATTAAAAGTCATGCCAAATGTAAAAGAGCCTATGGTCAAAACATTTGATTTGGTCGGTTTCATCTTATTAGTTGTGGCAATGATCGGATGGTCGTTGGGTATTGAACATCTAGCCTCACCTGAATATTCAAACTGGTTTAGTATTTCGCTAATAGTGGTCGGCATAATCGCAACACTTTGGTATGCCTACCATTCTCATACACATCAAAATGCATTATTTCGCAGCCGTCTCTTTAGAAACAAAATTTATGCGATTGGTATTTTAGGTAATTTCTTTGCCCGCTTTGGTGGTAATGCTTTACCTTTTGTTTTACCGCTCATGCTACAGGTCGCTTTTGGTTTTGAACCTTTCATTGCCGGTTTAATGATGATTCCTTTGGTCTTGGGTTCATTATTTTCAAAACCAATTGTTAGACCGATTATTCAAAAGATTGGCTATCGACGTTTTTTACTCATCAACACAACGCTGGTCGGGCTATGTATCGCCTCTTTCGCCATCATGACAGTTGACACTCCAACTTGGTTTAGGGCCTTACACTTTTTCTTATTTGGCACATTAAACTCACTACAATTTGTGGGTATGAACACATTGACCTTGAAAGACTTGCCTCAACAAGATGCAAGTAGCGGTAATAGTTTTCTATCGATGATCATGATGCTATCAATGAGTATTGGCGTAGCACTGGCAGGTACACTCATTAATGTATTTACCAATTATTATGGTCCAGCTCATGTAACCACTGCATTCCATGTCACTTTAATTTGCCTCGGTTGTATCAATGTAATTGCGGCTCTTATTTTCTGGCAAATTCCAAAAAATACTCCCGTATAAGCCTTTGCATTTTTAGCGTGGTTTCTCATTCTTGAATCGCGCTATGATGTCGGCTTCAGATCTTTAATGAGTTTTGCATGACCAAATTAGCTAAAACCTTTTTCACAGCACAGTACAATACCCTAATCGGAATTGGCTTGGCATGTGTTATGGGCGTACTAGCTTATTTTGGTCTGTTCTACCAGCAAAAAGCTGTTGCACAAGATTATCCAGTTCAAGGATTTGATATTTCTCACCATCAGGGTGATATTGACTGGAAAAAAATATCACCAGAAAAGTTCCAATTCGTTTATTTAAAAGCGACAGAAGGCGGTGATTACCAAGATTCAAAATTTCAAGAAAACTGGCTTAAAGCTCGTGAACATGGGTTTCACGTAGGTGCTTATCACTTTTATCGTCTATGTCGTGATGGTAAAACGCAAGCAGATAACTTTATTGCGACTGTACCTAAAAAATTAGATGCTCTTCCACCTGTTATTGATCTGGAATATGACGGTAACTGTATTAACTCGCATACCAAAGAACAATTACTTAAAGAAATAGGCATCATGCATGACCGCTTAAAACAGCATTATGGCAAACCACCTATCTTTTATATTTCTAAAACCTTTTACCACATTGTGCTAATAGGTAGTTTCCCCAATACACCACTTTGGGTCAGAGATTACGAAGGAAAACCTGAACTTAAAGACAAGAGAAAATGGCTCTTTTGGCAGCATAGTAATCAGGGTAAAATTGAAGGGATGACAAAGCCAGTAGACTTAAATGTTTATGAGGGTTCAGTCAAAGAATGGCACCAATTCTTACAGCAGCAAGGCATCGTGAAAGCACAATAATATGCGCAAAATCATTCATATCGATATGGATGCCTTTTATGCATCAGTCGAGCTACGGGAACATCCGGAATTAAGGCATTTACCCGTTGTTATTTCATCTCACCATCCGCGAGCTGTAATTGCTGCTGCATCTTATCCTGCCCGCGAGTTTGGTTTACGTTCAGCCATGTCGATGACTCAGGCCAGAAAACTATGCCCTCAAGTCGTTATTATTGAGCCAAATTTTGAAAAATATCGTACAGTTTCAGCTCAAATTCATTCAATCTTTCAGCAATATACGCTTCTTATCGAACCATTATCTTTAGATGAAGCCTATTTAGATGTCACTGAGAATTTAAAACAAATTGCAAGTGCAACCGAAGTTGCCATGCACATTCGGGAAGATATTTTTCGGTTAACGGGACTGACTGCCTCGGCAGGTGTCGCACCAAATAAGTTTTTAGCAAAAATTGCTTCGGACTGGAACAAACCGAATGGTTTATGCGTAATCAAACCTTCACAGGTTGCTACTTTTATTCAAGATCTTCCGCTTAAAAAAATTCCTGGAGTCGGTAAAGTCACTCAGGAAAAATTACAGCAGCTTCAGTTACATACTCTAGGCGACTTACAGAAAATTGAAGAGGCTGTTTTAGTTCATCATTTCGGCAAATATGGTCAACAACTCTACCTCTATGCACAAGGAATTGACCACAGACCTGTCCAAGCTGAAAGAGCTCGCCAACAAATTTCTAAAGAGACCACTTTCGATAGTGATTTTACTTTGGTCCAATGTCAGCCCTATTGGCAGGGACTAGCCGAAAAAGTCTGGCAAACTCTAGAGAAAAAACAGCTCAATGCACGTGGTGTGAATATCAAACTTAAACTCAAGAATTTTCAAACTTTACAACATAGTAAAAGCTTTAAAAGACCGATCCAGTCCTTACAAGACTTAATCCAAGTTTTATTTTTATTATTAAATGAAATGCAAATTCCAGAACATTTCGAGTTTCGCTTAATTGGTATAGGTGTTTATCAATTACAAACCCAAGCAGATGACTTTCAACTTAACCTTTGGTAATTGGCTATTTTTCACCCGAAAGAGTAGTTTTTGAACAAAATCTATTCCCTTTTACTGCAAGTTTAGAGTAACCTAATTAGCGCATATTCATTACCCATGTATTTGCAACATGCCAAAGCAACCTTTACTTTCGGCATATCGTCCTGTGATTGGCGTGACGACCAAATCCGAATATTGCAGGGCCCTTCCGATACATGGCTGATCTTATATTCCTCATCACAATAATCTACTGAAATTCTTTTCTACTTGCTTGCGCCCACATAGCAACTCTTCATAAAATCAATACTATTAAATAAAGCCACTCTAGAGCATTTTTATGACGGTAAAGCGTTTACACGTGACTTCACGCTACTGCGAAGTTGCGATTTCAGGTAATTTAGTACACTTAGCTGGGCAACTCGCAGATGATACGAGCGTAGATGTTACAGCACAGACTCAACAAACTTTAGATAATATTGACCGCTTATTGGCAGAAGCTGGAACAGATAAAACCCATATTCTTTCTATTATGATTTTTCTAAAAGATATCGACAAAGATTATGCAGCAATGAATGCTGTTTGGGATGCATGGATTAGTGAAGGACATCCACCAGCACGTACTTGTGTAGAATCCAAACTTTATGCTCCGGACGTGCTTGTAGAAATGACGGTTGTTGCAGTACTTCCATAATTTTTATAAATATAAAGTGACACTAAATTGAGCAATATCCCTAGTTATATTGCTCAATTTTTTAGTAGTTTTAACATTTTTAATGTCAGCATGTTATTTAGATCTTCTTTAATGAGTTCTCCAATCAATTGTTATAGTCTCTAATTTTTAAGACTTCACAAAAGCATTTGACATTCTTTCTAGCTGCGGCGTTGTATGTAAAGTTGCCATCTCTGTTTCTGGAGTTAGTAAGTCTCTTCTTAGATCGTGATAATCAGGTACTTCACTGTAATGCAGCACACGATAGCCAGCCAGTTGTAAAAGACGACGTTCATATTGCTGATGAGCTCGGCGTAAACCATTTTCGCCAAGAACAACAACCACTACAACCTGATAATTTTGATCAAGTACAACAAAGTCAGCTGCCATATTTTGATATTTTCGACGTGTATGCGCATATTTTGTGGTTAATAACGCATCAAAAGACACATGTGCCAACACGGTAAATTTAGGCAAAACTGTTTGTAGTCTGGTTAATGTCATTTGTTCATGACTGGTTAATACTGCACGGCGCTTCAATGCACTATCATGTTGATGCCTTCGTGAAAGACTTTTCACTGCCATCACAACAGCCAAGAATAATAATAAAATCGTAATTAAATAATACATAGGTCCAATCCTTTAGGTTTTTTATAATGATTTTGCTAGAGCACACTTTGTTTTAATTGATAACGACACAGCCGTTTTTTAAAAGGTTCACTTATTAATTTCACTTGTAGTTATCAAGCTTGGCTTAAATTTAGCCACCCTCACATTATTTATAATCATACAGTCAGCAACAATCAAGTGCAGCTCGTCAGATTTTCGGTATTTATCATCTTTCGTTACGCTTTTTGTACTTTAAATCTGCAAAAATCTCACTATGCGATTTAAACAGATACATTAAAAACAAAACAGGCTCTATTTAAGAGCCTGTTTTATCATCATCCACGAACCTTGGTTTTCGGTTTACTTTTTCCACCGAACGGTCTTTTCTCACCTGTTTCACGAGGAGGCAAACCTGTATGTTGAGTTAGAACCTGTCCTTTTTGTGGACGTTTTTGCCCTGCTACTGAGCGAGATTGCCCCTGACCACGTTTTGCTGAATCTCCCGCAACAGACGAGTTCTTCTTACGTGCAGATTTATATTCACCTTCCGCAGTACCTTGTGGCTGATAAGTCGGAATCAAATGCTGCTTCGAATTACCAATTAAATCGGCACGACCCATTTCTTTTAAAGCCTCGCGAAGTAATGGCCAGTTGTTTGGATCATGGTAGCGTAAGAATGCTTTATGCAAACGACGACGCTTCTCACCTTTTACAATATCAACCTTTTCGGTATAGCGAGCTACTTTAGCAAGCGGGTTTTTGCCCGAATAGTACATGGTGGTTGCAGTTGCCATTGGCGATGGATAGAACGTCTGTACCTGATCGGCACGGAAACCATTTTTCTTAAGCCAAATTGCAAGGTGCATCATGTCATAATCTGAAGTACCCGGATGTGCTGCAATAAAGTAAGGAATTAAGTATTGCTCTTTTCCTGCTTCTTTACTAAAACGGTCAAACATTTGCTTGAAGCGATCATACGTACCAATACCCGGCTTCATCATCTTCGATAACGGGCCTTGTTCGGTATGCTCTGGTGCAATTTTTAAATAACCACCAACGTGATGTTGTACCAACTCTTTTACATATTCAGGGTTTAGTACCGCAAGGTCATAACGTAAACCAGAACCAATCAGAATCTTCTTCACACCTTTAATCGCACGTGCTTTACGATAAAGCTGTACTAAAGGTGCATGATCGGTATGTAAGTTCTGACAAACGCCCGGATATACACAAGAAGGCTTACGGCAGTTCTTCTCAATTTCAGGGTCTTTACAATGCAAACGGTACATGTTTGCTGTTGGCCCACCTAAATCTGAAATAATGCCGGTGAAGTTTGGTGCCGTATCACGGATTTTTTCAATCTCACGTAAGATCGAATCTTCCGAACGGTTTTGGATAATACGACCTTCATGTTCTGTAATCGAACAGAACGTACAGCCGCCAAAACAGCCACGCATGATATTGACAGAGAATTTGATCATATCAAATGCAGGGAAACGCGCATCGCCATAAGTAGGATGTGGCAAACGTGCATATGGAAGATCAAACACATAGTCCATTTCCTCAGTTGTTAGAGGAATTGGAGGTGGATTGATCCAGACATCGCGCTCACCATGACGTTGCACCAATGCACGGGCATTACCCGGATTAGTTTCAAGATGCAAAATACGGTTTGCATGCGCGTAAAGCACATGATCATTCGCCACTTCTTCAAAAGAAGGTAAACGAATGACTGCCAACTCACGTGGAGGTAATTTATGTTTAATTGCTTTTGACGGTGCCGGCTTTAATTGAACAATTTGAGTATCATCGTCTAGTTTGTCACCTTCACGCACAATCGGATTTGCAACAATCTCTTTTTGGAAATCTTGATATTGAGCTAAAGAGTTACCTTTTTCTTTTTCAACCTCACACCCATCAATATCTTCTGTCATGACATAAGGGTTAATAATTGGATCAACACGTCCAATCGTATCTACGTCATTACTTGCAACTTCAACAAACTTTGCTTTTGATGCTTTGTTATGTTTATTAATAATAAAAGCTGTACCACGAACATCTGTAATTTCGTGGATTTTTTCACCTTTAGCCAAACGGTGCATCACATCAATAATGGCACGCTCACCGTTACCGTACATCAGCAAATCGGCTTTTGAGTCCATCAAAATCGATCGACGAACTTTATCTGACCAATAATCATAATGCGCAATACGGCGTAAACTGCCTTCAATTCCACCTAATAACACCGGTACATCTGGGAATGCTTCACGACAACGTTGACAATATACTGTTGCTGCACGGTCAGGACGTTTGTTCGGCTCATTGTTTGGAGAATAAGCATCATCCGAACGAATTTTACGATCTGCCGTATAACGGTTAATCATCGAATCCATATTACCCGCGGTCACACCCCAAGCAATGGTTGGCTTACCTAAAACTCGGAAGCTTTCAACATTGGTCCAATCTGGCTGTGCAATAATTCCGACGCGAAAACCTTGTGCCTCAAGCACACGTCCAATCACACCAGATACAAACGATGGATGATCAATATAAGCATCGCCGCAGACTAAAATAAAGTCACACGCATCCCAGCCAAGTTGATCCATTTCTTCTCGTGACATCGGCAAAAATGGCGCTGGTTCAAAACACGACGCCCAATATTTGTCGTAATCAAACAACGCTTTTGGCGCAGTTTGCATGGTGTAGGCAGTAGACATGGCTTGCGAATCTCGGCTAGCAGATGAAGGAGAGACATCTAAAGATGAAAGCCGATCATTTTAACATGAATTTCATTCATTTTCCCTGTTTATAAAACAAACGAAAACAAGGATATAAAAATTAATTTGATTAAAGTTTGTTCAGTATTTTATTCTTCTCATAAATGCGGCGGAATAAAAACCCGCCGCAGTTTTAACTCACTGGTTTATATGGCTTAGAACAAAGCTTTTGGTAAACGAATTTGAATAATCTCATTGTCATCAGCCAGTTTTGCGTTACGCCCTGTCGAACCAGGGAAGTTATTATCATTTAGGACAGTCAACGTTGTACCGTTTTCAATAATCACATCTTCGATGGTTTCAAATGGGAAAGCGAAAACCTGTTCTGTCCCAATATCCCCTGCTCTAGCTGTGCTATACAACAAATTCGGGTTAGCAATTTTAATTAAATCGACTAAATCTTCACGGCTGACTAGCTGACCTGACTCATTTAACTTAATACGAATTAATTTTTTATAGCCGCCTAAATTATTCTGTGTTGCATCACGTTCAATAATGATGCCTTCATTATTATTAAAGAGTTGGAAGTCCCCAATATTGGTTGCCTTGCTATCTAACTGGAACCAATAATATTTTCCTGTATACGCTTTTTTCTTAATATCGAATTGCGAAATCAGTAACTGTCTTTCCGTGTCCCGAATTGACTTAATTGGCTTTTCTATAAGTGGGTAAAGATACTGCCCATCTGGCGAAATTGCCATTCCTTCAAAACCACCACTTTGCTGAACCAGAGGCTCTACAAAATTAATTTGAGCTTTATTAAACTGATTTTGTGGTGAACGTAATTCTTGAGTCGGATTTAATGGATTTGGTAGAGCAATCGGAGCATCTAGCAACACACCATCTGCTGAAAAATGAAGTAAATACGGACCAAACTCATCCCCAATCCAGTAAGTGCCGTCATTAGTACGTTGCATCGACTCTGGGTCAAAATCAGCACCCGTTAATAAACGCTCAGCTGTATTAGCGTTGACGATATTAAATGGAATTAACTTGTTTGGATCACGCAGTTGGATAAAGCTTTGCACAGTCACTTGACCCGTGCCTTTAGCTTTAGTTTTGAAATCAGGCTTTAATTTATAAATACGAAGTAGAAAGTCTGATGAATTATCTTGCGTCCCAAAACCGTTATCGGCCATTGCCATATAACTGCCGTCTTCATTTTTTAATGCGGCAGAAAAGCCCTGTACAGGTTGGCCTTTAAATGGAGGATAAATTCCGTTTGCACCTTTTACATATGCGCCAGAATCTGGTCCAGCTGCATAAGTTTCTACAGGTAACTTGGCAAAAGAAATTAAGGTCGGTTCGGCAACGTTTTCAGTGGGTGAGGTTTGTTCTTGATCGTTATCATCGTTACATGCCGTCAATCCCAAACTGGCACAACAGAGTAATGCGACTAAAGTTTTTTTGCTCATGGTTTTATACAGTCGGTAAAAAATTAAGCAAATTTAATCAAGCTTATATGAAGTTTTTACTTCAAAAAGATGAAATCTTTATGGCGAAAATATGACAAACTCAACTTTTCAATACAAACACAAACTAAATAACTTCATCAAAAAGAATTAAAGTTTCGTTGGCTGATATTCTCCATCAATTGCTGCTTTTAAAAAATTCTGGAAGGTTGGACATTCCATATGATTTTCAGCAGGACATACAGCAGCATGTTCTAATCCTTGGCTGATAAAATGCAATCGCTTTGCCATTTGTTCTAGTTGTTCAGCTTTATCTTTTAGTTTTTGCCGATCAAGATCAGGCTTACCATCTTGCCCAAACATTGTAGCGATTTCATTTAAAGAAAAACCTGCGGCACGACCTAAAGCAATGAGTGCCAGCTGATCAAGCACTTGTTTCCCATATTGCCGACGTAAACCTTGCCGCCCTATCGATTTAATTAATCCTTTCTCTTCATAAAAACGTAGTGTTGCTGTTGTGACTTTTGCCCTTTTAGCGACTTCACCAATATCCATAACAACCTCTTGACTTCAAGTGAACTTTAACTTGCACAATAAATTTATCACGTTTCATACGTATAAAAGCAAGGTTTCAAAATGAATCTCTCCACGTTGTTCTTTCAAGCTTTATGCCTTGGTATTGGCGCAACAATTATTATGGATATCTGGCTGTTAATATTAAAGATATTTAAAATTCCGACCTTAAATTTTTCCTTTCTCGGACGCTGGGTCGGCTGGATATTTCAAGGGAAACTCATCCATCAATCTATTGCAAAAAGCCCTCAAATTAAAGGTGAATATTTGTTGGGCTGGATTGCTCATTATAGTGTTGGGCTAATCTTTGCAGTGAGCTTTCTTCTCATTGTCGGCTCAACTTGGCTTAGCCATCCTCAGTTTTATTCAGCACTTCTGTTTGGTGTAGTCACCGTCCTCATTCCTTTTTTTATTATGCAACCTGCGATGGGTAGTGGCTTTGCTTCATCAAAAACACCTCATCCTTTTTTGAACTGTCTAAAAAGTTTGATGAACCATAGTGTTTTTGGTTGTGGCTTATATCTCACTGCAAAATTATTTCAAATTTAAATAAAGAGGAAACTGCTCATGAAAACTGTTGCCATTATTTACTATAGTCGCCAAGGCCACACCCAATTTATTGCCCAGCAAATTCAAATGGGTATCTTGAGCCATAAAGATATTAAAGTAGATTTACTAAATGCTGAACATCTTGTCGAAAACCCAGAAACCCTAATTCAATATGACGGCTTAATTTGGGGATCCCCCACTTATTTAGGTGGTGTATCTTCCAAGTTAAAACAACTCATGGATGCAACAGGTCCATTATGGAAAAAACAGAGCTTTAAAGGAAAACTAGCGGCTGGCTTTACTGTATCTTCCCTTCCCGCAGGTGATAAACAATCAACACTAATTTCACTTTTTACCTTTTGTATGCAACACGGCATGTTATGGGTCGGCAACCCGATTATGCCTGAGCAACACCAAGGAGTTGCCTATGCACAAGCAGCCAATCGTCTAGGCTCATGGTCAGGCTTAATGGCTCAGGCTGGACATGGCAGTAATCCAGATAGGTTTGATGAAGGAGATATTAAAACTGCTCAACAATTTGGAGAAAATTTTGCATTGACCTTAAATGCTTATCAAGGAATATAAGACCATGAAAGCACAGAAACTTTTATTCCTCTTAATTTTATCTGGAATGATGTCTTTTATAGTTTCAGGTATTTCAACGTTTAAAGTAGTGGGACTAAATCATTATTTTCTTTCATTGTGGGTATCAGCTTGGATTATTGCATGGATATTAGCTTTCCCAAGTGTATTGATTTGTGCCCCTCTAGCTCAGAAACTCGTCGACATCATATTTAAAAAAGTTAAAAAAGTTAAAAAAGTACGCCTGTAAGTTAAAACGTACAAAACTTGCCGTGATTTGCGGATATTCGTCTTTAGTATTTTTTCATAGTATATGAAACATAGAGAGACAGGATGTCTCATTGAAGAAGAATAAGAACGCAGGAAGCGGTAGTTGACAGGAGTTAGCTACATAAGCTGAATACGAAAGAACCTCGACAGGAAGTCGGGGTTCTTTCATTTTAATTATACAAAATTCTCACTATTTGCTTGTGCTGAGCAACAGAACTTATATTGATCGAGTAGTTACAGCTGAATACCATGATTTCATTTGAAATTTGATTATCGGTTTTGTATTTTGCTTACCTCATCTTTATCTAACAATTATTTTAAACCGACTCAAATAAACATTTTGAGTCTCAAATTTTTTGTAATTGCTTTAATGACAATAATGACTGGGTGTACAAGCTTAGGCCCGAATAGTGGTTCATTTTCATGGCGTTCAAATAAACTCTCGTCTGGTCTACAAAAAGCTTATTCTGTTCCACAAAGCACAGCGAATCGGTTATCTCCGATAATTATTCAAAGTGCTGATCAATATAATGTGCCGCCTCTTTTACTTGCCGCGGTCATAAGACAAGAATCGAGTTACAATACTAATGCTCTCTCGCCTACGGGTGCAGTAGGTTTAACCCAAATTATTCCTAGCTATTGGCAACAAACTTGTGCTGGTAATTTGTATGATGAATCTACAAATATTCAATGTGGTGCTTATATTTTAAATCATTACTATCAATCAGCGGATAGTTGGTTCAAAGCAACAGCTTATTATAATGTGGGACCAACTGGATATGAGCGAAGTTTCTGGACACGTCACAAAGCTAAAAAATATGCTCGATCTGTTAAACGTCATCAAAAAGCTTTAAAAAGCGCTTTATAAATAAGTTTAAATAAAAGCCCATCAATAGATGGGCTTTTTATGCGGTTAATTTTATTCGTCAAATAAACCATCAAATAGAACAGAAGATAAATAACGCTCCCCACTATCTGGCAGAATAACAACAATAGTTTTACCAGCATTTTCAGGACGTTCTGCAATTTTTGCCGCCGCAGCCAAAGCTGCTCCACTTGAAATACCCACTAAAATACCTTCTTGGGTTGCACAGTTTCTTGCCCACTGAATTGCTTCTTCGCTAGTCACTGGTAAAACTTCATCTACAAGATCCAAATCAAGATTCTTTGGAATAAAGTTCGCACCAATTCCCTGAATTTTATGTGGCCCAGGTGTAATGTTCTCTCCATTTCTAGTTTGAGTAATAATTGGAGACTCAGCAGGTTCAACTGCTACTGAATACAAAGCTTTATTTTGAACTTGTTCGAAATAACGAGAAATACCGGTAATTGTGCCGCCAGTACCTACACCCGCAACCAAAATATCGACTTGTCCATTTGTTGCTTGCCAAATTTCAGGACCAGTTGTATCTACATGGATTTGTGGATTTGCTGGGTTTTCAAATTGTTGAGGTAAGAAATAAACATCTGGCTGTTCAGCTGCTAAACGTACAGCTTCATCAACCGCACCTTTCATTCCCTTCGCTGGCTCAGTTAATACCAAATTAGCACCGAGTGCTTTTAATACTTTTCTGCGCTCAATACTCATACTTGCTGGCATAGTTAAAGTAATTGGATAACCTTTGGCTGCTGCAACAAAAGCCAAGGCAATCCCCGTGTTCCCACTGGTTGGTTCAATAATATGCATACCTTCTTTTAACACACCACGCTTTTCTGCATCGGCAATTAGTGCCGCTCCGATACGACATTTCACAGAAAATGCAGGGTTACGGCTTTCCACTTTTGCTAATACGGTTGCACCAGTTTTAATCAAACGATTAATGCGAACTAAAGGAGTATTGCCAATAGCTTCTGCATTATTTGGATAAACTGCTATTCCTAAATTATTGGGTGTTGGAAATTGCTGATCAGTAGACATGTTATATCCTTATTAGATTTGGAATGATTCTGAATCATTATAGGCTTATCAGTAAACAGGAAAGTAAAAAAGTTAGTGGATATCTAAGCAATTAAATATAAAAAGTCCCTTTAATAAAGGGACTTTATTTATTAATAAGATTCTATTCTTCTGGAAAATTTGCTTTACCTTTACGAACAAATTCAGCCATTTTATTCATTCTACGATAGTGAGCCATAAGTAATTTAGAGGTTTCCTCTACATCATTAGTATTTGCTATTAACTGATCCAAATTTGTATAGCCTAAACCTTTTGCTAACTCATTATTCAACTGATTAACTGTTTTAATATGTTCTACATCTAATTTTAATGACATATTCTTTTTTTCTTTACGTAAATGATGTAAATCTATAAAAATTTTATATAATTTTTTATAGGCTACCACTACCGCTGTTGTACTACTTAGAAAAATAGTTATAGCTTTCGCTATCTCAATCGCTACCTCATAATTAAGATAAAGTTCAATCCATCCTGGTGAAGCATATTTTATAGACTTAACATCAGGCCTTTCATCTTTTCTAATTTCATCACGAAATATAGTATATATATTCACATAACTTAAACCAGATCTTAATTTGAATTCTTTCAAAACCTTCTCCAATTTAGAGGATTTTGAATTTGTTTCTGAAAAAGATAGATCTTCCAAACAATATATAAATGAGTAATTTTGAAAATATAATCGAGTAAAAATTGTAAATTCTTCTAAACTCCAATTATTATCTAATAAAATTTTATATGAAGATTCAAACTTATTCATGCCAAAAAATCTTGTTATTTAATTCCTTATCATGATAATAGATCTATTATTAAGAAACTAGTCTCAGTTTTTTATTTTGATTTAACTCCGCGTATAAAAGAACACCCCGACCTCTTTCGGGGTCGGGGTGTTAGAATAATGAGCTGGCGATGACTTACTCTCACA
>NZ_JAOTNV010000002.1:0-48826 GCF_025630795.1 Acinetobacter sp. AYS6
CGATTAATCAATCAGTAAAAATCCACACAAGTTGTTCTTCAATTCTCTTAATGATTTTTCTGCTCTTCGTCAGAGACAGAATTCAACGCAATACCAAGCTTTCATCTTAACCCTGTAAGCTAAGATATTCTCATGTATCGCGTCGGGATGAGTGCATTATAGGGAAAAAAAATTGGTACGCAAGCACTTTTCTAAATACATGTGTTCGACCGACTCTTTTTTACCCAACTGAAATTCAAAAAAGCTAAAATTGTTAATTAAGCTATTGATAAAAAACAATAAAAATTAAAATCACTTATTTTCATTCTTTTTTGATTTTCACTTCTATTATCTTAATAGGTTGTTTAGGAACGTTCTGATGCATTCCATCGTTGGTTGTAGGTACCTTTACAATACGGTCAACTACATCCATTCCTTTAGTTACTTTTCCGAAAACTGCATAACCTGGGTTACCAGCCGAGCGATTTAGAAAACTGTTATCTGCGACATTAATAAAGAATTGACTAGTGGCTGAATCAGGATTTGCAGTACGAGCCATTGCTAAAGTTCCGCGTGTATTAGCAATTCCATTTCCAGCTTCGTTTTTGATTGGTGCTCGAGTGGTCTTTTCTTGCATATTTGCAGTAAGTCCACCGCCCTGTACCATGAATCCAGGAATTACGCGATGGAAGATCGTATCTTTATAAAAGTTCGACTTTATATAGCTTTTAAAATTCTTCACACTGATTGGAGCTTTCTCATCATAAAGCTGTATTTCAATGTTGCCTAAATTCGTTTGCATTTCAACTAAAGTGTCAGCCCAGACTGAATGACTGCTTAAACCCAAGCAACATAGCATTAATAATTTTTTCATATCTTCCTACAGTAAAATGCAAAACTTAATAAAGGTTAAATTTAATCATCTATATAAAAGAATTCTAGTGAGTATTTATTAACTTTTATTTAAAGCCTTATATTTTAGATTTGAATATTAGTCCACGTTCCACGTGAAACATGGACCAAATTTTTTAGTTAGCTATTTTTATCCCAGAATTTTCTAAAGTTTTTACTCAACTCGATGGTGTAACGTTTAGCTTTTTTAGAAATAGGCGTTAAATTTATAAAACCATGAGTTTGGTCTGGGTATTCTTCATAATGCATTTTCACACCATTTTGGCGTAGTTTATAGCTATAGATTTTTGCTTCATCATGTAATACATCATGCCCAGCCGTAATCACAAAAGCAGGTGGATTCTTCTTCAAGTTGCCATAGGTTGGCGAAATAATAGGGTCATCTAACTCTACATTATGCTGGGTTGCGTAATATTGAGTGACATTATTGATATCGTTATCTGTCAAAACCAATCCTTCGTTATAAGCATAGAAGGAAGGATGTCGGCTTTTAAAATCAACTGTAGGATAAATCAGAAGCTGCGCCTGTGGAGCATAAGGCTTATTTACTGATCTTTGAGCCACGACCGTACTGATGTTTCCACCTGCACTATCACCAGCTACCGCAATTCGACCTTTTAATATTTTTAATTGTCGACGATTTTGATATACCCAAGCTAAAGCATCTTCACAGGATTGGATTAAATGTTGAGGAGAAACCTCAGGCGCAAGAGGATAATCGATACTGAGTACTTGTACTTTTGCATATTTTGCCAATATACGGCAAACCTCATCATGAGTATCTAAACCACCAACAACAAACCCTCCTCCGTGATAAAAAACAAGAAGCGGTAATTTTTTATTCGGTGCTGGATGGTAGTGTCTCGCAAAAATTGTACCACTTTGGAGAGGTAACCGAATATCTTCTACTGAATCAATCTCGGTTGATTTCTGGCGTATAGCCAGCATTTGGTTATCAAACAGTCTTCTAGACTCAATTGGATCTGAACCAATGAAACCGATCCGCCCCTGTTTAATTTGCACAGCCATCAAACATTTAGTAAATGAGTCGAGATCTGGATATTGGTAAGAATATCCAAGAATTTTGGCAAGTGATTCTTGAGCTAATCGAGGTAACTTATCAAGAGCTCGAGCAGCGGGCCCTTGGCCCTTATCTAGCAATATTTGAATTTTTTGATTGAATGCTGTCATGCCTATCTCCATGAATTCCTCTTATCCTTCATATTGTCTACAGAATTCTGTTGTTGTTTGACTATATTCGCATACAACACACGTAATCAAGATACAAAGGTAAAACCCAAATTACGCTAATCTGATTTAAAGCAAATGTCATTAACAAATCTGTCACTTAAAACAGAACTTTTTTGCCAATTATTGTTAACAGACAAAAAGAGGTACGATTATGTCAACAAAACTAGTTGTTACTTTATTAGCAACCAGTCTTTTAACTGTAGGCTGTGTGGCTTATACGGACGACCCTTCTTATCGTGGTGGTTATGGTTACCATGATCATGATAGTAATCGCTATGATCGCAATGATGGACGTCGATATAACGATTGGGAACGCAGACGCTGGGAAGAACGTCAAAGAATATATGAACAACAACGAAGAGTTGCTCGCGAACAGGATCGAAATCGTCATGAATGGGATAAGAGACGCCATGATGACGAGAAAAGACGCCACGAGTGGGATAAAAAACGGGTAGAAGATCGTAATCATAATCATCGAGATTATCGTCATGATGACTAAATTTATTACTATATAAAAAGCCCCAATAAGCTACGTCTTTTGGGGCTTTTTTGAGAATTCTAAACTCTCTTAATTATAGAATAATGAGTAGCAGCTCATTTCATATATAAATCGGCATCTTGAATATATGACTCTATAATCTTTTAACTATTCTTATCACTAAGAATTACTGAGCAGTTGCAGAGCCTGAAACAGAACCTGAAGCACCAGCATCAACTTGACCTGGTTGTGCTTGGCCAGAAACGCCAGCATCAACGCCTACACCAGCTTGTACGCCAGATGGGCTAGCACTTGTTTGAGCAGAACCTGATGCATTTAAACCAGCTTCAGATGCACAACCAACAGCTGTAAAAGCAACACCAGCAAGTACTACAGAGATAAGACCTAATTTTTTCATAATCGCTTTCCTTTCATTACGACAAACATTCAAATGCAAAGTTCATCTTCGCGCTGCCTATAATTCACAATTTTTTTTTTCGGCGTGCGTATCATTGGTTGTCTTTTGTAGTAATAGAAGTACAAATTGTGCAATTTTTTATTAAATTCACTTCCCTCCTCTTATCTCTAGCTTTTATATAGAAGTAGGAGCTTAAGCTTTTGTTTAATTTTATCAATTTTTAATTTTTATCTTAGGCTTTTGCTCTACTCAAAAAAATTCTCTTCATAGAAACGCTATATAAGGTACGTAGAATGTTACAGAGGTTTTTTGCTTAAAAAATCCTTTTCTCATTAAAAAAGCCGGGCATAGACCTCGGCTTCTCTGAAAATTTATTATATTTCGATTTAAATTACGGCCATTGCATCTCGCCTTTTACAACTTTTGCACCTAGCTCAAGACTATCCACACTCTTTAATGTTGGATATTGTTTTTGCATGAGCTGACTCAGCTCACTCGCATTTTTACTTACTTTGGCTGCTTTCTCATAACTCTTGAGATAATCAATCGAAAAGTTAACCGCATCCAAACCTTGTGGAGCACCCTCAACCATATGTGCTGGAACAACCGTTTGAGGTTGAAGCGCTTTAATACTTTCTAGAGTTTGAATCACTTCATTGCGGTCTTTAACTTTTGGTGTATCTGCCATCCATAAATGAATACCTGAAGATACAGGAATACCACCTACTACTGCTTTTGAAGAAGGAATCCATAAATAAGTGAGTTCTTTCTTACCTTTAATTTCAATTGACTCATTCTCTAACTTTAAAGTTTTAGCAGTATAAGCTTGAGGCACAATAATTTGGCTAGGCGCATTTGCACCCATTTGTGGACCCCAATACTTCACTTTGAGCGCTTGAGTATCTTGAATATGTTTAACTGTTTCCGGCGTTGCAATAATTTGTACATTTGGGAAGTACTGTTTAAATACATCTAAGCCAAAGTAATAATCTGGATCGCCATAGCTTACGAAAATTGTTTTTAAGGTTTTGCCGCTATCTAAAATATCGGCAGCAATGCGTAATGCTTCAGATTTTGAGAATTGCGCATTAACCAATAGAACTTCCTTATCACCTTCAATTAAAGTAGAAGTCACCCCAAAATGTTCTGGTTTAGCCAGAAAACTTTGGATTTTTAGATCTTGCGCAAAAGCGGAGGAAGCCATTGTCAAAGCGGTGGCAGTTGCTAGAGCTGAAGCTGTTAATTTAAAAAATTTCATTATGTATTCTCCAATTTCATGAGAAATACTTTAAATTGCAATTCCTGTAAGGTAAATGCACTAAATTAAGATAAACTGTTGCATATATTGTAATAATGATAAAGCATATGGATACATTAAAAGCCATACACGTCTTTGTTTCTATTGCTCAGCATGGCAATTTAACCAAAGCCGCAGAACACCTAAATTATTCCCGTGCCATGGTTTCACGCTATCTAGAGTACCTAGAGCACACATTCTCAACTCGACTATTTCAAAGAAATACACGAAAAATATCTCTCACACCAGCAGGTGAAAAAGCCCTCCTCTACTGCGAAAATATTTTACAACAACAGCAACTTCTTCAAGAGTTAGCCGCACCTGAGCAACATAACGGTACGATTCGCTTTACCTGTGGTTTATTTTTATTTCAATTAGGAGTTGGGGAATGTATTCGTCAATTTAAACAGCAACATCCACATATTCAATTTGATGTATATCTGACTGAAAATACAATGGACTTAATTGATGCTCAGGTCGATTTAGCTTTGCGTATAACACAAAAAGTTGCAGATGGATTAATTGCGAGACCTGTTTGTCAAATCGAGTCCGTTTTCTGTGCTCATCCAGACTATTTAAAAGAGCATAGTCCCCTCTCTCATCCAAGACAACTTATTCAACATGAATGTTTAGCTCACCATAGCCAACATCAATTCTGGACTCTTTTTGATGAAGAGCAACAACCGCAGAATTATCCTTTAAACGTGACCTTTAAAAGTAATGATGTAAATGCTGTTTATGATATGTGTGTACATGCCCAAGGTGTGGCAATGTTGCCTTCTTTATTAGTAAAAAAAGATTTAAAAGAAAAAAGATTAGTTCCTTTATTTAAAAACTTTTCAGCTCCGGAATTAAGTCTGTCAGTGGTATATGCATCTCGGCAACATTTACCCAAAATAACGCAGGAATTTATTGCTTTTATGATCGAAAATTTAGATTTTTACTTAAAACCGCAAAATTAAAAGTTTTAAATTGCCGTGTACGCTTGAATTTTTAGGCAATGCCCATACTTCATCCCTATTAATGAATTACAGCATATGCATGGCAGTTCAGGTTTTACCCAGTAAATACTGATGCCAAAAGGACTGTACATGTTTAAAAACCCATTTAAACGGAGATCATCAATGGCTAATGAGCAAAATGAGCAAGCTCAAGACATTCAACACGAGCAAGCAGAGCAATCTAATGAGCAAACTCAGGCTGAAGGTGTAGAGCAAGCAAACGACGTTACCGTTGAATCTTTACAAGCGCAAATCACTAAATTAGAAGAAAGTCTTAAACTTGAAAAAGCACGTACAGCGAATGCTGTTTACGAAGCACAAAAAAGTGTAGAGCGTATTCAACGTGAGTCTGAAAAGCATAAGGAAACTGTGCTTGAAAAATTTGCAAAAGAATTACTGGATTCTGTAGACAATCTAGAGCGTGCAATTCAAGCAGCGGGTGATGAAGAAACACCAGTACTTGAAGGTATCAAATTAACCTTGAAGTCACTGTTAACTGCGCTTGAAAAATTTGGCATTGTAGAGGCTGATACTAAAAATGGTTTCAATGCAGATTTACATCAGGCAGTAGGTATTGATCCTAATGCTAAAGCAAATGAAATCGGCACCGTTTTACAAAAAGGCTATACCTTGAATGGACGCTTATTACGCCCTGCTATGGTTATGGTTGGTCAATAAGTAAATTTTTGAGAGTTTTTAGATTTTTTTTAGCTAAAACGCTTGAAAAAAATAGATTCACTCTCATATCGGATAACAAGCAAAAACATTGCAAAAGAATTTTTGAGGAAAACGTCACATGGCAAAAATTATTGGTATTGACTTAGGTACTACCAACTCATGCGTTGCTGTACTTGAAGGCGATAAAGTAAAAGTAATCGAAAACGCTGAAGGCGCACGTACAACTCCATCGATCATCGCTTATAAAGATGGCGAGATCTTAGTAGGTCAAAGTGCTAAGCGTCAGGCAGTAACTAACCCGAAAAATACATTATTCGCTATCAAGCGTTTAATCGGTCGTCGTTATGAAGATCAAGCGGTACAAAAAGACATCGGTCTTGTACCTTATAAAATCATCAAAGCTGACAATGGCGATGCTTGGGTTGAAGTAAACGATAAAAAATTAGCACCTCAACAGATCTCTGCTGAAATCTTGAAAAAGATGAAGAAAACTGCAGAAGACTATTTAGGTGAAACAGTTACAGAAGCAGTTATTACTGTTCCTGCTTACTTTAACGATGCGCAACGTCAAGCGACTAAAGATGCGGGTAAAATTGCTGGCCTAGACGTTAAACGTATCATTAACGAACCAACTGCTGCTGCACTTGCGTTCGGTATGGATAAAAAAGAAGGCGACCGTAAAGTTGCAGTTTACGACTTAGGTGGTGGTACTTTTGACGTATCAATCATTGAAATCGCAGACCTTGATGGCGACCAACAAATCGAAGTGTTATCAACAAACGGTGATACTTTCCTTGGTGGTGAAGACTTTGATAACGCGTTAATTGAATTCTTGGTTGAAGAATTTAAGAAAGAACAAAGTGTGAACTTGAAAAATGATCCACTTGCGTTACAACGTTTGAAAGAAGCTGCTGAAAAAGCAAAAATTGAGCTTTCTTCATCAAATGCAACTGAAATTAACCTTCCATACATCACTGCTGATGCGACTGGTCCTAAACACTTAGTGATCAACGTAACTCGTGCAAAACTTGAAGGTTTGGTTGCTGATTTAGTTGCTCGTACAATTGAGCCTTGCCGTATCGCGCTTAAAGATGCTGGTCTTTCGACTTCTGACATCTCTGACGTGATCTTGGTTGGTGGTCAATCTCGTATGCCACTTGTACAACAAAAAGTACAAGAATTCTTTGGTAAAGAGCCACGTAAAGACGTGAACCCTGACGAAGCAGTAGCAATCGGTGCTGCGATTCAAGGTGCGGTATTGTCTGGTGACAAAACTGATGTTCTTTTATTAGACGTAACACCATTAACTTTAGGTATTGAAACAATGGGTGGTGTATTAACACCAATCATTGAGAAAAACACGACGATTCCTGCGAAGAAATCACAAGTGTTCTCTACTGCTGCTGACAACCAGCCTGCTGTAGATATTTCTGTTTACCAAGGTGAACGTAAGATGGCTCAACAAAACAAATTGTTGGGTAACTTCCAATTAGGCGACATCCCACCTGCTCCACGTGGTGTGCCACAAATTGAAGTATCTTTCGACATCAATGCTGATGGTATCTTGAAAGTATCTGCTAAAGATAAGAGTACTGGTAAAGAGCAATCGATCCAGATTAAAGCGAACTCAGGTTTGTCTGATGCTGAAATCGAAGCAATGATTAAAGATGCTGAAGCGAATGCTGAAGAAGATCGTAAGTTTGAAGAACTTGCAAAAGCTCGTAACGAAGCTGATGCATTGATTTCAAGCTCGAACAAAGCTGTAAAAGATCTTGGTGATAAAGTTACTGAAGATGAAAAAACAGCTGTAAGTACTGCGGTTTCTGAACTTGAAACAGCAACTAAAGAAAATGATGTTGAAGATATCAAAGCTAAAACTGAAGCTTTACAAAACATCTTGATGCCTATCACTCAACGTGCTTATGAACAAGCACAACAAGCTGGTGGTGCAGAAGGCTTTGATCCAAATGCATTCCAAGGTGGCGATGCTGGTCAACAAAAAGCTGATGATGGCGTTGTAGATGCAGAATTCACTGAAGTTAAAGATGACAAAAAATAATTTGTTTCTTTAATAAAAAACCGCGCTTAGGCGCGGTTTTTTTATTTGTTACAAAAAATAACAATAGTTTTTTAAGGATATTTTTTAAATATTTAATGTCAAAAAGGTCACTTATAAAAACTAATCTATTAATTATAAAAAAGATTTTCTAAACAAAAATACATTGTTACTTATTACATTAATTATTCCATTATTGCCAAATCTAAAGACATCTTTTTAATTTTTTTTACCAAGATCACAAAGCCCACCCACTCTCCTGTATTTTTTATCATTTTGACGAAGTTAATTAATTAGCTAACAATAAGATTTATTTATATTTTTTATTTTGCCATGAAAAGATTTCTATGGTGGGGATTGAGCTTGTGTTTATACATGGGCTTACAAACAATGCTGTTTGCTCAAAGCAACTTACCAATCAGTTCATCTCAACAACCTTTAAAATATCGAATCGCCTTTATTGACCCTCGGTTTCAACTCACTAAAGAACAATTTATGGAGGTTAGCCAGCAAGCTGCTGAAATCTGGCAGACAGAGACGGGAAAAACCTATTTTACTTATGATTCAGAAGCACAGTTATCAATTAATCTAATTTATGATGATCATCAAATAATTAAAAATGAGCAGCAAAACAGTTTGAATACTCTTTTGCAAAAGCAGGAACAATGGAGTCTTAAAAATGAGGAAATTGTTCTAAACAAACAAGAAATTAGTCAGCTATCATCTGATTTGAATAAGAAAAAGATAAGTCTAAGAGCTGAGTTTGAACAATATCAACGAGACGTAACACGCTTTAATCAAGGAGAACATCAATACTATCGTGCCGATGAGTTAAAAGAACGGCAAAAACAACTGGAGCAAAAATCGGAAAATATAAAAAATGAATCAAATGATTTAAATTTTAAAATTCAATTGCTTAACTTAAAAATTAAAGAACTAAATCAAGAGCAAAGTGATTTAGCCGCTTTAAAAACACAATTTAAACTAGAGCAAAAAATTAGTATAGAACCTTTCCATAAAGGCTTATTTAGTCAAAACCAAATTCAAATTTATGGTTATACCTCTTTAAACGATTTACGTTTGACCCTTGCGCATGAGTTTGGCCATGCTTTAGGGCTAAAACATACTACTGATCCTAAATCTCTTATGTACCCTCTTTTAAAAGAGCAAGACATTCATAATTTTAAATTAACAAATTCAGATTTAGAGTTATTAGGTTCAATTTATAGTTCAATTAAGGAAAATCATTAAAGTTAAATGATTAAAAAAACTAAACAAAACCGAATATATTAAACTTCTACTAAAAAACAATTTGGCATTTGGTAAAAAATAATGAGACAAAAGTCTCATTTATTTATCGAAATTGTACGTTTTTTGATTGATTTTTCATTTTATATTCTTATAATACGTTTTTTTTCAAATCTCCCCCTTCGATTATGCGTTTAACATCTTTGTTATTAGGCGTAGCCTTCGCTTTTTCTAATTTTCAGGCTAATGCTAATCTTGCTACTCCAGCTCATACTCAAATCCAGCAAAAAGCAGGTCAACATCTGACTTATAAAATTGCTGAAATTGATCCACGTTTTGGTTTAAGCCAAGACCAATTAATTCAGATTAGTCAACAAGCTGCGGACATTTGGAAGCAAGGTACTGGTCAGGATTATTTTACTTATGATCCAAATGCAAAGTTAGAAATTCGTCTAGTTTACGATAATAGCCAAAGTCGTTCTGAACAGCGTCAAAAAATTGCAGCTCAATTCCAGCAAGAACAACAACGTGTAATTGATGAACAGCAACAAATTAAACAATTGAAGCAAACACTTGCTCAAACTCAATCTGACCTTGAAAATAAAAAGCAGATTTTGAATGGCAAATTGAAAAATCTTGACCAGCAAATGATGCAGCTTAACCAAGGAAAATTAGCACCTGAATACAGTGCTAAATCTTTGGCTAAAACTCAGAAAGATTTGCAAAAACAAACTGTTGCTTTGAAAAAAGAAATTGCTGCATATAATGAGCAAGCTAAAGATTTAAATGTCAAAGTGACTCATTTTAATCAGATTAATAATGAATTTAATGATTCATTGAACCAATTTAAGCAAAATGCTCAAGCGGATGTCTTTAAAAAAGGGATCTATAACGGTAAACAAATTGTGATTTATGAGTTTAAATCTATTGATGATTTACGTTTAACAATTGCACATGAGTTAGGACATGCGCTTGGCTTAAAACATAGTGATCAACCAAATGCATTGATGTACTCTGTTCGTAAAGATGGTGATAGAAAAGTCACTGGTCTTACAGATGCTGATCGTGATCTATTGAGTGCTTTACCTCAATAATAAAGAACTTGATATAAAATGATGTATCTATTTCTAGATAGATACATCGAAATTCATATCAAAGTCATGTTATTGTGGACATAAGAGCTAACGAAAATAGAATGGAGATCAAGATGAGTTACTATCATATCCTGATTGAAGTAAATGATCATATCAGCACAATTGAACAAACACGTGATATTGAACTGTTTGATATTATTGAAATCAAACCGTATCTTCATTCTATTCTAATTCCCTTTTTCAATGAGCATGAAATCGAGCTTGAAGATGAAAATATCGAATATAAAGATATCCTCCATCTTGAAGTAAAACAAACTCTGTTACCGATTGAACATTTAATTGAAGAAGAGCAAAAGCAATTACCAAGTGATACTGATGTCACGATCACTGCGTATGAAATCTTTAATGATCGTGATTTAAGCCAAGATGTCACTTCAGTTATTTTTGATATTTTGGAAGCGGTTAAATTAGAGTAGCAATCTTATATAAGTATCTATAAAAAAGGTCTGCATATGCAGACCTTTTTTATTATTTTCAGCTTATTGCATCATTTTTTGAGCTTGTTCTTGACGGAAAGCACGTAAAATTTGTTGCCCTGCCCGTCCTGTTGGATTTAAACCTAAACGGGTTTGTTCCTGACGAATAGCCACACGAGTTTTATCGCCAATCAGACCATCAACTGCACCAATATCGTAGCCGCGATTAATCAAAAATTGTTGGATTTCACGACGTTCTGCACGTGAAGTTCCTGGATCATCAGTTGGCCACGATGTTGCAAAAGGACGAGCGCCTTTTAACCGATCAGATAGATGAGCAATTGCAAGACCATAACTTTCCGCAGCGTTATAACTATAAATAGCATCGAAATTCTTAAATACTAAGAATACTGGACCATTTACCCCCGCTGGAGCCATTAAACCAGCCGAAGTACTACCAGATAAAGCCCCTTGAACAAGTGGGGAGCCATCAATTCGAGTTACACCTCGTGCACTCCAGCTACTTAATGCTTTCTTTGAACGTCGCCCTTCTCCATCAATTGACATGCCTTGAGGAACTTTTACTTCAAAACCCCATGGCATTCCTGTTTGCCAACCGGCTTTATTCAAGAAATTAGCCGTTGATGCTAATGCATCTGCAGTACTCGATACTAAATCGCGACGACCATCTCCATCAAAATCAACCGCTAAACGTTCATAGGTCGATGGCATAAATTGCGTATGTCCAAATGCCCCAGCCCATGAACCTTTCAGTTGATCTTCGGTTAAGTCACCGCGCTGTAAAATACGCATGGTGGCAAAAAATTCAGTACGGAAATAACTTTGTCGACGACCTTCACAACTTAAAGTCCCGAGTGCTTGTAATAAAGGATATTTTCCAGAAATATCACCAAAATTACTTTCCACACCCCACACTGCCACAATTGTTTCCGGTGGAACACCGTAGGTCTGAGAAGCACGATTTAAAACATCGCGATATTGCGCCAGTTTTTGTTTTCCAAGCTCAACACGTTCTTCATCAACTAACCCAGAAAGATAATCCCAAATTGGTGTCGAAAATTCTGGTTGATAGTTTAATTTATCAATAACTGAATAATCTGGAGTTAAGTTTTGAGTATAACGGTCATAGGTTGTTCCCGAGACTCCCGCAGCAATTGCTTGAGAACGTAAATTTGCCAAACAACTTTGGAAATTATTATTAGGCGTATAATCTTCGCTAGTTACTACTGGAACAGTAGCATTGCTAGATATTGTAGAACCATTAATTACGAGCTCTGCTTGAGCCTGAGTCATTGCTAAAAATACAGAGCCAACAATACAAGAAAAACGTCGCATATTATCCCAGTTTCAATTTTTGAATTTAAATTTTTAAGTACCATACCATTATGAGTCTAAAATTTCAGAGAGAAAACGTAAATTTGAATTCATAATCTCTTCTTTAAATTCATTTCCACTGTTTTAAATTCAAATTTCCCACTTTATTTTGAATTTAAAACTTCTCTAAAGTGCATCGCCAGTTTTGAATTCAAAACAATAGCGCATAGTTTAAATTCAAAAACCTTATTTTAAATTTAAACTATAAAGCTGGCGTTTCTGTGGATAAACTTATCCACAATCGAGCAAAAACAGTACTATTTATTGATTTTATTCTATATTTCATTATTCTTTGTGAAACGGCAAATCCAATCAACCCAACAACCTGTATTTTTAAATTCAAAAAACATCCTATATTTTAAATTCAAACTTACTACGTTATTTTGAATTTAAAATATTTCAGCAAACATTACAGGTTTTGAATTCAAAAACTACAAACTCTGCTCTTAGCTATAAATCAAAATCTTCTATGGATAACTAACTTTAAATTCAAAACCATCAGGTTTCACTTTTTTAAATTTAAAAATACCATCAATATTTAAATTCAAAATTATCCACAAAAAGTTATCCACAAATCAAAAATTCTCACGATTTATTATTTTTTAAATTTAAAAGATAAAAAAGCGATCCGAAGATCGCTTTTTAGAGAATAAGAAATGCTTTAGAGGGTCATATCTGCTGTTAAAGCGAGTGGTTCTGGCAAAATTTCTGCCAATTGACGGCACAATTTCGTCAGTTCATTACTATCCACAGGCATTAAAGTGATATGGCCTAACTTACGGCCAGCACGTTCTGACTTGTTATAAAGATGTAGATGAGCACCATTTAAGGCAAGTACATCTTCAGTTTTAGGATGCTGACCAATGATATTGATCATAACCGTTGGGCGTACAACGTCTGTTGAGCCTAATGGCAGACCTGCAACAGCTCGAATATGGTTTTCAAACTGAGAACAAACAGCGCCTTCAATTGACCAGTGACCTGAGTTATGCACACGTGGTGCCATCTCATTTGCACATAAGCCTTGTTCTGTCACAAATAGCTCGAGAGTTAGCACACCTACATAGTTGAGATGATTTAACAAACGCGTAATGTAGTCTTGAGCAACAGGTTGTAGAGCTTCACTGTTCGGTGCAGGTACGATTGAGTGCGATAAAATGCCATTATGGTGGTGATTTTCAGCCAATGGCCAAGTTTTTACTTCACCATTTTGGCCGCGCACCGCAATAATTGAAACTTCACGAGAGAATTTAACAAAGCTTTCGGCAACTAGACTTTTTGCAGGACCAAGTTCAGCCCATGCAGTGTCAATCTGGTCTTCTGAACGAAGTACAAACTGACCTTTACCATCATATCCGCCAGTTGCAGTCTTAAGCACGATCGGTAAACCAAGCTCAGCCACAGCCTTTTTCAAGCTTTCTAGACTATCTACAGCACGATACGGCGCAACAGGAATCGTAAGTTCATCAAACAAAGCTTTTTCTGACAAACGATTTTGTGCAGTCGCTAAAGCAACTCGGGGAGGGTGCAATGTTTTGGTTTGTGTCAAAACATCCACATCTTCAACTGGTGTATTTTCAAACTCAAGACTGAAAACATCAGCACTTTCAATAAACTGCTTTAAACCTTGCTCATCTTGGCTAGAAAAGACTTGGCCTAAAACACCTGCTGGACAATCTGTATTTGCTTCAAAAAAAGTACACTGAATATTTAATGGTAACGCTGCTTGAGCCATCATTCGACCCAATTGCCCACCACCAAAAATACCGATAGTTTTATCCATCTCAGCCTCTTACACCTGACCCGGAATATTTTTGCTTGCAACCTTATCGGTTTGCGCAGCGCGGAAATCTGCAACATTTTTCGCGATTTCAGGACGAGTTAAACCTAAGATTTGTGCCGCCATAATTGCAGCATTCGTCGCACCCGCTGGACCAATCGCTAAAGTACCCACAGCAATACCTGCTGGCATTTGTACGATTGAAAGCAAAGAATCTACGCCATTTAAAATTGATGATTTAACTGGCACACCCAAAACTGGTAAATCAGTTTTTGCGGCACACATTCCAGGTAAATGCGCTGCACCGCCTGCACCAGCAATAATCACTTGGATACCGCGATCACGCGCAGTTTCTGCGTATTCAAATAAACGATCTGGAGTACGATGAGCAGATACCACTTCCGCTTCAAATGGGACACCAAGCTGTTTAAGCATATTGGCTGTGTTTTCGAGAGTTGCCCAATCAGATTGAGAACCCATAATAATTCCAACGAGAGGTTGAGCGTCTTGTGCTGCGGCCGCATTCATTGCTAATGTTCCAGAGACAAAAGTAAAAGAAGATAAATCTCGACGAGAGCCAAGTTTTAAATGGTTCGGAAGCCCGTTATTATAGACTGATTTTTCATCTCACGAAAATTTAACTGACCAGCTCTGCGAATATTTTTAATCTCATCAAAAAATGTCATGGTTTAAAAGTGACACATTCTCAAATTTTATTAATATTATTTAAACATTCTGCAAGATCATCAGGGATTTGGAAGATTAAGAGCTTGTATTGAATAATTGATTCTCTACAAGCCATTGCAGATTATTGGCTTCTAAATACGAAATAAACACACCCAAATAAACATACCATTGCCCACAAATAATCGAGTTTAAAGGGTTGCTTAAACAAGAAAAGCATAAACGGTACAAATACAATCAGTGTGACCACTTCTTGTGTAATTTTCATTTCGCCGAGTAGCCAGCCTTGCGCACTTAGCATACGAGTTGCCGGAATCATAAAACTATATTCAAGCAGGGCAATAATCCAACCAAATAAAATCGCTTGCCAGAGTGGAGCATGGTGCAAAAATTTAAGATGCCCATACCATGCAAGTGTCATAAAGCAGTTAGAAATAATTAATAGCGCAAAAGCTAAAACCGTTGGGCTCAAAGGCACATCCTTCATCTTCACGATGATTTAAGTATTCTAAAGATACAAAACATTATAAAAGATAAAGCTGTAATTCAGCTTAAATCGAAAAAATAAAGATGTGCTTTTGTCAGAGCCTCAAACACATAGAACAACAACGATTTTTGACTATCTTTTCGAGTTTAGCCTTGCTATCGTTGCTGGCAAATTTATCAATAATGCACACACAATCATTCATATGAATATTGTGTACAAAAGCAGTGGAGAAGGCGAGCAATGCATCTGCATATCTTGGGTATTTGTGGCACTTTTATGGGCTCTTTAGCACTTTTAGCTCGTGATTTAGGACATACGGTAACCGGTTCCGATTTAAACGTTTACCCACCGATGTCTACCCAGTTAGAGAACGCAGGTATTACACTCATGCAAGGCTATGACCGTAGCCATTTACAGCCTCATCCGGACTTGGTTATTGTCGGAAATGCCATGAAACGTGGTATTGATGCTGTGGAATATATGCTTAACGAAGGTTTGCCATATATTTCTGGCCCTCAGTTTCTTGCCGATCATGTTTTGCAAGGTAAACATGTACTTGGTGTAGCAGGTACTCATGGTAAAACTACGACTACCACCATGCTAGCTTGGGTACTTGATCAGGCTGGTTTAAATCCAGGCTTTTTAATTGGTGGTGTTCCACTTGGTTTTAGCGAAAGTGCCCGTTTAGGCGGTGGCAAATACTTCTGCGTTGAAGCCGACGAATATGACTCTGCTTTTTTTGATAAACGTTCTAAGTTTGTTCACTATCACCCAAAAACGGCGATTTTAAATAACCTTGAATTTGACCATGCCGATATTTTTGATGATCTAGCCGCGATTCAAAAGCAATTCCATCATCTTGTTCGTACTATTCCAAGTGAAGGCCGCATTATTGCGCCAATTACTGAAACGCATATTGATGAAGTGCTCGAAATGGGCTGCTGGACGCCAGTAATTCGCACAAGTTTAGAAGCGAATGAAAAAGCTGCTTTATCTGCTGAATTAATCTCAATTGATGGCAGCCATTTTAAAGTACTCGAAAATGGCAATGTCGTTGGTGAAGTGAAATGGACCATGACAGGGCAACATAGCGTAGCGAATGCTTTGGCAACGATTGCAGCCGCTCAGCATGTGGGTGTTACGCTTGAACAAGCTTGTGAAGCTTTGTCTAACTTTGGCGGTGTAAAACGTCGTATGGAGTTACTCGGTACAGTCAATGGTATTGAGGTTTATGACGACTTCGCTCACCATCCAACTGCAATTGACACGACTTTAGATGGCGCACGTAAACGTTTAGGTGAACGCCGTTTATGGGCCATTATTGAACCACGTTCAAACACAATGCGTATGGGCAGTCATAAAGATGGCTTAGCACATTCAGCACGTTTAGCAGATGAAGTCATCTGGTATCAGCCAGAAGGCCTAGATTGGGACTTACAACCTGTGATTGAAGCTTCTTCTAATCGCGCCCAAGTAAGCCGTTCACTTGACGAAATTATTGACCGTATTGTCAATGAAGCAGGTGAGGGCGATGCCGTTGTGATTATGTCTAACGGTGGCTTTGGTGGCTTACATCAAAAACTTATGAGCGCATTAAAAGCAAAAGCTGCTTAACTTCCGCTTTAGATGATTCAATAAAAAAACGGGTTTCAAATTGAGACCCGTTTTTTTATATCAATTATTTTTAAACTTTTTCTGGCTCTATATTGGCCATAAATTTATTAGAAACGATTAAACGTAAACTATAGACAATACCCATCGCAAAAACGCTATATCCCACGTTATTACAAATAAACGGAATACATAAAATGATGAGTGCCGTGATCGGGTAAAACCATTTGCTGCTTCCCGCTAAACATTCAAATTCGTAAAGTACCCAAATACAGGTGGTATAGAGCACAACACTCACCGCAACGACGACTCCCATATATAGATCGGAAATATGGGCATGATGCGTTGTGACATCTACGGCGGCAGCAAGTGCAGCACCCACCGCAGCAATACTGACAAAAACAAAATAATGGCCATAACCCCAAACAAACGGACGCACACCTTTAAAATGATGGTGTTGTTCACTACGATCGAAATAAGCCCACCACATTGCGAACATCAGCAGCAATCCACCGATCATTAAGAAAACGGCAGGGATATTCATCGACTGAGCGGCTAAAGCATCACGTATTGCATTAAAGCTACCGACAATCGACTCACCCAACACAATAATTGTAAGTAGGGCATAGCGCTCTACAATATGATGAGGGTGCCACGGCGTTGGTGAATATTTTTCTGCATAGATAGGAATAAATAGCTCCATCGCAACCAGAAATAAAAATAGAGGGATAGAAAGTATGTGTGCAAAATTAGCAACGAGCCAACCCACCTGAACCAATACAATACCGATTGCATAGCGGTAAGCCGTAATTCGCCGTGCCGGATCATGTTTTGCTGCACGTAACCACTGGGTAACGAGTGCCATGCGCATGATCACATAGCCCACAATAATGATGTCAAAATCCTGACTACGGAATACATCAGGAATACCTGCCGCCATCACCAATGATCCCACAATCTGTACAAAAGTAAGGCATCGATACAATACATCATCGTTATCATAAGCTGAAGCAAACCACGAAAAATTCATCCATGCCCACCACAGCGCAAAAAAAACCATCAGGTAGCTTGGTAATGCATGCCAGAGGTGATTTTCAATAATCGCATGATGTAACTGCTGCCCAGCTGTTGCAATCGCGACCACAAAAATTAAATCAAACAATAATTCGAGGGGAGTTGCTGCTCTATGCGGCTGTTTTGGATCTCTTGGAGATAGGGGCCTCAAACTTAATTTTTTCTGTTTTTCTTGAGTAGTCATAAAATAACGTTCTCGAATAAAGTGCCAACACGCTAACACTTTAATATTAACGTCCAGATCACGCATTAAAAATTATCTAGACCTGCTGTTTAATCTTTACTCACAAACCAACTATATTTCATTTTTGTGACAATTCTCTATCAAGCTATTAAGCTTAATTCTTTATCATAGCTCACGTTTTTGTTCTTGTTTGGAATATGAATGTCTTTAGAAACACTCAACCTTAGCTTATTCCATGTCATTAATGGTGCTCAGGATGCGAGTCAATTTATCATTCGTCTTGCAATCTTTTTTGCTAATGATCTCCTCTATATTCTTTTATTCATCCTTACATTTTTATGGTTCTATGGCGATCAAGATTTAAAAAATAGGGTCATTAAGTCTATCTTTTTAACGTGCATATCGCTTTTAGTAGGTTACGTTATTTCTCTGTTTTACCATCACGCACGACCGTTTGTAATGGGGGTAGGTAATACTTTTATTGACCATGCACCAACGGCTTCTTTTCCAAGTAATCATATGCTGATTTTCAGTACCATTGCTCTGTCTTATTTATTTGCACAGCGCAAAATGATCGGAATCATTCTTCTATTTTTGTCATTTATCGTAGCATGGTCACGTATTTATTTAGGTGTGCATTTCCCTTTAGATATGTTGGGCGCTTTTATTGTCGCGCTGTTGGTCAATACGGCGGGTTATTACTTCTGGAATGCTTACGGTACGCACTTAACCGCATTCTTTATTCATCTCTACCAGATTATATGTAAACCGCTTTTAGACCGAGGTTTGATTAAATAGCTCCTAAATTCCTTTTTTATATTTAAAAACACGTAGCTAAGCTCAGTTGCGTAATCCTAAAAAATCTGCCATTCTATGTGAAATTGGATATGTTTTATCCAAAATAGAATTTAGTTTGACAAGGGGAGTAGCCTCCTCCAAACATAACAGCAATGTTATGTGTCAGATATCGTCAATACACTTTTATTAAAAAGTCGGTATCTGAGCATCGTGAAATTCATGATGTAGGCAAGACCTTGATCATGTTGATACAGATGTTTTAATTCATCTGGCAACTGGTCGAGGTTTTTTTATGCCCAATTGCCGGATGTGAGGAGGATTTATGGAAACAATCGGCAATCTATGGCTGTACATAGCATTCTTTGGCATTGTCATTGTCATGCTTTTAGTGGACTTCTTAGGTTTTAAACAAAAACAAGGCCAAGATGTTTCTATCAAGCAAGCTGCTTACTGGAGTGTCGCTTGGGTAAGTGTTGCAATGTTATTTGGTGGTGGTTTGTGGCTGTATCTACAGCAAACTGCTGGTGTAACCTTAGCAAATCAAAAAACCATGGAATACTTTGCAGGTTACTTACTCGAAAAGTCACTTGCGATTGACAACGTTTTCGTCTGGTTAATGATTTTCGCGGCATTTGCTATTCCAGCTGCACTACAACGTAAAATTTTGCTCTACGGCGTATTAGGCGCAATCGTACTGCGTACTCTGTTTATCTTTATTGGCGCATGGTTTGTTCAAGAGTTTTCATGGGTGCTTTATATCTTTGGCGCGTTCTTGGTATATACAGGCTTCAAATTCTTAAAAGGCCAAGAAGAAGAAACCAATATTGAAGATATCAAGGCTCTAAAATGGTTACGTAAGCACATGCGTATTACGCCGCAGCTGGAAGGTGACAAATTCTTTGTCCGTCAAAATGGTTTATTGTGGGCAACGCCGTTATTTCTAGTGTTAATTTTGGTTGAAGCGTCTGACGTTATTTTCGCAGTAGACTCTATCCCTGCTATTTTCGCGGTAACCAGCGATCCGTTTATTGTTTTAACAGCGAACTTAATGGCTATTTTAGGTTTACGTGCAATGTTCTTCTTGCTTGCTGGCGCTGCATCTAAATTGCATTACTTGCCGTACGGTTTAGGTATCATCTTATTGTTCATTGGTGCAAAAATGTTGTTGCTTGATGTGTTCCACATGCCAATCTGGATCTCGTTAAGCTTTATCGTAATAGTGTTGGCAATCACTGCTTACCTCTCTTTACGACACAACAAAAAGCAATTGCAGTCTTAATTCATCCAATCAGCAGATCTACATAAAAAAGCACTTTTAAAGTGCTTTTTTATTGTGCTTGATTCGCAATTAATCAGTGCATTTTAAATATATACCGAATAATAAACTTTCATTTTTAAAGCTAAATTAGAACGAAAATTCAAAAATATAATGCTCTAATCCCATGTATTTCAATACCTTCAATCTTATCTTCTTTATTAAAAATCTATATTGGCAAGCTCTTTGCATCTACTAAAAAGAAAAAAGCCTAGATTTTAAGGGCTCGTAAGAGCCCTAATTTTTTTAAGGAGCGATGCTATGAATGCTATTCCAACTTTAACGCCACTTGCCATACCGTGTAACAGCAGTTTTGATGCAAAAGATTGGGAAATTTTATCTAGTCACTGGTATCCGGTTGCCCGTATTCAAGATGTCTCTACTGCACCACAACGAGTGACACTATTAGACGTGAATATGGCACTGTATAAGACAGCAAGTGGTGAGATTCATCTGGTTCGAGACATTTGTCCTCATCGTGGCGTACCTTTAACCAAAGGGTGGGTGAATGGTGAAGAAATTGTATGTCCCTATCATGGTTTACGCTATAACACCGAAGGGAAATGTACCCAAATACCAGCTCAACCTGAGTTAACCAAAATTTCTGATCGTTTTTCTCTGACTAAATTTCCGGTTGTGCAACGATATGGCCTGATTTGGACCAGTATTCATGGGCGTGATGTTACTCAAACCAATATTCCTGTATTAGATACTTGGGAGCATGCCGAGCATCAATCAATTTTGCCGCCTTTTGTCGATATTGGTGGGTCTAGCGGACGTCAACTAGAAGGTTTTATCGATGTTGCTCATTTTGCCTGGGTCCATCACAATGCATTTGCGAATCGTGAGAACCCCGTTGTACCCAAATATCACACAGAACGTACCAGCTACGGCCTGAAAACGATCTATATCAGCAATGTCAGTAACTATCCGCATGAGCTAAAGCATCTCGAACCAGAAGGCTTTTTATGGAAGCGCACCTTTGATGTCTATCCACCTTTTTCAGCTGTGCTTACGGTCGATTTCCCAGAAGGAGGGGTCTTAAAAATCTTGAATGCCTGTTGTCCTATTTCTAATAATAAAACCCGTTTATTTGTTCCACTCACCCGCAACTTTGACCAAACAGGTGATTTAGAAAAAGTATATGCATTCAATGCACAAATTTTTGCTGAAGACCAAGACATGGTCGAATCACAAAAGCCAGAAGAACTGCCGCTTGATTTAATGATGGAAGCACATTTTGAAGCTGACCGTTCATCAACGACTTATCGACGTATTTTGGCTGAATGGGGACTAAGTAAACGTTATACCGTTTAAATCTTGGTTAACTGGGGTACAATCAACCGAAAAAAGTGAAAATATAAAGGCTTTCCATGTCATTGATCGCAAATACCACCGTTGTGCGTGGTCGTTTTTTAGATATCCAACAAACCGTCTTAGAGCCAACTGATATTCCAAATCAAGTCCGCTATTTGGAAGATGGTGTATTGATTAGTGAACATGGAAAAATCAAATGGTTTGGCGCATGGGAAGAAGCTCAAGCGCATCTTCCTGCTGGGGTTGAGGTTCAACATTATCCAGAGCAATTGATTGTACCCGGCTTTATTGATACTCATATTCACTTCCCACAAACTGAAATGGTTGGAGCATATGGCGAACAACTTTTAAGCTGGCTCAATACCTATACATTTCCCACTGAAATCCAGTTTCAAGACAAAGCATATGCAAATGAGATTGCGCAATTCTTTGTTCAGGAACTCTTAAAACACGGTACAACTACAGCCCTTGTTTTCTGCACAGTTCATCCCGAGTCTGTTGATGCCTTATTTGAAGCCGCAGAACGCGTTCAGATGCGCTTAATTGCTGGTAAGGTACTTATGGACCGCAATGCCCCTGAAGAGCTTTGTGACACGCCAGAAACAGCTTATAGCGACACAAAAGCATTGATTGAAAAATGGCATGGTAAAGGCCGTGCTCTGTATGCAATTACGCCACGTTTTGCACCTACTTCTACACCTGAGCAGTTAGAAAGAGCAGGGCAGTTAAAACAAGAGTTTCCTGATGTTTATGTACATACCCATTTAAGCGAAAACAAAGATGAAATTGCGTGGGTAAAATCCTTATTTCCTGAACAAGCTGGCTACTTAGACGTTTATCAGTATTATGGTTTGACTGGTAAACGTTCCGTGTTTGCTCATTGCGTTCACTTAGAAGATGAGGAATGGCAATGCATGCACGATACACAGTCAGCTATCGCATTTTGTCCAACTTCAAACTTGTTCTTAGGTAGTGGTTTATTTCCATTGAAAAAAACATGGGAAAAACAAGTAAAAGTGGGCTTAGGTACTGATATCGGTGCAGGTACATCATTTAGTTTGCTGCAAACTGTTAACGAGGCTTATAAGGTTCAGCAATTACAAGGCGATAAACTTTCAGCTTATGAAGCGCTCTATCATGCAACACTAGGCGGAGCAAAAGCGCTTGACCTGCACGATCAGTTAGGCAATTTCAACATCGGTAAAGAAGCAGATTTTGTTGTACTCAACCTTAAGCCAACAGCATTACAGCAACTTCGCCAGTCTAAATCTAAGTCTATTGAAGATTCGCTGTTTGCCATATTTACTTTGGGTGATGACCGTAATATTGAGGCGACTTATATTTATGGAAAACGTGCTTATCAAAAAGAAACAGCCCAGTAAAAATCGGGCGGTTAAGTTTTTGTTATTATTTGGAATATGTGCTCTTACCTTAAAGCGTGATCGACATAAACCGCAAAATGATGAAATTTCACAGCCATCAAAGGGTGCATGAAAAGTCATTTTGCTTTAAAATTTTACCATTAACTCAGATTTTAGAGGTGTTGCAAGTCAACACCTTTTTTATTTTTTCTTTTATATCTTGTAGGAATCTGACATGACTGTTGCAATGAGCATCATGATTTCAACCGAAGAAATTCAAGCAAAAGTCAAAGAGCTCGGCGAGCAAATTAACGCTCACTATGCAAATAGCGACAAAGAGTTGGTCCTGATTGGACTACTGCGTGGTTCTGTTATTTTCATGGCAGACTTGTGCCGAACGATTACCAAACCGCATGAACTCGACTTTATGACAGTGTCTAGCTACGGCGGCGGTACGACTTCAAGTCGAGATGTTAAAATCTTAAAAGATCTTGATGGTGAAATTCGCGGTAAAGATGTGTTGGTCGTTGAAGATATTATCGACTCGGGTAATACCTTAAGCAAAGTTATGGAAATGCTGCAAACTCGCGAACCAAATTCGATTCAATTGTGTACTTTAGTGAGTAAGCCTTCTCGCCGTGAAATTGATCTCGAAGTTAAATTTTTAGGTTTCGAAGTTGAAGATAGATTTATTGTAGGTTATGGCTTAGATTACGACCAAAAGTATCGTCACTTACCATTTATTGGTGAAATTGGTTTATAAAATTCAAAAAAATAGCACCGCGAGGTGCTATTTTTTTATATAAAACCTTAGCTTTGAACAAAAAAGACACAAAAAGTCGCAATCTGCTACAGACAAAACAGTCAGCTCTGCCGCACGATAGAATATGAAGCAAAATCATTAACTTCATCAAAAAAACAACTGGAGAACAAATATGTGGTCACTTATTGTCGCTATTGTGGTTGGTTTCTTTGCTGGCTTAATCGCTCGTGCTTTACATCCTGGAGATGATAAAGCAGGTTTCATTGTAACCACCTTAATTGGTATTGCAGGCTCACTTCTAGCCACTTATGGTGGCCGTTTACTTGGCCTTTACGGAGAAAATTCAGCTGCGGGCTTTATCGCATCTGTGATTGGTGCAATCGTTATTCTCTTTATTTACAATTTAATTGCACGAAAAAGCTAATTACTTTTATGCAATAAAAAAGCACCTTATGGTGCTTTTTTAATTTATGTTATAAGCCTAATTCTTTCCAAACTGCCTGAATTTCTTCAGCAGATCGTGCACCTACCAGTTTAAATCCATTTGCAAAAATCAGGGTAGGGGTACCATTAAAACCTAATTTCTTTCCAAGCTCTAAATTACGGTCAATTGGATTCGCACAACTTGTAACTGTTGGTTTAACACCTTGCTGAATGAGTTTTTTCCATGAATAGGATTGATTAGGCGCACACCAAACTTGTCTAGAAACCACAATAGACTGAGGTTTTAAAGGATAAATAAACGTGTAAATAGTCACGTCTTTCAGCTTGTCGAGTTCAGGTTCAAGCCGCTTACAATAAGGACAGTTTGGATCAGAAAATATTGCTAAAACATGCTGTCCGTTACCTTTAACCGTTTTAATCGCATCTTTTAAAGGAAGTTGCTTCCAGTCAATCGAGTTCTGTCCTAGTACTAGATCTTTGGTCAAATTCTTCTGATCTTTTAACCGAATCATAGAGCCAACAAGCATATGCTGACCATCTTCGCCAATATAGATGATTTGTTGATCCAGATTAGCGCTATATATCCCTGACATTTCGGTTTTCTGAATATTACTAATTTTCAAATTAGGATATTGTTTCTTAATATTTTCCCTAACCGTATCCACATTAGCGAAACTCAAACTCGCCGTTAAGCTTAATAGTGTCAATATTCCTAATTTTTTAAGCATAAAACCAACTCATAGGGAGGAAAGGATCTCATTTTAATCAGTTCAGTTTATGAAAACAGAACTGATTACCGAGTTATAACTAAATTCCCACTCAGTTATGCCAATGTTTCACGTGGAACATAAACAGGTTTTAGAGTATTAATTTCTACCGATATATGCACAATTTCATCATGTATCGATAATGCATGACGAATCTGGTCCGCTGTTAGGGAAATATCATCAGTTTCGAGTGCTAAAATACAAGAAAATTTGCCTTTTGCGACTTTCCAGACATGAATATCCGTAATTTCGATGTGTTTAGGAAATTCACTTATTACTTCTCGAATTTCGTCAACTACAGGATGATCCATTTCTGCATCAAGAAGAGTTTTACCTGTCTCTTTCATAAGCCCAATAGCCCATTTTGCGACCAAAATCGAACCCAAAATCCCTAAAAGTGCATCTAAAAAATCCCAACCAAAATATTTACCAGCACAAAGCGCAATAATGGCAAAAACAGAAGTCACGGCATCTGCAACCACATGTAAAAAAGCAGCTTTTTGATTTAAATCATGGTGGTGATGACCATGTTCATGCTCATGATGGTGATGGTGATGGTGATGGTGATGGTGATGGTGATGGTGACCATCATCATGAAGTAACCATGCGCAAATCAAGTTAATCACTAAACCTAAAATTGCAATGGGAATAGCTTCATTATAAAAAATCTCAACCGGATTAAATAAGCGTTGAACCGACTGAAAAGCCATAAAAATAGCCACAACCATGAGCAAAATTGCACTGCTGTAACCTGCTAAAATCTCGATTTTCCAAGTTCCAAAACTAAAACGGCGATCTTTGGAATAATGACGAGCTGCACGATATGCAAAGTAGGCTAAACCTAATGCCAACATGTGCGAACTCATATGCCAACCATCAGCTAATAAGGCCATTGAGTTGAAGAACCACCCACCAAATACTTCTAGCACCATCATGGATGCCGTTAAAATGGTTGCAATCAAAATACGTTTTTGTGCAAGTGGATTTCCTTCATCAAACTGATGTTGATGATGACGTGATACACTATGATCCTGCATAAAATTTAAACCCAATATACTCCATACCAGTATATTGAAGTATACAAGAGAACACAGATGAGTCACATTGGTCAGGATAAAAAAATACTTAATCGTGTAAAACGGCTAAAAGGGCAAATTAACAGTATTGAACATGCCGTTGAACAACCGGATATTTCATGCATAGAAATATTACAGCAAGTTGCTGCAATTAAAGGGGCAATAAACGGTTTAATGAGTGAATTGATGGAACAGCATTTACATCACCACGTGCTCAAAGAAGCACAAGTTGATCAAAATGAGTTAGATGAGTTTTTAAAAGTTCTAAAAAGATACGGTTAATGAGATTACTGAATGACGCAGCCATGTGCATCATTCAGAATTTTTAATTATTTTCCAATACAAAACGAACCAAAGATTTTGCCTAATAGGTCATCGGCGCTAAAGTCACCTGTAATTTCCCCTAAAGCATTTTGAGCAAGGCGTAATGATTCAGCAACGAGTTCACCTGCGTTAAATACCACAAGTTGCTCACGTGCTTCAGAGAGATAGAGCTGTGTGCGCTTCATTGCGTCTAAATGACGTGTTCTCGCAATAAACGTGTCTTCCTCAGGGTGAAAACCTGCATGAGCTGTAATCGCCTCTACGAGGCCTTGTACACCCATCTCTTGTTTTGCAGAAACGGTAATATGACGGAATCTTTGAAAATCGCTTATTTCGGCTAACTGGCCCGTTAAATCGCATTTATTACCAATTAACATTAAGCGACGCGGCTCAATATGTTCAGCAAAATATTCTTGAGCCAGCTTTAATGGATCATCGCCTTGATTTAAATCATAAACCAGCAATAACAAATCGGCCTGTTCAATTTCTTTGATTGCTCTACGAATCCCTTCTTTTTCAACAATATCACCTGTTTCACGAAGACCTGCGGTGTCTGTTAAGGTAATTGGCAGACCATTTAAGCTAATTTTTTCATGTAAAACATCGCGAGTTGTACCGGCAATATCAGTCACAATTGCACGCTCAACACCAGCTAGCGCATTCAATAAGCTCGATTTACCCGCATTTGGTTTACCCGCAATCACGACTTGTAAACCTTCACGTAGTAATTGGCCCTGTCGCGCAGAGGTTTGAACGGCATGTACCGACTGCTGAACATCTTCGAGTAAAGCTAAAATTTTGCCATCTGCCAAGAAATCGATTTCTTCTTCAGGAAAATCAATTGCGGCTTCAACATGCAGGCGTAAATGAATCAGTTTTTCTAAAACGGTATTAATTTTAGTTGAAAAAGCGCCTTGTAAAGAACGAACAGCAGAACGTGCCGCAGCTTGCGAAGTCGCATCAATCAAATCTGCAATCGCTTCTGCTTGTACCAAGTCCATCTTGCCATTTTCAAAGGCCCGCATGGAAAATTCACCGGCTTTTGCAGCGATTGCACCAAGCTCAAATAGACGACCAAGCAAAGCATTTTGAATGACTGGACCGCCGTGACCTTGTAGCTCTACAACATCCTCACCTGTAAATGAATGAGGATTTGGAAAACATAAAACTATCCCTTCATCCATAATGCTACCGTCAGCATCATAAAACTTACGGAACCCTGCCATACGCGCTTCAGGCAAGTTTTTTTGTGTCAGGTTTTGAGCAATTTCATAAGCCTTTGGCCCCGATAGGCGAATCACGCCCACACCACCACGCCCAGGCGGCGTTGCAATTGCGGCAATCGTGGTTTGACTTTGCATATTATTCACCTAAAAACCTAAAATCCAGCCAAAGAAAAATCCGCCTAAGATTACCATCTTAAGCGGATTTATTCAGCAAAAGTTCTACGATTAAGAAGCTGATTCAGTCTTATTTATACGACTTTTTTCAACGCTCTTATTAATAAACGACTGCTGTAAAATAGTAATACTGTTGTTCACAATCCAGTACAACACGAGACCTGCAGGGAAGAACAGCATAAATACCGTGAACATAATCGGCATAATGCGGAACACTTTTGCCTGCATTGGATCAGCTGGTTGCGGGTTCAACATTTGCTGAGCAAACATGGTAGCACCCATGATTAGCGGCAAGATGAACCAAGGATCCATTGCTGACAAGTCTTGAATCCAGCCTAACCATGGCGCGTGACGTAATTCCACACTTTCCATGAGTACCCAGTACAAGGCAAGGAAAATTGGCATTTGTAGCAACAATGGTAAACAACCTGAAAGAGGATTCACTTGTTCACGTTTGTATAAAGCCATCATTTCTTGCGAGAAGCGCATACGGTCTTCACCGAACTCTTCTTTCATGCGTTGCATTTCTGGTGCAATCACACGCATTTTCGCCATAGAACGATAACTTTTTGAAGATAAAGGCCACAAAATCATCTTCACCATAACGGTAAGTAAGATGATTGACCATCCCCAGTTGCCTACAATGCTATGGAAGAATTGAAGACCTAAGAACAATAACTTGGCAATTGGCCATAACCAGCCATAATCAACAGTTTGATTCAAGCCAACCGCTAAATCTTTTAATTCAGATTGTACTTTCGGACCTGAATAAAGTTTTGCGTCTACTTCCATTGAAGTGCCTGCCGGAACATTAATCACTGGTGAGGTAAAACCAATGATATTCATATGATCAGCAGATTGACGAGATTCAAGTTTAGCTACATAAGGCTGACCATTCGCTTGAGTCAGTTTAAGATTCCCAGGAATCCAAGCACTTACAAAATAATGCTGAACAATCGCAACCCATCCACCTTTCGCTTCAGTACTTACTTTTTCTTCAGAGAAATTAGCAAACTTAAGCTTGTTGTAGTGTGAATCAGGTGTCCCCCAAGCTCCACCTAAGAAAGTTCCTAGAGTGAAAATACCTTGAGAAGATTTACCAGGATCTTCAGAGTTATCGCGCTTTAATTGTCCAAACATCTGACCTTGCCAGCTTTGTTGGCTACGGTTAATCACTTGATGTCTTACAACAATTGGATATTGCCCTTGGGTAAAGGTAAAAGTTTTAATAATTTCAACGCCTTCAGGTGTCTTAAATACCATCGGAACGTTTAAAACTTTTTCAGATTGACCCTTTTGATCCTGCACACCTTTAGCATCAGCCAAAGTATATGATGTTTTTTCAACAGCATATAAAGGACGACCACCACGACTGCTATCTGGTCCATTCAAACCAATTAAGCCAGATTGAGCAACATATGTACGCTTGGCATCATTTTCAAGCATAACAAATGGCTGATCGCTGTCTTTGCTTTTGTCGTGTGAGAGTAATTCAATACGAACAATATCACCACCCTTTGGATTGATCCAAATATGGTAAAGGTCAGTTTGTACTGAAATAAGCTGTTGATTCACAGGTGCAGTTGCATCTGTGGTTTGTGACTGCGCAATATTTGCTTGTGGCACATCGGAAGCCACTGTTGCATTTTTAGCATTTGGCAAATCAGCAGATACTTCATGTGAACTTACAGCCGCCGCTTGTTTTTGCGGTGCAGTTGCAGCATTTCCATAATCTTTTTGCCAAGCCAAAATGAGCAAATATGCGGTGACAAACATGGCCCCGAGAATTGCAAACCTGGCCCATTGTTGCATATCTATTACCCCAAATGGTTAGAGAGATTTTGCTTCAGTAAACGATCACGAAAGGGTACAGCAACATGATGCGTTTGAGAATCTATTTGATGAAACGAAATAAAACGAATTGCTTTTGGCGGTACCGGATCATATCCAGATCCTCCCCACGGATGACAACGACAAATCCGTTTAGAAGATAACCAAACGCCTTTTATCGCACCATGAGTTTGCAATGCTTCTATCGCATATTGGGAACAAGTCGGGATATAACGACAACGGGGTCCAAGAAGCGGACTAATCGCAATTTGATACAGTCGAATCAACCAACGTAGAAAACGAACCATTGGCTATCTCTTAATTTTGCGAGTTTGTGCCAACTTTAGAATGTTTTTTTGCTAAGCGTTGTAATTTTTGCCAAGCAAAATCTAATTGTTGATATAGCTCAGCATTCGTAATCGCTTCTATACCGACTTTCGGCATTACCACAACATCTATGTCTGATCCAAAATTCGGCTGATGTAGACGAAAGCTCTCACGAGCAAGACGTTTTATTCGATTTCTTTCATGCGCACGGCGCACTTTTTTCTTAGCAACAACAATACCCAAACGGCTATTAGGCTGTTCGGTTAATTTTGCAAGAAATAAAAAATGGGGTTGATGCACTTTAAAAAGCGCACCATCGAATACACTTTTATAATCTGCAGCACAGCGTATTCGCACATCTGTGCTAAAATTGTAAAGTGTCATCACACCCAAGTCTGGTCAGCGTAACAGTATTAAACAGTTAAGCTATGACGACCTTTTGCACGACGACGAGCTAATACTTGACGACCAGCTTTAGTTGCCATACGAGCACGGAAACCATGAACGCGTTTACGCTTTAATTCAGATGGCTGGAAAGTACGTTTCATATCGAAACTCCCAAAAATGATCTTTCTATAAAGGTCCGCGATTTTATTGTGCAATGTTTACGCTGTCAATGAAAAACCAAGAAAGTTTTGTATTTAACCCAAATTTTTAATCTCTCTACTTCTTTTTTCTGAGTGTCATAATTTAGTGCAATATATAGTTTTCAAAGTTATGCACAAAGTAATTGTCTATTTTCATTAGAACTTTCATTATATACACACCTTATATACACACTTATCAACAAAACAAGATATCATCTTGGCTTTGATTTGCTGCATTTGAATTTAAATTCATATTTTGTAGTTATCCACAAAAGATCTCACCCCTATTAAATAAATTCAAATTTTAAAATTTATATTTATTCTTATTAGGAGCAACTTTTTCTGTGGATTTCGAACTTTTAAATTTAAAAAACATGTATTTGAGTTGTTGATAACTCTGTTTCTATTATATTTATGGATTGTGGATAAGTTTATGTGTTAATTTATCCACAGGTTATGCAAAAAGTTATACACAAGTGGTTTTGAATTTAAATTTATTCACAAGAGTTTTCTTTTTAGGCAAAATCAATCGAAATCGTCATGACAGATGTGGATAACTTGGTTAGAATGGCGACCCCTTCTCATCAGGAAGGGTTAATCTTTAGATTATTTGAATTTAAAAACGCAGAAATAGGGGATACACATGCTTTGGACAGACTGCTTAACTCGCTTGCGACAAGAGCTCTCTGATAACGTCTTTGCGATGTGGATTCGCCCATTAGTTGCTGAAGAAGTAGAAGGGATACTACGTCTCTATGCTCCTAACCCTTATTGGACGCGTTACATTCAAGAGAATCATTTAGAATTAATTTCTATATTGGCTGAACAGTTGTCAGAAGGGCGTGTCCGTCAGGTTGAGATTTTAGTTGATTCTCGTCCTGGGAGTATTTTGTCGTCGAGTGAACAACCAGCAACCACTACGGCCGCTTTGCAAAGTTCGCCACCACCAAGCATTAAAGTAAAAAAAGAACCCGATTCTATTGCTAGTCCCAATACGAATAGTGTGGTAAATCCAAAAACAGCGAAAAAGAAGCTGCTTAATCCCCAGTTTACTTTTTCTTTATTTGTTGAAGGCCGTTCGAACCAGATGGCAGCTGAAACATGTAGAAAAGTATTAACGCAATTAGGTGCTTCACAGCATAACCCTTTGTTTTTATATGGCCCTACAGGACTAGGTAAGACTCACTTAATGCAGGCAGTTGGTAATGCTTTATTGCAGGCCAAACCCAATGCTCGTGTGATGTATATGACTTCTGAGAGTTTTGTTCAGGATTTTGTGAGTTCTTTACAAAAAGGCAAAGTAGAAGAGTTTAAGAAAAACTGCCGTTCTTTAGATTTATTGTTGGTGGATGATATTCATCTTTTAGCAGGTAAAGAGGCGAGTCTAGTTGAGTTCTTCTATACATTTAATGCTTTACTTGATGAATCTAAACAAATTATTTTAACTTCAGACCGTTATCCAAAAGAATTAACAGAGTTAGATCCGCGTTTAGTTTCCCGTTTTTCTTGGGGACTTTCAGTAGGTGTTGAACCACCAGATATTGAAACTCGTATCGAAATTTTATTAAAGAAAGCGGAAAATAGCGGCGTTGATTTACCTCGAAATTGTGCATTATTTATTGCACAACAAGTTGTGGCTAACGTGCGTGAACTTGAAGGGGCACTTAATAAAGTCGTTGCAATTTCCCGTTTTAAAGGTGCGCCAATCGATCTTGATGTTGTTCGTGAGTCTTTAAAAGATGTATTGGCTATTCGCGCACGAACAATTAGTGTAGAAAATATTCAACGTGTAGTGAGTGAATATTTCCGTATCCCTTTAAAAGAATTAGTAGGGCCGAAACGCACACGAATTTATGCTCGACCACGTCAGTTGGCAATGGGGCTTGCTCGTGAGTTGACCGGTGATAGTTTTCCAGAAATTGGAATGGCTTTTGGTGGGCGTGATCATAGTACTGTGATGCATGCTTGTGAAAAAGTAGCAAGTTTGCGAGAAGAAGATCCAATTTTTGATGAAGATTATAAAAATCTACTACGTCTACTTCAGAGTTAATGAAATAATAAGACCTTGTTGCAAAGTCTACGTAAGTGCAGCATAGTACACAGCTAAAAAATGAAATATTTGCTCCAAGTTGCTAGAGGAATGAATCGTGCGTTTGAAAATCGCTAAAGAAAGTTTACTCAATGTTTTATCGCATGTTGTCGGTGCGGTAGAACGTCGTCATACATTGAATATTCTTTCAAACGTCAAAATTCAGACTAATGCTCAGGCGCTCACCATTACTGGTTCTGATCTAGAAGTCGAGCTGGTTGCGAGCACTGTTTTAACAGAAGGGGCATGCCTTGAAGCAGGGGAAACCACAGTCCCTGCTCGTAAGTTAATGGAAATTTGTAAATCATTGCCTACAGCTGCATTAATTGATTTACAAATTACTGAAGATCAAAGATGTATCTTAAAATCTGGTAATAGCCGTTTTGTATTAGGGACTTTACCAGCAGAAGATTATCCATTATTGACGACTGAAAATAGTCAAGGTACTCAAGTACAGGTAACTCAACGTGAGTTAAAGCGTTTATTTGAAAAAACTGCTTTTGCGATGGCTGTACAAGATGTACGTTTCTATTTAACGGGTACTTTATTGGAAATTGATGAAAATCAATTACGTGCAGTAACAACAGATGGTCACCGTTTAGCACTTTGTGAAATTACTGCTTCTTCTACATCGTCTCAATTAGTTCAGGCCATTGTACCTCGTAAAGCTGTGGGTGAATTACAGCGTTTACTGAGCATTGAAGATGAACAATTAACATTATTGATTGGTCGTGAATTGCTAAATGTAACTATCAATACGCCAAGTCGTGATAAGGAACAGGGTAACATTACTGTTCGTTTTACGACAAAATTGATTGATGGAAAATTCCCTGATTATCGTCGTGTAATTCCACGTGGTGGCGATAAACATGTATTAATTAGCCATGATGTGTTTAAGCAATCATTACAACGTGTTGCAATTTTGAGTAATGAAAAGTTACGTGGCGTTTTCTTGAATTTTAATCAAGATTCTTTACAGCTTCGTGCGAATAACCCTGAGCAAGATGAGGCTATTGAAGATTTAGCTATCCAATATCAAAATGTACCGCTTGAAATGTCATTTAATGCGCAATATTTACTGGAAGTATTGGGTGTACTTGATGGCGATGACGTAAATATGAGTATGAGTGAAGCGAATCAGTCTGTTTTGGTTCAAGACCCAGCACATACTGATCAAACTTATGTAGTTATGCCGATGCGTGTATAATTTGGCTATCTAATATGCATCTTACGCGTTTAAATATCGAACGTGTGCGTAATTTAAAAACGGTTGCACTCCAAGGGTTGCAGCCGTTTAATATATTTTATGGCGCGAACGGTTCAGGTAAAACCTCAATTTTGGAAGCAATTCATTTGCTTGCAACAGGGCGGTCGTTTCGCACCCATATTCCAAAAAATTATATTCAGTATGCTGCCGAAGATGCGATTGTCTTTGCACAGTCCAGTACTGAGAAAATTGGTATGCAAAAAATGGCCTCTGGTGAACAGTTGATGAAAGTCAATGGCGATACCGTGGCTACCCAAGGTCAACTTGCTAAATTACTTCCTTTGCAGCATTTAGATCCACAAAGTACAGATATTATTGACCATGGTGCAAAACCACGACGCCAACTTTTGGATTGGTTGATGTTCCACGTGGAACCTGAGTTTTATTTTGCATGGCAATACTATTCGCGTGCATTAAAACAGCGAAATACTTTACTTAAAACCCAAAGAAATTTGACATTGGCCGATTTGGAACCTTGGAACAAAATGCTGAGTGACTATGGCGAAATTTTGCACTCTCAGCGCTTGGGTATTGTGGAACAATGGAATGTCTTTTTTCAAAATGATTTGAGCCAATTGCTTCCTGATCTTGAAATTGAACTGGAATACAGTCCAGGTTTTCATACAGAGCAGGGGCTCATGCAAGACCTGCTTAATCAACACCAAAAAGACATCGAACGACGTTATACCGAATATGGTCCACATCGTGCAGATTTGCGCTTAAAAACCCCTTATGGACATGCTGATGTAGTTTTATCAAGAGGTCAGAAAAAACTGCTGATTATTGCCTTAAAACTGTCACAAATTGCAATGTTGCATGCGAGTAATAAGGAAACTGTGGTATTATTAGATGATCTGACAGCAGAATTAGACTTAACCGCACAACAACGTTTAATTGAACGATTAAGCCAACTTGGTAGCCAGGTTTTTATGACAACTTTAGATCATGCATCGGTAAAAAAACACTTACATGATTTGTCTATTTCATATCAATTATTCAATGTTGAATCCGGTCAAGTTAGTCTTGCTTCACCATAATTTTTTGATGTTACCCATCTTTGAATAAACCTATATTTGCTAGGGAGAAACCATGAGTTCAGAGTCTCAATCAGCCTCTCAAACAGAACAAACCAATGAAAAGGCTTATGATTCCTCTAGTATTAAAGTATTACGTGGATTAGATGCAGTTCGTAAACGTCCGGGTATGTATATTGGGGATACAGACGACGGTACCGGTTTACACCATATGGTATTCGAGGTAGTCGATAACGCCATCGATGAAGCTTTAGCTGGGCATTGTGATGAAATTATTGTCACTATTCATGAAGATGAATCAGTGAGTGTTTCGGATAATGGCCGTGGTATTCCAACCGATATTCACCCTGAAGAAGGTGTTTCTGCAGCGGAAGTAATTCTTACCATTCTGCACGCAGGCGGTAAGTTTGATGACAACAGCTATAAGGTTTCAGGTGGTTTACACGGTGTAGGTGTTTCTGTAGTAAACGCACTTTCAAGTAAATTACATTTAATGATTTCTCGTGCTGGTCTAGTACATGAGCAAGAATATCAACACGGTGATCCGCAATATCCATTACGTGTGATTGGTGAAACGGATAAGAGTGGTACAACAGTACGTTTTTGGCCAAGTGAATTAACATTTACTCAAACCATTTTTAACGTAGAAATTCTAGCACGCCGTTTACGTGAGCTTTCATTCTTAAACGCGGGCGTACGTATTGTATTGCGCGATGAGCGTATTAACCTTGAGCATGTATATGACTACGAAGGTGGATTATCTGAGTTTGTAAAATACATTAACGAAGGTAAAACTCATCTCAATGAGATTTTCCATTTTACTGCAGATACAGATAACGGTATTGGTGTAGAAGTAGCCTTGCAGTGGAATGAAAGTTATCAAGAAAACGTTCGTTGCTTTACCAATAACATTCCTCAAAAAGATGGCGGTAGCCATTTAGCTGGTTTCCGTGCAGCTTTGACGCGTGGTTTAAACCAATATCTTGAAAATGAAAATATTCTCAAGAAAGAAAAAGTTAATGTAACCGGCGACGATGCACGTGAAGGTTTAACCGCTATTATTTCGGTAAAAGTACCTGATCCAAAATTTTCATCTCAAACCAAAGAAAAACTGGTATCGAGTGAAGTAAAACCTGCTGTTGAGCAAGCAATGAACAAAGAGTTCTCTGCTTACTTGCTTGAAAACCCACAAGCTGCAAAGTCAATTGCCGGTAAGATTATTGATGCTGCACGTGCACGTGATGCTGCACGTAAAGCGCGTGAAATGACACGTCGTAAGAGCGCACTTGATATCGCTGGTTTACCAGGTAAATTAGCAGATTGTCAGGAAAAAGATCCTGCACTTTCTGAATTATATCTTGTCGAGGGTGACTCTGCGGGTGGTAGTGCTAAGCAAGGCCGTAACCGTAAAATGCAGGCTATTTTACCGTTGAAAGGTAAAATCCTGAACGTTGAACGTGCGCGCTTTGACAAAATGATTTCTAGTCAGGAAGTCGGTACTTTAATTACTGCTCTCGGCTGTGGTATTGGTCGTGAAGAATATAATCCTGACAAACTACGCTATCATAAAATCATTATCATGACCGATGCCGACGTTGATGGTTCGCACATTCGAACCTTGTTATTAACGTTCTTCTTCCGTCAAATGCCAGAATTGGTTGAGCGTGGGCATATCTATATTGCTCAGCCACCTTTATACAAATTGAAAAAAGGTAAGCAGGAACAATACATCAAAGATAATGATGCATTGGAAACTTATCTGATTTCAAATGCGATTGATGAGCTGTCGTTACATATTAGCGCTGATGCTCCTGCAATTACTGGCGAAGCACTGGCAAAAGTGATCAAGGATTATCAAGTTTCACAAAAGAGCTTGCAGCGTTTAACCTTACGTTATCCAGCTAGCTTACTAGATGCTTTACTGGAAGTAGAAGCTTTCAAAGCCGATCAAAATCATGATCAGGCTTATGTACAGCAATGGGCTGATCAGGTTCGTGAAACAGTCACTAGATTGCAGCCAAGTTTACGTCCGGAAATTACCCTAGAGTCATTTGAACGTGAAAATGCTCAGGGTGAAAAATCTGCACATTATTGGCCACGTATTACCGTATATGTTCATAACTTGCCGCATGCCTATTTGCTTGATGCTGGTTTATTGAATTCAGCGGAATATGCTCGTTTATTGAAAAACTCGAAGAGTTGGTTCAGCTTAATTGAAGAGGGCGCTTATTTACAAAAAGGCGACCGTCGTATTCAAGTGGCTAACTTCCATCAAGTTTGGCAGCACATTTTGCAAGATTCGCGCCGCGGTATGATGATCCAGCGCTATAAAGGTCTTGGTGAGATGAACGCTGAACAGCTTTGGGAAACGACAATGGACCCTGACAACCGTAATATGTTGCAGGTGACCATTGATGATGCGATTGAAGCAGATCGTATGTTCTCTTGCTTAATGGGTGATGACGTTGAACCACGTCGTGCATTCATTGAAGAGAATGCTTTAAATGCAGATATTGATGCTTAATTCATAACACGATTCTAAATCAGTCTAGGGAGAGAAGATGATGGGTCAGAAATTATTAGCGAGTCTATTAATTTCATGTGCGTTTTTAGGAAGTTCTGCTGTTTGGGCAGCAGACCTAGAAACAAATATGAAAACTTTAGCTAAGAGCACTAAAGCATTTGCTGAAGCGAAAGATGCTGCTAATGCGAAACAACAGCTTGTTGTAATGCGTGAAGCGGCAGTTTCTTCTAAGCAATATTTGCCGCATAAACTTGAAGGTTTACCTTCAGGAAATGTACAGGTAAAAGAGTACCAAGCTGGTTTAGATCAGCTTGTTGCCGAGATTGATAAAGTAACTGCATTAGTTGAGCAAGGACAGTTAGATCAAGCAAAAACTGAAGCAATGAATTTAGTCAAAATTCGAAATGAAAATCATAAAAAATTTAGATAATTCTTTTTATGATGATTGAAGAAAAGGCTTTGTTCTAATTTAAGACAAAGCCTTTTCTTTTATAAGAAACGAACTTTTAAACTGTCATTCAAATGATAATTTCTATTTATATCAAGAGAATATAATTTTGAAAAAAATACAAAAACTCTTATGCATTGGGATCATGTTTTTCAATTGTTTATTTCAACTGCATGCTGCTACAGCCCCAACTTTTTATGGAAAATTAGTATTTCATCGTTATAGTGATTATGACGCATGGGACAGTAAGCTTTATCTTTATAACTTCACAACGCAACAGACCACATTACTGGGTGCAAATTGGAAAATCGACCATATGATGAATGGTCATTTTTCTCCAGATGGAAAATGGTTAACGTTCATGGGGGTAGCTTCTGGGCAACACTATGGAGATGCATGGGATGTATATGCTTGGAAAGTGGAAAGTAGTGAGTTACCCATTAACTTAACTCAGGGGAATAATAAACGTGATGAAGATCCTAAATTCATAGATAACCAGCGTATTATTTTTAAACAAAATGGCGATTTAAAAATCGTCAAAATGACGGATCGTACGATTACTTCGGTTACTCAAAATGGTTGGGATATTGAGGAGTCAATGCCTTATCCGATGGTGAATACCACTCAAATTTTATATGCGAAAGGTGCTGGGAATAATTCTAGAATTTTTAGTATTGATCAGTCGGGCGCCTATGATACACAGCTGACCAATATTGCTTCATATTATCCAGTATGGTGGCAAGGCAGCCGGTTCTTATATGTGCGTTGGTATAGCTCAACAAATGCCCACGATCAGATTTATTCTTATGATATGGTTAATAAACAAACCACACGTTTGCCATTTAACAGTACTACCGTCGACACTTCAGACCCAGCGCCTTTAGACCAACGTTATATGGTGGTATCTCTTGCAGGGCAGACAGGAAGCCGTGGCGGTTATGATCTATACATTGCGGATAGTTTATCCAGTAATGTTTGGCCTTTACCTATCAATACCAATTTAAATGAATTAGGGGCTTTTTATACCCCGTATTAATTAATAAAAAAGCCGATTAAGAAATCGGCTTTTTTATTTTGGAAAATAGATTAATCAAAAGAAGTTTCCATCTCTTCTAATTCCATCATGAGTTCTAAAAGCTGCTCTTCATATTGCTCAAGTTTAGCCTTTAACTCAGTTTGTTCATTCATAAGTTTGAGTAGATCATCCTTACGTGCCGCATCATATAAAGACGTATCTGCTAAAGATTCTTCAATTTTGACAAGCTGTGGTTGAAGTTTCTCAATTTGAGATTCAACTTTTTCGATATTTTTACGAATAGGTCGAGTTTGTTCACGACGGCGAGCTGCTTCTTTACGCTGCGCTTCTTTGTCAACTTTAGCTGGGGCGGCAGTGGTAGAGGACGAATTATTCTGCGCCACAGCAGTTTGAGCATTGATGAGTTGCTGACGTGCTTCACGGAGCCATTTTGCATAATCCTGTAAATCGCCTTCAAACTCGGTACATTTACCGCCGTGCACTAAAAGAAGCTCGTCACAAACACTTGCAATGAGTTGACGTTCGTGGGAAACCAGTACAACAGCACCTTCAAAGTCTTGTAATGCCATGCTCAATGCATGACGCATATCAAGATCTAAATGGTTCGTCGGTTCGTCCAGAATTAAAACATTTGGACGCTGCCATACAATCAGTGCGAGGGCTAAACGAGCGCGCTCTCCACCAGAAAAGGTTTCACATGGCGTATCCATGCGTTCACCACTAAAGCCAAAACTACCTAAAAAAGAACGTAAGGTGGCTTCACTAATTTTTTTGTCTGCTAAACGGGCAATTTGTAACATTGGAGTAGCATGGCCATCTAAAGCATCCATTTGGTGCTGGGCAAAGTAACCAATATTAAGTAATTCTGACGCCTTTCGTTCACCCGCTAAGAGCGGTAAATCACCTACTAAGCTCTTAATTAAGGTCGATTTACCCGCGCCGTTCATACCAAGTAAACCAATACGTGAAGTTGGTGTAATTTGTAATCTAATTTTTTCGGCAATTTGTTTATCACCATAACCAATGCTGGCATTGTCTAAAGTCAGCAAAGGAGAACTCATTTTGGTCGGTTCACGGAAACTAAAGGTAAACGGCGTATCTACATGAGCGGGCGCAAGTTGCTGCATGCGCTCAAGTTGTTTAATACGACTTTGTGCCTGACGAGCTTTAGTCGCTTTTGCTTTAAAACGGTCAATAAACTTTTGTAGATGAGCACGTGTTTCTTCTTGTTTCTCAAAAGCTTGTTGTTGTTGGGCAAGACGTTCACTACGCGTAGTTTCAAATGTAGAGTAGTTTCCGGTGTAAAGCGTGAGTTCCTGATTTTCAATATGAAGAATATGATCTGTAATCGCATCTAAAAAGTCACGGTCATGCGAAATGAGGATGAGTGTACCTTCATAGGCTTTAAGCCAATCTTCTAACCACAGAATTGCATCTAAGTCTAAGTGGTTTGTTGGTTCATCTAGTAATAATAAATCTGAACGGCTCATGAGGGTACGCGCCAAATTTAAACGCATCCGCCATCCACCTGAGAAACTCTCAACGTTCAAACGTAATTGATTTTCTAGAAAACCAAGACCAGCCATGAGCTGCGCAGCTTTAGAGGGCGCTGAATAACCATGAATTTCATCAAATCGGCCATGCAATTTAGCCAATTCAAAGTCACTCAGTTGATCTGGTTGAGCAAGCTTATTTTGAATATCCCAAAACTCTTCATCACCTGAAAGAACAAAATCAATTGCAGGCATATCTAAGGCTTTTATTTCTTGCGCCATATGCGCTACGGTCCAGCCTGAAGGACGAGTAAGTGAACCTTCATCGGCACCTAAACTCCCAAGTAATGCAGCAAATAACGTCGATTTACCTGCACCATTTACACCAGTTAGACCAATCTTCCAACCTGGGTGTAATTGCATAGACGCTTTTTGAAATAAAATACGTCCACCGCGGCGTAAAGAAACTTGGTCAAATTGAATCATCTTATTGTATCGAGGTGAGTTAGGGATGCTGTATTTTAAAGACAACTGCCGATGAAAACAAAACATTCCGGATTTTAGTGAGTCACAGTCAATAATTGTAGAAATAGAAAAACTCTAGACTCAGCTATTCATCCGAAATTTTCAAAATATTGAACAAGATAGAACACATTTAAAAAAATATGACTAAAATAAAAGCAGTTTAAGATTTGGTTGATAAATGAGCTACTAATAGAAATAGACTAAGGAAAGTCAAATGAAAAAAGGATTGGGGATAATTGGCACAGTATTTTGCTGTGTTATGGGAACAGCGCAAGCGGGACAAAATGTTTGTGTGTTTGATTTATTAGGAAAGTCAGGTGAATCCTATAAAATGATGGAAGAGTGGGCTCTCGCAGCGAAAGAATGGCAAGCAGATATCACCTTAATTCCATTTCAAGATGAAGGTTTGGTTGACCGTAGACTGCGCGAAGGTAAATGTGATGCCGCTTATATGACCTCTATGCGGACGCGAAATTATAATAAATTTGCAGGTTCGATTGATGCGATTGGTGGGGTAACCAGTAATGCGATTGCCCAAAAAGCAATTAGCTACGTTCTTGATAAACGCAATAAAAATCGTATGGTAACTACGCAGAATGGAACAAATTATGAGGTCGTCGGTATTGTCCAGATTGGTTTAGCCTATTTATTTGTGAAAGATAAGAACCTGAACTCAATTGAAAAAGTGCGTGGGACTAAATTTGCTATTTTGCAATATGATGCAGCACAAAAAATTATGATTGAAAGTATTGGCGCAAAACCTATTCCTTCTGAAATTACCGATTTTGTAAAAAAGTTTAATAGTGGTCAAGTCGATGCAATTGCTGCACCGGCTTATGCCTATAAACCACTAGAGATTGGCAAAGGTGTTGGAACGAATGGGGCTATGTTTACTTTTCCGGTGGTGAACGTTACGGGTGATTTAATTACTCGAAGTGATAAGTTCCCAGTCGATTTTGGAATAAAGTCACGTGATTGGTTTATACAACAAATACCTCAGAACTTTGCCATGGTAAAACGACTAGAAATAGGTGTACCCTCAAAAATTAAAATGAATTTTTCAGCAGAAGATAAAACTAAATATCAAAAAATTCTACGTGAAGGTCGCCTCAGCTTAACAAAACAAGGGGTATACGATGCAACCATGATGAGTGTGCTTAAGCGTGCTCGCTGTACAGTGGAACGGACAAATTTTGAATGTACCCTGAATGGAGAGTAGTTGATTTTTTAAACACAAAAACGCTACATATATTTCAAAGCTGAATATGGGTATGAAAATTGTGAATATAAAAAGTAACTTACGGAAACTTAGTGATTTTTACTACTAATAAATAATTTAAATTGAACAAACAATGGTTCAATTAGATAAAAATATTTGAGTAAAAGCTCTATTTTTTTCTAAAAAACATGATTAATATCTGTCTTTGAAAGGAAACTTCAAACAAAAAATCTGTTCCGTGGAAGGATGAAGAAAATGAAAAAAATCGTACTTGCTATGGCTGCCGCTTCTGTTGTTGGTTTTTCTGCTTCAGCGCAAGCAGCGAGTACCGTATGTGTATTCGACCTCTTAGGAAAAGCAGGCGACTCATATAAAATGATGGAAGAATGGGCTCTAGCTGCAAAAGGCTGGGGTACTGAAATTAACTTAGTTCCTCGTCAGGACGAGGCTGTTGCTGATAATGATTTTAAAGCAGGCAAATGTGATGCTGTAGCAATGACAGCAATGCGTGCACGCCAATATAACAAATTCGCAGGATCTATCGACTCACTCGGTGGTGTTCCAAATAACCAAATCGCTCAACGTGCAATTACTTATGTATTAGATGCGCGTAATGCAGCAAAAATGACCACTAATATGGGTGGTAAAAAATACGAAGTTGCTGGTATTTCTCCGCTAGGTTCAGCATTCATTTTCGTACGTGACAAAAACATCAATTCTGTTGAAAAAGCTGCGGGTAAAAAATTCGCCGTACTTGGCTATGACGATGCACAAAAAATTATGGTGCAACGCGTAGGTGCTCAAGCAGTTCTTTCTGATATTTCAAACTTTGCTGCGAAATTTAACAATGGTCAGGTAGATATGGTAGGTGCGCCTGCTTATGCTTACAAACCATTAGAGTTAAATAAAGGTTTAGGTGCAAACGGTGTAATGTGGAACTTCCCTGTTCTACACGTTACAGCAGATCTAGTATTACGTTCTGATAAATTCCCAGCTGGTTTTGGACAAAAATCTCGTGACTGGTTTGTTAAACAGTTACCGAAGAGCTTTGCAATGATCAACCGTTTAGAAGCGCAAATTCCTGGCAAATACAAAATGAACTTAAGTGCAGAAGATAAACTTAAGTATCAAAAAATGTTGCGTGATGGCCGTATGGACTTAACTAAACGTGGTGTTTACGATGCAGGAATGATGTCTGTACTCAAAAAAGCACGTTGTTCTGTAGACAAGGCTAACTTTGAATGTTCAATGCCTGGTGAATAATCCCAATTTCTTTCAAGAAGCCTAGACTGAGTTCTAGGCTTTTTGTTTTCTATGTCCTGTCAATTCTGCCATTGTGGTTAGTTAGAAAGACGTTAAGCTAAATTTAGATAAAAACTTCATAAGGAAACATGAAGGTATAAAAATGGATCAAGGACTTGAGTGATTAAAATAATTGCTAATAGGTAGGTTAATCACTATCTATTTTTCATGGAAATAAAATCATAAAAGCAAATAGGGTCTGTACAAATATTCCAACATGATTTTTATATGAGGCCTATCCGATTCATACCATATCGGTGTGAAATTTCTTGGTATCGAAAAACAAAAACTCCACAAGGAAAGGAAAAAGAATATGCAATTTTCCAAAATGCTATTACTTGCGATGGGACTTACTACAGTTTCTTTTGCAGCTCAGGCTAAACAGACAGTATGTGTTTTTGACTTCGTTGGTAAAAATGGCGATGTTTATGCGCTGATGAAGGATTATCAACTTGCTGCTAAAAACTGGGGAGCTGATATCGAACTTAAAGTAAACCAAAATGAAGCTGTGATTGCTGAAGATTTTAAAGCAGGCAAATGTGATGGGATTAGTGTGTCAGGAATGCGTGGCCGTCAATTTAACTCATTCACAGGGTCATTAGACGCAATCGGAGCCATCCCTGATCTCAAGCTTGCTGTAAAAGTGATGCAAGGTTTAGCGAGTCCGACTTTTAGTAAATATATGGTTAATGGTCGCTATGAGGTTGTCGGTGTTATTCCGGTTGGTGATGCTTACCTTTTAGTAAACGATCGCAGCATCAATACAGTAGCGAAAGCCGCAGGTAAGAAAATTGCTGTTCTTGACTATGATGAAGCACAAAAAATTATGGTTCAGCAGGTCGGGGCACAGGCTGTTAGTGCTGACGTAACAAATTTCGGCGCGAAATTTAATAACCATCAGGTTGATATTATCGGTGCGCCAGCAGCAGCATTTAAACCTTTAGAGTTACAAAAAGGTTTAGGAACAAAAGGTGCGATCGTGAACTATCCGATCTTACAGGTCACCGGAAATATTATTATCCGTCCTGATAAGTTCCCAGCTGGTTTTGGTCAGAAATCTAGAGAATGGGTTTCAGGTCAGTTACCACGTGCTTTTACCATCTTGGGTAAGATGAAAGCTGATATTCCACAAAAATACTGGATGGATGTCCCAGCAGCCGATAAGCCGGGTTACCAAAAGCTCATGCGTGAATCACGAATTAACCTTACACAACGCGGTGTGTATGATAAACGCATGATGAAACTACTATGGCAGTTCCGTTGTAAACAAGATGCTAAAAACTTCGAATGTGGCTTACAAGACGAGAATTACAAATAATCTTGATAAAAATACTCAAGATTGGCTTTAAACTTCGAAGACAGACCCTATATTGATTATGCTATACTCAATATAGGGTCTTTTTTATTTTGAAAGGCACAGCAAAATCCGAGGAACAATCATCATGAATGCCCAAGCTCTAGTTTTGACAGATAATGCTGCCAATAAGGTACGCCAACTCCGTGATAGTGAAGGGAATGACGATCTCATGTTACGTGTATATGTAACGGGAGGCGGCTGTTCAGGGTTTTCGTATGGCTTTAATTTTGCTGAAAGCGTAAATGAAGATGATGCAGAATTCGTAAATGGCGATGTAAAAATGCTTGTGGATTCACTTAGCTATCAATATTTAATTGGCTCAGTGGTTGACTATGTAGAAGGCCTTGAAGGGTCGCGTTTTATTATCCAAAACCCGAATGCAACAACAACATGTGGTTGTGGTTCTTCATTCTCGATTTAAAAGAATTTTAAAATTTAAAAAACCTCTCCATGACGAGAGGTTTTTTTATTGATCAGATTATTATTTTTGACGAACAGATTCTAAAAAGTATTGCACCAGTTCAGGCGCATTCTGATATGGAATCCAATGTGACGCATCCATAAAAACTGCCTCATACCTATTTTTAAAATAATCTGAGTTTAGCTCGGCACTTTTTTCTGTAACGGCAATATCATGTTTACCCCAAATAAAAAGAGTAGGAACATCTATTGCTTTAAACGGATTTTGAGGCTTGTCCCAAAAAAAGCCACGATACCAATTCAACGCCGTAGATAATCTATTTTCTTCTATAAACTCCGCCTCGAATATCGCAATTTGCTCTTCGGTCATACCTGATGACTTAAGAAACTTACGGCCCAATTTAGGTATCTTTTTAAATAAAAGTTCGGGCAGAATCGGTAGCTGAAAAATTGCAAAATAATAAGATTTAAAAAGTTGTCTGCTGCTTAAGCAGGCTTTTAAAAAAGCAGCTTGATGGGGCACAGAAACTAAAGTGAGATGTTGAATATATTGTGGATACTTCATAGCAACGCCCGAAGCGATTGCCGAGCCCCAATCGTGCCCAATTAAATAAACTGGCTGCCCAAGCTGCTCAATGAAACTCGCCACATCTTCTACAAGTTCACTCAGTGAATATTGAAAGCGGCTTTGAGGCCTAGCATTTAAACTATAACCACGTTGATGAATCGCAAGCGTTCTAAATTGATGCTGATGCAATAATTCAGAGGTTTGCTCCCAACTATGAGCAGTTTCTGGAAAACCATGCAATAAAACAACGAGTGGACCATCTAGAGGGCCTGAATCAATCACATCGAATGTCCAAGCCCCACGTGTGTATTGATGAATACGTTTAGTCAGATCCATACAAACATGCCTTAAATTATTTTTGTCGGCATTTATCATGAGTTTTTATGCTCATTTAAATAACAGCATTTCGGGTCAGTAAATGTGCTATGAGGTCGAATCTGGCCAATCAATCAATAAATAAATAGTTTTATACCGCCGTGATCGTGCCTAGAATTCTGAAATCCGATGCACCTGTTACCGCTGGCAAATTACCACTTAAACCATTTACAAAACGCATTGCTAACCAAGCAAAAGCTGTAGCTTCGACCCAAGTAGGGGAGAGCCCTAAGACGTCTGTAGGTTGAACAGACCAATTGTGCTTACGAAGACGCCAGCGTAATTGTTCTAATAAATAAGAGTTATAAGCACCACCACCACATACATACACTTCACCTGTTTCCATCTCAGAGCGATAAATCGCTTTTTGAATGGCACGCACAGTAAGCTTTAGTAGGGTAGCTTGGATGTTTTCAGGGGTATCTTCTAACTCATCATAAGTTAAATCATTTCGCCAATCGATTAACTGGTCATCTAACCAGTCAATATTGAAATCTTCACGTCCTGTGCTCTTAGGAGGTTCTTTAGAAAAATATTCATGAGCATGAAGACGGTCGAGTAACGAACGAATAGGATGACCGTAAGCAGCCCAATCACCATTTTCATCATATGGATGACCTGTATGGCGATGACACCAAGCATCCATCAAAATATTTGCAGGACCTGTGTCAAAACCAAATACGCCGTCAGCATTATTGGCAGGCAACATACTCACATTAGCAATACCACCCAAATTCAAAATCACACGATGAATACTTGGATGTTGAAATAGTGCTTGATGGAAAGCTGGAACCAATGGTGCGCCTTGACCGCCTGCTGCCATATCTCTACGACGGAAATCTGAAACAACCGGAATCTGAGTGATTTCAGTAATGATGTTGGGATCGCCAATTTGTAGTGTAAATCCATGTTCTGGACGGTGACGAATGGTTTGTCCATGCGACCCAATTGCTTTAATTTGACTACGATCTAACTGGTTTTTTTCAATGAGAGTATTAATCCCATGACCAATCATTTTGGCTAGAGCAACATCAGCTTTACCCATGCGGTCAATTTCATTGTCATCAGGTAAAGTTAATGCCATAAGCTCATCACGTAATTCGGGTTCGAATGGAACCGTAAGAGTGGCATGAAGCTGTAGTGGCTCAAATGAAGCCGCAACAATATCCACACCATCCATACTAGTGCCAGTCATTACGCCGATATAGATTGCGCTCATATGCAACTTCCCCTGCAAGACGCTGAAAAAATGTTAGTATATCGCACAAATTGAATAACTGATGTGTTTAGGTTTTGTGATGTCAAATTTCTTGCCCGCCGAAGAACAGCTTGCCCTCATCCAACGAGGCACGCACGAAATTATTTCAGAAGAAGATTTACTGAAAAAGCTCAAAGAGAATCGTCCTCTTAAAATTAAAGCTGGTTTTGACCCTACTGCGCCAGATTTACATTTAGGACATACGGTTCTTATTAATAAACTAAAAACTTTCCAAGATTTGGGCCATGAAGTTACCTTCTTGATTGGTGACTATACCGCGATGATCGGTGACCCAACTGGTAAAAGCGCAACTCGTCCGCCGTTGTCACGTGAACAAGTAGAGGCGAACGCTAAAACTTATCAAGAACAAGTTTTCAAAATATTAGATCCGAATAAAACAAAAGTACGTTTTAACTCAGAATGGTTTAATCAAAAATCTGCTGCTGACCTCATTCAGTTAGCAAGTCAGCAAACCGTATCTCGTATGTTAGAGCGTGATGACTTTACAAAGCGTTATAGCAACCATCAGCCGATTGCAATCCATGAGTTTTTATATCCTTTAGTTCAAGGTTATGACTCAATTGCACTTGAAGCTGACGTAGAGTTAGGCGGTACAGACCAGACCTTTAACTTACTTATGGGACGTACTTTACAAAGTCGTTATGGTCAAGAATCTCAAGTGTGTATCACTGTTCCGATTCTAGAAGGTTTAGATGGCGTAAATAAAATGTCTAAATCTTTAGGTAACTATATTGGTGTATTTGATACACCAGGGGCAATGTACCAAAAAGTTTTATCAATGCCAGACTCGCTAATTGAACGATATTTCGATTTATTAAGTTTTAAATCTCTAGATGAGATCAAAACTTTATTAGATGAAATTGCTGCTGGTCGTAATCCACAAGAAGTAAAACGTATTCTTGCGCTGGAGCTCGTTGAGCGTTTCCATGATGCAGAAGCTGCCGCTAATGCACATAAAAGTGCTGGTAACGTTATTACAGAAGGTGAAGTACCAGAAGACACCCCAGAAGTAACGATTTCACGTGGTGAATTTGGTGGAGAAATCTTTATTGCCACAATTCTACGTGTAGCAGGTCTAAATCCAAATGCAGCTGCGGCAAAAGATGCTGTAGCGCGCGGTGCAGTAAAAGTTGATTGGAATGTTATTGATGCAAGTTTCTCTGTAAAAGACAACGGAACTTTCATTATTCAGTCAGGTAAAAAAGCAATTGCTCGTGTAACGTTCACTGACTAAGTAAAGTTGTGTAGTGATAAAAAGCAGGAGTAATCCTGCTTTTTTTTATTTAAGGATCAAAAAAACAATTCAATGTTCCACGTGGAACTATCTATAAATCAGTAATAATTAAAAGTAATCACAGCAAATAACAAGATAGAGAGAAATATAGTTTGAGAGTAGAGCATTTGCTCTAATATGTCTTTGGAATCTTTGGAATCTTTGGAATCTTTGGAATCTTTGGAATCTTTGGAATCTTTGGAAT
>NZ_JAOTNV010000002.1:48926-49166 GCF_025630795.1 Acinetobacter sp. AYS6
CAAGAAAGCTATATATGCCTATAACAACTATATAAGAAGACATCAAAAATCTAAGATGAACTGTATTTTCCCAAAATAAAAATTAATAAAAGTGGTGAAAATGCCTAAAAAAAAGCCATATATATCACTTTTTTCGCAAAATAGTAGAAAAAAACGGCACTCAATAGAAAAAGGCTGAAATACCCCTTGCAAAGGGATCTTAATCCTCTATAATGCACATCCATCGGCGGTGATGCAGAT
>NZ_JAOTNV010000003.1:0-27559 GCF_025630795.1 Acinetobacter sp. AYS6
TATAGACCATCCCAATCCCTTTGCAACCCCTTTTTTAAACAAACATTATCGTATGAGCGTTTTTTAGCCTTTTTAGTCAACTTTAGATGAGATATTAAACTTTTTTTACTTTATCAACTTCATGTAGAATAGATTATTCGTGCAATAGTTTGGCATTAACTCACCATGTGGCAGTTCGCTAAAAAAGTATTTGTTTGCATACTTGTAGTGTTTGCTACGAGTGGGCCTTGTTATGCCAATTCGAAGCATAACTTCTATGTGCTTACTTTATCTATTCTAAGCTACAGTAAGTGGGAGAATATAAATACTCCTACTCTTTGTGTTATTGATAATCCCTCCATTACATCTACCTTTCAATCTTATATCCAGCAATTGTCTTATAATTATCGTGTTCAAACTGTAAACGCGAAAGATTTTGCCCGGTCACATTGTCAGGCTGTTTATTTTTCTACTACTCCTCCACAGCAACAACAAAGCCTTATTCAGAATTATCCTTATCGCTCTTTACTTTCTTTAAGCATTAACAATTCAGACTGTGAAATAGGAAGTATCTTTTGTTTATATAATCAAAATAATTACACTACCTTTAAAGTTAACTTAGATGCTTTAAGCCACTCCAAAGTTCATATTGATCCGAGAGTATTGCTCTTGGCTAAGAATGCGGAGTAAGGATCATGATATCAAAGTTGTATCAGTCCACTTCACTGCATGCATTATTTAGAAAATCTCAATTTACTATTTTTGCTATTACGTTTTTTATTTGCTCTTTTACGTTTGTATCAATTTCTGTTTTTACAATGGAAACTTACGCCAAACAAAATTTGCAATTGCTGAGCCATACTCTGCTAGAGCGTATTCAGCCCGCAGTGGTATTTAACGATAAGATTACAATCGAGCAAATTTTGAATGAATATACGAATGATCATTCAATTCGTACTATTCATATTTATGATTCAGAACATCATTTAATTGCACAGAGTTTTAAATTATCAAGTCAAACTTCAATTTTAGAAGGATGGTTTGATCATTGGTTTTTAAATGAACCTGTTCATCTTACAATTTATCATCATGAACAAAATGTAGGTGAACTCACGCTTTTTGGTAGTTCTGAAAAAATATTGCAGTTCCTCAAAATGATTATGGTGGGGCTTGCAATTGCGATGTTGTTTATTGTTTGCGCTTTGTGGTGGTCAGTAAACCTAACTTATCGTCAAATTATGCAAGCTATCTATCCGCTGACCAATATTGCTCAAATTGTAAGTGAGCAAAAAGCTTATAATCTTCGCTTCCCTTATAATCGCATTAAAGAATTTCAAGATTTAAATACCGTTTTTAATGAGTTACTTGAAGAAATTCAGATATGGGACAATCAATTACAAAAAGAAAATCGTAAATTGTCATTTCAGGCTCATCACGATCAGCTCACCTTATTACCGAATAGACATTATTTTTATCAAATTCTTTTAGATATGTTTGAAGATAAGGGATTTGATAATAAATCTGCTTTATTGTTTATAGATAACAATAACTTCAAATCAATTAATGACCAGTTTGGTCATTTAGCTGGAGATGAAGTTTTAAAAGAAATGGCGAATCGTTTGCAAACCCGTTTACGTCATCAAGATTTTATCGCGCGTTTAGGTGGCGACGAATTTGCAGTCATTTTGCATTCCATTAGTCATGCTGATCATTTAATATCTATTGCTGAAAATTTACTCGAAAGCTGTAAAGAACCTTTACATCTGAATGGTCAAACCATTTACTTCAGTTTTAGTGTAGGTATTGCTTTATCACAATTTGCATCTAGCCCCGAAGATTTCATTATGCAAGCAGATCAGGCAATGTATAAGGCTAAAAATTCGGATGAACACTGGTTTATTTATAAACCTGAAAATTAAATTTAGGCTAATCTATGAATACAAGATCTTTAAAACTCTCCTTTATTGCATTGCTATGCATTACTCTTGCAGGGTGCCTGAGTTTTGGTCCATTAAAGTATCGTCAAGTAAAACTGCTCAAGAAAGAAGGTTTTGTTCTTACTGATGAAGGATGGACTTTAGGTTTACCAGAACGTTTGTTATTTGATTTTAATGATGCAGAGTTAAAACAAAGCCATGAAGCTGAATTAGTGCGTCTAGCAAATCAATTGAATAAGTATGATCTGAATAAATTGAAAATTGTTGGTCACACTGATGATGTGGGTGATGCTACATATAATCAGAAGCTATCTGAAGAGCGCGCACAAAGTGTAGCAAACCTTTTCTTAGCTCGTGGATTTAAAAAAGAAAATATCTACGTGATTGGTCGTGGTTCAACCCAGCCCTATGTTCCAAATACAACCAATGAAAATCGTGCGATTAACCGACGTGTAGCAATTATTGTTATTCCATAATTTTGATTTATAAAAAAAGCCAATCCTTTGTGATTGGCTTTTTTATTTTAAACTAACTCAATAATATCAATGGTTGGTGGAACTCTAAAACGCAAAGGAATTCCGACCATTCCCGTGCCGACGGTAACAAAGACATCTGCATGCTCGTGAGAGTAAAAACCACGTTTGTGGCCTAAAATTGATACTTTTTTCATAATATAGTTAGTCAGCCATGGAAGCTCCACCTGCCCTCCATGTGTATGCCCCGATAACATTAAAGGACGATTCGGTAATTTTGGCACCATATCTACCGTATCCGGATTATGAGAAAGGATCAGCCAAGGCTTGTCTTGGGGTAAATCTGGCATAGAACGCATATCTGTTTTTCCGGCCCAGAGATCACCAATACCAATCAAACGGAATTCTTCAAAATCAACTATTTTGCCTTCAATATCGACAACTTCATTATAAAACAAGGCATCTTTTAATAATTGTTGAATCGGTGGGCCAGGATATTGCTCATCATGGTTTCCAGGAACTGAATATACAGGCGCCTGAATTTCTTTTAAAACACTCAATTCTTGAATCAGTCTATCTTCTGGTTCATAAGTCCAGTCCCCTGCTACGACAACTAAATCAGGTTGCTGTTCATTTAATTTTCTAACTATGGTTTTGAGCTGGCGTTCATGCCCTGAAAATAAACCAATATGTAAATCTGCAATCAAAGCGACTTTTACAGGTTTATTAAAACTACGATCTGGATTTAACCGATACTGATGAGTATCGACCCGTACTAGATGAGGTTCAATAAATCGCGCGTAAATTAGAACACCACTTAAGAAAAAGATAAAAATCCCTTGATGAATTGAGTAGTAACCAATCCAAGCAGCGTATAAATTAAAGAACCAGAGCGGAATAAGTAGATAAGAGAGGTAAAATGCGAGTAAATGGACAAAAGCTTTAAATGGATGAATGGTCTCGGTCCGAGATTGATGAATCCAAGCCTCAGAAATTCCCCATAAAGCAAGTATTGAAAAAATAAAGTAAAAACAAAAAATAATTGAATTTGGATTCCACATTACGACTCTCGACTTATCTTATATTGATTGCTAGTAATCAAATTCAATATTTATCTTTCAATATGCACGAATTATACTCTAGCTCACGTTATCGTATGTACTGATTATGGCACAATCCTTTCCTTCCAAACAGCTTCAAACGAATCAACAAGCTAAAGGCTTTTTGATAAAAGCCTCTATAGTCCTATGTTCTAGTTTTGCTGTGGGTTTGACAGGATGTAGTACTCTGCCAAAACATCGTATTGAGCCAGTACAATATGCAAAAGATATTGATACCTCTCAGACCTCACTTGCCAAAATTATTACTCCCTTACGTCAGCAAAATCCAAAGTTAACGGGTTACCATGTCTTAAATGATCCATTGGAAGCTCTAGCAGCCCGCCTAAGATTAATTGATAAAGCCGAAAAGACTTTAGATTTACAATATTATATTTGGGATAATGACAAAGTTGGTGCTTTAGCTTTGCACGCAATTATTCGAGCAGCTGATCGTGGGGTAAAAGTCCGACTTCTTATTGATGATAATAATGCAAAAAAAATAGAAGGGATTTTGCTTGCCCTTTCTCAGCATAAAAATATTGAAGTTAAACTTTTTAACCCTTACCGTTTTCGTAAATATCGTGCGATGGACATGGTGCTTGATTTAAAACGTATCAATCGTCGTATGCATAACAAAAGTTTTATTGCCGACAATGAGGTTGCTCTTATTGGCGGACGTAACATGACAAATCAATATTACAATGTAAGCGATAGCTATCAGTTTTCTGATGTCGATGTGATGTTAGTGGGCGCTGCTGTTGATGATATTGTGAATTCATTTGATGATTACTGGAATCATGAATATGCATATTCAGTTCAAAGTATCGTAAGTCCAGAGCAACATCGTCTACGCTATGAAGGATTAAAAGAGCAACTCGAAGCGCACTATCAACAGGCAACAGTTCAAAACTTTCTAAACTTAACCGCAAAATCACATGCATTTGATGAATGGTTAAATCGCAATATTCAATTCGACTGGGTCAAAGCAGAAGTCGTAAAAGACTCACCCGATAAAATCAAATCGAAAGCTAAAAAAGAAGAACACTTAAATTTCCAGTTAATCAACCACCTAGAAAAACCAGAAAGTAATGTTGATTTAATCTCAGCTTATTTTATTCCTGAAAAACAAGGCGCCAAGATTTTAAGTACGCTTGCTAAAGAAGGCGTTGAGGTTCGAGTTTTAACTAATTCGTTTAAAGCGAATGACGTTGGGGTTGTGCATGCATTTTATGGAAAGTACCGTAAAGAACTTCTTAAAAACGGCGTACAACTTTATGAGTTTTTACCTACGCCAGATAAAAGAGATTTAAATAAAAATACAGATGAGCTTGCGACTAAAGCTAAAGTGAATATGAAAGGATTAAGCCGTTCAAGTTTGCATACTAAACTGATGGCATTAGATGAACAGGTTTTTATTGGTTCATTTAACTTTGATCCACGTTCGGCTTATTTAAATACTGAAATTGGCGTGATCTTAGATAGCCCATCATTGGCTAAGACCATTCACCATACAATGGATGAAAATCTAAATAAATATGCTTATAAATTAAAGCTCGACGCTAACAACCATATTTATTGGCAGCAACAAACTCCAAATGGTCCTTTAATTTATAAACAAGAACCTGAGATGAAGTGGTGGCAAAAAGCAGGCATGAAGTTTCTTTCATGGCTGCCACTTGAAGGGTTTATGTAATTAATTTTTTGGCTTAAGTACCTTTTGATGTAGTTGAGCCAGACCTTCTACCATTTTTTCTTGAACTTCTCGCGTTAAACTTTTGACATCGTGTCCTTCCACTGAAATCGGAGGCAAAGTTAACAAATGGGCTGTTACTTTCGGCATTTCAAGTACACGCTGAATATGTTCGGCAAAGGTCATCTCACCAATGAATGGGGCGACTGTATCTAATTGCCCATCACGGTTTACATAGCAAATCAAACACACCTGTACTGGACGTTGAGCTTCAATAGCAGCTCCAAGTAAACGACCATGAACTTTCTTAACAGAATGCCCATCTGTGGTCGTTGCTTCAGGAAAAAATAGTACTGGAATATTTTGTTTTAAAAATTCGGTAATTTGCTCACGGATTTTAACGGAATCCCCTGACCCACGTTTAATAAATAAAGTTCCGCCACCTTTAGCGAGATTTCCAAGAATCGGCCAATTTTCAATTTCTGCTTTGGCAAGAAAGAAAACACGAGCCCCTGAACCTAAAACAGCAACATCTAGCCATGAGATATGATTACTTACCCATAAAGCAGGTTCTCTAGGAATTGTTCCGTGTACTTCTACATCTAAGTTAAAAACCTGACATAAACGGCGGCAAAAATATTGAACATAGCGGGTATTAACCGGATTATTAGGATCTTTATAAAGCCCATGTCGATAAACTAAATAAAAACCTTCACTAATTGCAGCGGTGGCAGAAGTGACTTTTTTTCCGTATAAACCTATTTTTGATAATTTCTTTAACGTTGAATTAACTATACTTTGCGTTTGAGCCATAAAATTTCACTAACGATCAATCATTGTTATACCCATCTCGAGCCATTCTATACGTTTCGGAATAAACTTGCATTGATGATAGAGAAAGGGAAATAAAATAAATTCAGTCACCTCTAACTACTTTTCATTAATCTAAAGGATAAGAATAAACGCTTTCCCCTTTTGCTTAAGTTTCATCTAGAATAAAGTTTTCCCATTTCAGGATTTATAGCCACGTGGAATATGTTGATCGGCATCAAGGCGGTGAACGCACAATTTTAGTGAGTGTTTCTGTACAATTATTAGATGATCTGGATGCCGAAGAGTTTGCTCTACTTGCACAGTCTGCTGGTGCAGATATCCTTGAACATATTAAAGTTCAGCGAAATAAACCCAATCCTAAATTTTTTATTGGTTCAGGAAAAGTCGAAGAAATTGCAGAACAAGTTCAAGAACTAGAAGCAAGTCTCGTAATTTTTGATCATGCGTTATCACCTGCTCAAGAACGAAATTTAGAAAGAATATTAAAATGCCGAGTGATTGACCGTACAGGATTAATTCTAGATATTTTTGCGCTGCGTGCCCGTACGCATGAAGGTAAATTACAAGTCGAACTTGCTCAGCTTAAGCATTTATCTACTCGTCTTATTCGCGGCTGGTCAGCTGACTTTGAGCAACAAAAAGGTGGTATTGGCTTACGTGGTCCTGGTGAAACACAACTGGAAACAGATCGTCGCCTCATTCGTGTTCGTATTGCCCAATTAAAAGATAAATTAGAGAAGGTACATCAAACGCGTATACAAGGGCGTGCTGCAAGACAAAAAGCCGCTATTCCAACGGTGTCGCTAGTAGGTTATACCAATGCTGGAAAATCGACTCTCTTTAATATTTTAGCAAATAGTGATGTCTATGCAGCCGATCAACTGTTTGCAACACTCGACCCAACTTTACGCCGTTTGGAATGGGATGGTATCGGTACTGTCGTATTAGCAGATACAGTAGGCTTTGTACGAAACTTACAGCATGATTTAGTTGAATCATTCAAAGCAACACTTGAAGAAACGCTTGAAGCCACACTATTACTGCATGTGATTGATAGTAATAGTCACGATATGCTTGATCAAATTGAAGCAGTTGAAGGCGTATTAAAAGAGATTGGTGCAGATGCTCCAGTACTTCGGGTTTACAACAAAATTGATCTGAGCGGTGAAGAAGCCAAAATCATTTATGCCGAGCCACATGTACCTGATCGAGTGTACGTTTCGGCTCACGCTGGCCTTGGTCTAGAATTACTTCAAAAAGCAGTACAAGAATGTTTGATGGGTCAAATTCAACATTTTTCACTGATTCTTAAACCGGCTTATGGCAAATTGCGCACCCAACTTTATGCCTTAAATGTGATTGAGTCTGAACACTATGATGATGCGGGCTTATTACATATTGATGTACGCATTGCACCACATAAATTAGAAAAGCTTATACGCCAAGCAAAACTACCCTTAGACGAAATCTTGGGAGAACATGCTAATCAATTTAAGCGTCCCTTGGAAGAGTTTGAAATCAAGGGCCAGATCAGTTAAAACTTGATAAGTAAACTTTTAGAGATAAAAAATATGGATAAGATCAAAAGTATAGACTGGACAGCATGGGTAGCAACATTACTACTCATTATTGGTTTTCGTGAAGGCTCTGTCATCGTCATGCGTGCTTTTGGTCATCCAGAATTAGGTAATTTAGTCGGCTTAATCAGCTTACTGATTATTTTGATTATCTGGAGGAAGTTCAAAAAAATTCCTCTCCGGATAGTTGATACGAATAATAAAATTATGAAAGAAAGTGGATTTGCTTTTTTACCCGTTTGTGCTGGTTCCTTAATTATGTTGGTGCATATGGGTAAAGAAATTCCACTATTCCTTTTTGTTTTAGTAATCAGCACCCTTATACCTTTGTGGGTCTATGCAAAAATGGCAAAACGTTGGTTATAAGGAGAATAAAATGTTTACGATTTTCTATGGTTTTTTAATCACATTAATTGGTTATTTGTGCGCTAAACCTTTAAACCGACGTTTTCCACAAGTTCCGCTTTTAGTTTTCGGCATGTTCATTGTGATTGCATTACTTTCCGTTTTACAAGTCCCTTATGAACAATACCGTCTTTATGTGAATGACTTATTTGGTCATCTATTAGGTTATGTCACCGTGGCCTTAGCCATTCCTTTAGCTGCGATGCGTTATGATGATCTTCCAATTAAATCAGTCATTGGCATCTTACTTTTTGCAAGTATTAGCGCCGTTGCGCTGCCTATGGGACTAGCATATTTATTACACATGTCTGAACCAACCATCCTTGCATTTGCAACCCGTGCAGTAACTACCCCCATTGCCTTAAATATCGCAACGTTATTACATGCTCCTGAAACGCTGGTGACCCTTATTGTTATCTTATCTGGGGTTATTGGAGCAGCTTTTTCACCATTTTTACTCAAGCATATTCATGATGAAAGAGCATCGGGCTTAGCCTTAGGTTTAGCCGCGCATGCCATAGGGACAGCTCAAGCTTGGCAGCGCGGACCTGTTGCAGGCCGCTACGCTGCATTTGGTATGGCTTTGAATGGCGTATTTACTGCAATTTGGTTACCAACATTAATGTTGTCACTTGGAACACCATAATTAAGAAGTGGATTAAATAAACATTGAACGGTATATCAATTCGAAATAAGATGACCTTTCAAAGTTAAAAGGACTTTTAATTATGGGGAAAATTTTTATTGGAGCTCTGCTCTTACTGGGGATCAATACTGCTACATTTGCGGCAGATATTACAGGTCTTTGGCAAACAATTGATGATAAGACAGGTGCTCCTAAAGCACAGGTAGAAATACGAAAAGAAGCAAATGGGACATATGCAGGAAAGATTATCAAAGTTACACCACGTCCAGGCTATACGCCTAAAGAGATTTGTGATAACTGCCCTGCACCCTATACCAATAAACCAATTGTCGGTCTGGATATTGCAACGGGTTTAAAACAAACAGATGGGCTTAATTATACGGGTGGTAAAATTTTAGATCCGAATACTGGCAAAGTTTACGGACTTAAAGCAAAACTTAGTGCAACTGGCAAACGCTTACATATGCGTGGTTATCTTGGTGTTTCTGCTTTGGGGCGTAATCAAATCTGGATTCGCGTAGAATAATACTTCACATTAAAAAAGCCGCTTATGCGGCTTTTTTACTTTCACACGGGCACCCCTCTCGTCTTGCGCTCGCAAAAAGTATTTCTTTTCCTATACTTGTACAGGATTTTCGACAGCAAAGATTTCTTTGTCTTCAAGGCGATAAGCCATTAACTTTCGTCCCCATACACAGCCGCCATCAATATTCTGGATCTGCTCATTAATGGTTCTACCTTCTAGCGCAGCCCAATGACCAAAAATAATCTGATGAGTCTGAGCAGCTTTGCTTGGAAATTCAAACCAAGGTAGATAGCCTTCTGGCATTGGCGCATCTAGAGCATCTTTAAAACTGAACTCTAAAGCCCCATCTGCGTTGGTTAAACGCATGCGAGTCAAATAATTAGTAATACAACGTAAACGCGCTGAACCAGCTAAGTTGTCTTCCCACAAATCAGGTTTTGAGCCATACATTTCTGCTAAAAAAGCATCCAAGACAGATAAATCTTGATGTGACAGTACTGCCTCAACTTCTTTTGCCAGCTTTGCAGTTTTTTGTGCATCCCAAATGCAAGGAATGCCTGCATGAGTAAGAATTGTCTGCTCGTTTGGAAATAAGCATAATGGTTGTTTACGCAACCAGTCGATTAACTCGTCGCCATCAATTGCATCAATAACATCCTGCGTGCGATCTTTTTCTTTAATCTCTTTTAAACCACGCGCGCCAGCAATTAAAGTCAGATCATGATTTCCGAGCACAGTTGCAGCAGCGCCGCGGTCAGCAAGTTTTTTAACAAATCGTAAGGCACCCACTGAGTTTTCGCCACGAGCAACCAAATCACCCGCAAACCATAAAAAATCTTGGTCTGGATCAAAACGTATTTCTTTAAGCAAAGCTTTTAGAGCTTCAAAACATCCTTGTATATCGCCAATCACATAATTAAAACGTTTAGTCATTTATGCCACCATTTGATCAGCTAAAGCAACAAATTGAGCAAGTGTTAAAGTTTCTGGTCGAGCCATTGGATCAACGCCTGCTTTTTCAAAGCCATCTTCGGCGATCATACCTTTAAGACTATTTCTTAGGGTCTTACGGCGTTGGGTAAATACATGACCAACCAACCGAGCCAAAGCTTTTTCATCTTTTGCAATAATCGGTTTTTGTTCATAAGGAACAAGGCGGAAAACAGCACTCGTTACTTTAGGGGGTGGGTTAAATGCGCCAGCTGGCACTTCAAATAAAAACGTAGGTTGGCAATAATACTGAATCATTACCGACAAGCGCCCATATTCTTTTGTGTTTGGTTCGGCAGTAATACGATCAACCACCTCTTTTTGTAGCATAAAGTGCATGTCTTTAACTTTACTGCCAAATTCCAAGAGATGAAAAAGTAATGGGGTTGAAATGTTATAAGGTAAATTACCAACCACACGTAATGGTCGACCATCTTTTACCAGTTCGTTAAAATCATATTTTAATGCATCAGCTTCTATAATAGTTAAACGTTCAGGATGTGGAACTCGTTCTGGCAAGCCTGCCGCTAAATCACGATCTAGCTCAACAACTGTTAGCGCATCACACTCTCCAATTAAAGGAGATGTTAATGCAGCTAAACCAGGTCCAATTTCAACAACATTTTCACCTGCACGCGGATTCACCGAGCGCACGATTTTGGCAATGACTCGCTGATCATGTAAGAAGTTTTGACCAAAACGTTTACGAGCTTTATGCCCTTCATCTTTCGGGTTTAGGGCATTAATTTGATACATAGAACATTTCCAACATGAAAAATTTAGCTCGCTGCCAAAGATAAAGCTAAATCGACAGCGACATTTAAACTTGAGCTTTTTGCTAAACCGGTTCCGGCCAAAGACAATGCGGTGCCATGATCAACCGAAGTTCGGATGAACGGCAAACCCAATGTAATATTGATAGCTTCACCGAATCCTTGTGATTTTAACACAGGTAAACCTTGATCATGGTACATGGCAAGTACAGCGTCAGCATTTTTAAGATGCTCAGGGGTAAATAAGGTATCTGCAGGCAAGCTTAGACTCATTTTAATTCCTTGCGCCCGATAAGTTTCGAGTACCGGATTAATGGTCTCAATCTCTTCGCGTCCTAAATAGCCATCTTCACCCGCATGAGGATTTAAACCACATACTAAGATGCGCGGATCCATAATCTTAAATTTAGTTTTTAAGTCATGCAGTAAAATATCAATGACCTGATGCAATCGCTCTTTGGTAATTGCATCTGCAACATCTCTTAAAGGCAAATGTGTAGTCGCTAAAGCAACACGTAAGGTTTTGGTCGCAAGCATCATGACGACACGCTTTACCCCTGCAAATTCTTGATAGTATTCAGTGTGACCACTAAACAAAATACCTGCATCATTAATAACCGACTTTTGCACAGGAGCAGTGGCGACCCCGACACTTTTACCAGATAACGCATAATCGGCTGAACGGCGTAATTGTTCTAATACATAAGCCGCATTAGCTGAGTTTAATTGTCCATCAACAACCGCCGTTTTTAAAGGCACATGTTCTATATAAAGCTCACCTGAAGACGTTGATTCAGTTTGTCCCGTATATTCTACAAATTGAATATTTATCCCGAGTTTCTGGGCACGTTGTTCTAATAAATTTCGGTCACCCAAAATAACAACAGGGCGTTCATCAATTCGCTCAGCCAAGCTCAAGCAAATATCTGGACCAATACCAGCCGGCTCACCGGAAGTGACATATAAAGGCAGCACAATCACCCCAGACACATAACGAAAATTTGTTTGATTTTAACATATCCCGCATTCATCAGTTTATGGATTAAATTATCTGGCTTAAACTGGATTTTTCTTGTGACTTTGGACAAACTCGTTTAGAATGCTCGCTCCTTTTGTTTGGACAGATTCCATAGTCCAAACCAACTATAATAGGTAGTGGTTTAATGAAAACTCTCAGCGCTAAGCCAGCTGAAGTTCAACATGACTGGTATGTTGTTGATGCTTCTGGCAAAACTTTAGGTCGCCTTGCGACTGAAATCGCTCGTCGTTTACGCGGTAAGCACAAGACTTCTTATACTCCTCACGTTGACACTGGCGATTACATCGTTGTGATTAATGCTGAACAAGTTCAAGTGACTGGTAAAAAAGCACTTGATAAGAAATATTATCGCCATACTGGTTTCCCTGGTGGTATCCGTGAGACTAACTTCGAGAAGTTAATTGCTCACAAGCCTGAAGCTGTTCTTGAAAAAGCAGTTAAAGGCATGTTACCAAAAGGTCCTCTTGGTTATGCAATGATCAAAAAAATGAAAGTGTACGCTGGTACTGAGCATCCGCATGCTGCTCAACAGCCACAAGTTTTGGACATCTAAGGGATACAGCACATGGCTACTAATTATGGTACAGGTCGCCGTAAGACCGCAACTGCACGTGTTTTCTTGTCAGCTGGTACAGGCAAACTCGTTATCAACAACCGTACTTTAGAGCAATATTTCGGTCGTGAAACTGCTCGTATGGTTGTTCGTCAACCTTTAGAACTTTTAGAAGTTACTGAAAAGTTTGACCTTTACATCACTGTTAAAGGTGGTGGTATTGGTGGTCAAGCTGGCGCAATCCGTCACGGTATTACTCGTGCGCTTATCGCTGCTGACGAAACTTTAAAACCTGTTCTTCGTCAAGCTGGTTTCGTTACTCGTGATGCTCGTGAAGTTGAACGTAAGAAACTTGGTTTACGTAAAGCTCGTAAGCGTCCTCAATTCTCTAAACGTTAATTCGTTTATCGAGTTGGACAAAAAAGCCTTGGATTTTCCCAAGGCTTTTTTATTATGAAAATAGAACAATAAAAGGCAAACTTATAAATATAAACAAACTATCTCGTTAGAACCGTGATTTCCGAGAGCATTTTTAGTATCCTAATCGATTCACTCAACCACGTCGTCTTGTGATATGTCGGTCGAAAACACCTCTATTCAGGGGATTACCCTTTACAGTCATGCTGATGATTTCCGTTCTCACTGGATTCGTTTCTTATTAGCAGAAAAGCAAATCAAATATCAATTGATCATAACTGACCATGAAGACGAAGATTTGGCAAGTTTAAATCCTTATAATCAATTGCCGATGTTGGTCGAGCAAAATCTTAAATTATTTTCAGCGCCTATTATTGCTGAATATTTAGATGATCGTTATCGTCAAAGTAAGCTTTATGCAGATGCTCCAATGATGCGTGCAGAACAGCGTCAATATATATGGAGACTTGAAAACGACTGGTTCAAGTTAGCAGATCACATGTTAAAACATACTGATTCTCTAAATGTCGAACAAAAGCAAAAAGCTCAAAAAGAATTACGTGAAACTTTAATTTCACTTACTCCCCTATTTCAGCATTTTCCCTATTTTATGTCTGAAAATTTCACAATCTTGGACTGTATGCTTGCCCCTATCTTTTTAAGATTAAATAGCATGGGAATCGATTTACCGAAACAGCACTGCCGACCGATACTTTTGTATTGTAAACGTATCTTTGAGAGACCTTCTTTTGCTAAATCAATGACGGCTCAAGAGAAAAACCGTTACAATGAACTATTAAATATGGAATAGTGTGATATGTCTGAGCAAACTATTGATTTAACCCCTACACGTCCTTATCTTGCTCGTGCAATCTATGAATGGATTTGTGATAACCAGCTTACGCCTTATCTATTAGTGGATGCGACACAGCCACATACTGATGTTCCACAGCAATTTGTTAAAGATGGCCAAATTGTTTTAAATATCGTGCCTCATGCTGTTCATCAACTTCTTATTGGAAATGAAGCCATTACTTTTTCTGCCCGTTTTGGGGGGGCATCGAAAGATATTTATGTACCTATTCAGGCTGTTCTAGGTATTTATGCACGTGAGAATGGACAAGGTTTATTCTTTGATCCTGAAGAATATGCCAATGTAGCGCCTGTAGAAAATACAGTAGAGTCAGAAGTACAAGAAGCAATTGAAACAACATCGACCAAGAAAAAACCAACGTTAAGAATTTTAGATTAAATTTAGAGGAAGAAAGCATGGCATTTGATTTAGTCCAATACTTTGCTGAGCAGATAAAAATTCAAAAGCCTCAGCTTTTAAATCAATATCCAGTTAATGAAAAAAATAAACTGATTGATGAGGTGAATATTCTTACGCTTGGAAAACTGATTAGTTTGTGGCGTCAAGATGACAATAAGATTTATCATGAAATTAAAGCTGCAGATCCACTTTATATTCAAGAAGTTGCTCGTCATTTAACAACATCTAAGCATAACCAATCGGCTTTAAAAAATGCAGAATTAGAACAAAGTATTTCTGAAATTTTAACTTTGCAGTTAGCGGAACTGAACCAGCTCGATGAAACAGGCGGTTTTGGGCATAATGGCTTAAAAGAATTAATTTTAGGTCAAGTAGAACACTTATCAGGTCAAGCCGAAGATTGGGTTTGGTCAACAAATCATCTAAATGAATTAATTGGTTCTAAACCTGTGGAACAAGAAGAGCTATCATTGGACACAACAATGAAGGAGTTCAATCAAATGGTTCACCAAGCCCAACCTCATCATGATGACTTGCATGTTGAAGAACAAGCTACCGAGGTTTCTGTACCTACATGGTCAAAAATTATTGCCCCTGTCGTTGCTTTAGCAATTTTGGGCTATTTGTACTGTGCTTATACACAATTTATTGCTTAAAAATTTGCCTATACAAACAACTAAATGCCACCCATAAAAGGTGGCATTTTTTATTAGACCAAAATACTAAATAACATTTGCCGTTTTTTTACTTGCTGTCCTTGCTGTCCTAAAATATCTTCGACCATACCGTCAACATCAGATCTAATCTGTTGCTGGATTTTCATAGCTTCAAGCACCAATAAGGTTTGCCCTTTCACGACTTGATCGCCTTTATTGACCAAAATATTGACTACCGCACCATCCATTGGTGCACGAATTTTACCATCTCCAGCTACATCAGCCGTTTCTGGAGCAGCATAAGTCACATTGCGAATCGCAACATTACCATTATCTTGATCTAAATAAAGCTGATCACCATCCAATACATATTGAACACGACGGCGTACCCCATCAACCACATAAACCATTTGCTCGGCTGTTTTTTCAATAACTTCAATACAAATGGTCTGGTCACAGAGCTGCACAGTAACCATGTTATTTTCAGATAATAGCTGTAACTGGATTTGCTGATCGGCAGATTTCAGTTTTATTGGTAATGGTACACCCAGCCCTGTTTGCCATGCCACGCTACCTTTACTTTGGCTAAATAATGCTGCTGCAATCGCCAAAGTTTCTAAAGATAAAACTTGATGATGTAAGCTCTTGTCATCTTGAAAATGCTGCTGAATAAATGCGGTATTAGTATCACCAGAAATAACGACTGGATGGCGTAATAAATTGACCAAAAACTGTTTATTACTATTCACACCTAGCAACACACAATCATCTATAGCACGAGCAAGTAAACGAATGGCATCTTCACGAGTTTTGCCATATGCGATCACTTTGGCTACCATCGGATCATAAAATGGGCTGACTTCATCAGTTGCCAACATACCGTGATCGATTCGTACATTTGGCAATATTGCAGGCTTCCAGCGTAACACTTGTCCTGTTTGAGGTAGGAAATCTTGACGTGGGTCTTCGGCATACAGACGCACTTCGATTGCATGTCCATTTAAGGTCAACTCATGTTGTTGCAAAGGCAATTGCTCGCCATTGGCGACGCGTAACTGCCATTCAACCAAGTCTAATCCAGTAATGAGTTCAGTGACTGGGTGCTCCACTTGCAAACGGGTGTTCATTTCTAAAAAATAAAATGCACCAGAGGCATCAAGTAAAAACTCAACAGTTCCTGCTCCTACATAAGCACATGCTTTAGCAGCCGCAACAGCTGCCTCTCCCATTTGCTGACGCAGTTCAGGTGTCATGACCGGACAAGGTGCTTCTTCAACGACCTTTTGGTGGCGGCGTTGAATCGAGCAATCACGCTCGAACAAATAAATATAATTGCCATGTGTATCACCAAAAATCTGAATCTCGACATGGCGTGGGGCAATGACTGCTTTTTCTAAAATAAGCTCGCCCGAACCAAAGGCATTTTCAGCTTCTGAACGTGCAGTTTGTAAGGCCTCAACCAATTCGGATGACTGCTGTACCAAACGCATACCACGGCCACCACCGCCAGCAGAAGCTTTCACCATGATTGGAAAACCAATCTGCTCGGCTTGTGCTGCTAAATATTCAAGGTCTTGGCGATCGCCTTCATAACCGGGCACACAAGGTACGCCTGCTTCAATCATGGCAATTTTTGAGAGGCGTTTGCTACCCATTAACTCAATTGCCGAAGCTGTCGGACCAATAAAAGTAATCTGGTTGTTGAGGCAAGCTTGAGCAAAATCGGTATTTTCTGACAAAAAGCCATAACCGGGATGTACAGCATCAGCACCCGTTTTTTGACAGGCTTCTATAATTTTAGCAATAGAAAGATAAGATTCAGAGACTTTGGATGCTCCGATATAAACGGCTTCATCGGCCTCTTGCACATGGCGAGCATGACGGTCTGCCTCAGAATAGACCGCTACAGTTTGATAGCCCATTGCTTTGGCTGTTTGTATGACTCGAACTGCAATTTCACCACGATTGGCCACCAATACTTTAGAAAATTTCATTATTTTTATCCTTATCTCTTATGACTCATCGACCCAATTCGGCAAACGTTTCTGGATAAAAGCCATTGTTCCTTCTTGTCCTTCAGCACCACCAACCGCTTGAGCAAACTGCTGTGCAGCATCATCGAGCAACTCACTCAAAGGTTCATTAAGTGTTCGATGTAGTAATGCTTTAGTCACACGCGAGGCTTGTGGTGCAGCACGTTTAATGTGCTGGATGGTTTCTTGTAAGGCTTGTTCAAGTTCGATTTCATTATGTGCAATCTGATGTACCACGCCAACACTGAGCGCCGTATGGCCTTCAAAACGCATACCCAATAAAGCCAATCGTCGAGCCTGTGTCAGACCAATACGTTTTACTACAAAAGGAGCTATTTGAGCTGGAATAATGCCAAGTCCAGTTTCAGGCAAACCAAACTGAACATTGTCGCGACTAATCGCAATATCGGAAACACATGCCAAACCAAAACCACCACCTAAAACAGCACCTTCTAAAATGACTACAACAGTCTGTGGTGCAGCTTCAACTTGTTCAAGCATGGCACCAAAACGGCGGTTAAAGTCAGCATAAGGTTGTAGACTACCGACTTTGGTCGCTTCAACGCGTAAAGCAGCCATGTCTTTAATGTCACCACCTGCACAAAAGGTTCCGCCTTCACCACGGATAACGACGGCACGAATTGAAAGGTCATCGTGAATAGCGCCGAAGACTTGTTGAATGGCATTGACCATATTCAAATTCATAGCATTGCGGCTCTCTGGTCGATTTAACCAGAGGTACAAAATACTGCCATCCTGTTCCAATTGTATGCTGTCATCAATATCTAAAGCGTGTAGAGATGTCGAAAGTGTCATGGCTTATTCCTTATTTTATTTCTGTTTTTTAGGCAGAATATCCATTAACTTACAGATAATTCCCAACATAATCTCATCTGCCCCACCGCCAATAGACCCTAATCGGCCATCACGATACAACTGAGAAGCAGGGTTATCCCACATAAAGCCATTACCACCCCAATATTGCAAACAACTATCAGCAACTTCACGGCTTAATCGGCCAGCCTTTAGTTTTGCCATAGATGCCAGCTTGGTCACATCTTCACCTGCAATGTGCTGTTCACACGCCTGATAAGTTAATGCTTTGAGTGCTTCCACTTCAGTCATGAGTTCAGCAAAGCGGAAATGGATATATTGATTATTGATGAGTGGCTGACCAAAAGTAGTCCGCTCTTTGGTATAGGCGATTGTCTTTTGGATTAAATTTTCCAAACCACCAATCGCATTGGCACATGCCCATAAACGCTCTTCCTGAAATTGCATCATTTGCATCATAAAGCCCATGCCTTCGACACCCACCAAATTACGCTGTGGCACACGCACGTTATCTAAATAAACTTGCGCTGTAGTGGTTGAACGCATTCCTAATTTATTGAGCGGTTCTGAGAAACTAATACCTTTGGTTTTTGCCGGCACAATAATCATTGATTTATTAACATGCGGTTTATCGTCAGAAGTGTTTGCTAAAAGACAGAAAAAGTCGGCTTGCAGTGAATTGGTAATCCACATTTTGCTGCCGTTAATCACATAATCATCGCCGTCTTTTTTAGCCGTAGTTTTAATTGCTGCTACATCAGAACCTGCATGAACTTCAGATACAGCAATGGATGCGACATATTCCCCAGCAATCGCTGGTGTTAAAAACTCATCACGTAATTCTTTACTACCAAAACGTGCAAGCGCTGGGGTTGCCATATCGGTTTGTACACCAATCGCTAAAGGTACCCCACCACAAGTCGCTCTTCCGATTTCTTCAGCAACCACAAGGTTATAAGAATAATCTAAAGCTAAACCACCATTTTCTTCAGGCTTGCAAATCCCTAATAAACCAAGGACACCCATTTGTTTAAATACTTCATGGATTGGGAATTGCCCTACTTCTTCCCATTCAGGAATATTCGGATTCAGCTCATTTTCAACAAATTGACGCGCTGTACGGCGTAATGCTTCATGTTCGGCAGTAAATTTCATTGTGTTCTTCCTATTAATTTTTTTAATTGCGGTAAAAGTTGTTAAAAGCGAGCTACACCAAAACGAGTCAAACTCAACTTTCGCTGCTGTGCTTCATAAATAGTTTGTAAAAGGAAAATCAGTAATTTTCGGGTATCTCGCGGATCAATAATGCCGTCGTCATGTAACATGGCGGTATTAAAAAGTGCGGTCGACTGCTGTTCCAGTTTCATGGCAGTGCTTTGCTCAAGAAAATCGAGCATTTGAGGATTAGGCTCCTGACCAGAAGCTTTTTGCTTTCCTTCAGCCACAATACGTAAGACTTTTCCAGCCTGAGCAGCACCCATTACAGCTACATGCGAATTCGGCCACGCAAAAATAAAATCTGGCGATAAGCTTCGGCCACACATCGCGTAGTTACCAGCGCCATATGAGCCCGCCACCACAATCGAGATTTTAGGTACAGTACAATTGGCAACCGCCTGAATCAGTTTTGAACCATGTTTGATAATGCCATTTTGCTCGGCATCAGTTCCCACCATGAAGCCTGTAGTATTATGCAAAAACAATAATGGGCGTTGCGTCTGTTCACATAGGTGAATAAACTGTGCTGTTTTAGCTGCACCTTGAGGGGTAATCGGGCCATTATTGGTAATAATACCGATATGCAACCCGCCAATTTTTGCCCACCCACACACCGTTAAATCATCATACTCTTGTTTAAATTCAAGAAAATCCGAATCATCAACAATTCGGGCAACCACCTCTTTCATGTCAAATGGCTGCTTAGGATCATTAGGGATAACACCCAATAACTCATCGGCATCGAAACGAGGCTCTTTATAAGTTGTTTCAACTGGTTTGATTTGCTCTTTCCAGTTCAGGTGTTCAAAAATTTCACGTGCAAGCCGAATACCATCGGCATCATTTTCTGCCAAATATTCTGCTGTTCCAGCAACTTGAGCATGCATTTCTGCCCCACCCAACTCTTCAGCTGTTGCCACTTCGCCCGTGGCAGCTAAAAGTAAAGGTGGACCTGCAAGAAGCATTTCGGTTTGTTTGCGTACTACAATGACATAATCTGAAAGACCTGGTTGATATGCACCGCCCGCCGTCGCATTACCATGTACCACCGCAAGCTGCGGAATACCTGCCGCAGAAAGACGGGCCTGATTAGCAAAGGTCATGCCGCCATAAGTAAATACTTCCGCAGCATAATTTAAGTTAGCCCCACCACTTTCAGTCAGTGTGATCAGCGGGAGTTTTTGTTCCAAAGCAATTTTTTGCAAGCGCAAAGTTTTCTGTACACCCATGGGTGACATGGTTCCACCCTTAATTGCACTATTACTTGCAGAGACTAAACAACGCACACCACTGACAAAACCAATGCCAGCAATCACACCACCACCAGCTTCCGAGCCATCTTTATCATCATGCATGTTGTAGCCAACCAAGCCACATAACTCGATAAAAGGCGAATCGGCATCTAGCAATAACCGGACACGCTCATGCGGCAAAATCTTACCTTTTTTATCGAACTTCGGTTTGGCAGCATACGATTTATCAATACTTTTTTGTTGAATTGCACGGACCTCACTTAACTGAGCAAGTAAAGCCTCTTTATTCTTTTGATATTGTTCACTACCAACAGCAATTCCGGATTGAAGAATGGTCATTTTTTATTCCTCACTCCGAGCCTGAATTATTGCTTTGCTCGACTTTTTCAGTCTTATCTTTTTTAAAAATTTCAGGAATAAATGCACGGTGAAAACCGTTATAAGACTCACTATTTGTCGCATCGCTTAAAGGATACATACGCGTACCTTGCGATGCGGCACCATCAATACGCAAGGTTACACCAGAGACAAAAGCCGCAGCATCAGATAATAAATAACAAATTGCCGATGACACTTCCGACTCAGTTCCCATACGTTTTAACGGTACATTGCCAGCAAGACTTGGAATAATCACTTTGGCAAAATCACCGCTATAATTATCCATACCGGATGAGACGATCCACCCCGGCGCCACCGCATTTACCCGAACGCCGGATTTGCCCCATTCAACCGATGCAGTTTTGGTTAAGTTATCAACCCCAGAGCGTGCTGCACCTGAATGTCCCATCCCTGGCATGCCACCCCACATATCAGCAGTCATGTTGACAATACTGCCACCGTGTTTTGCCATCCATTGGTTATACGCTTCACGCATTAAATAGAAAGTTGAATGCAGGTTATTACGTACTACCGCATCAAAACCGTTTGCAGAAATATTTTCTAATGCTGATGGAAACTGGCCACCCGCGTTATTCACCAAACCATCTAGTCTGCCAAATTTCTCAATCACTTCGGCAATCATGTTTTTCACTTGTTCTTCTTCACGGTTATCACAAACAATGAAATGAACCTGACCACCATCTTCTATAATTTCTTGGCTTACTTTTTCTAATTTTTCAATTTTGCGCCCTGTAATTACCACTTGAGCTCCTAATGCAGCAAGCTCATGTGCAGTACAGCGACCAATGCCTGAGCCACCACCCGTCACAATAATGACTTTATTAGCAAAGGCATCAGGTCTAAAAATTGATTGATAACTCATCTTTATTTCATCCATTCATTTTATTTTTCTAGAAGATATGCCGGGACTTTTACAGGCATATCCAATAACTGCTGTGCAAAGGCTTTACCTTGCGGGTCAATACGTAAGCTTGCTACACCACCACCACCCAAGGCATTTTCCAACATAAAATTCAGAGCATTTAAACCTGGCAACTCATAACGAATCACTCTTCCTTTTTCAGCATCTAGAACATGTTGCATATAACTTGCAACAGCCTGTTCAGTCAGAGCTGTACGAATCCACGGTAAATATTCTGCTTTACGTGCAATCACGCCGATATTGCTATGATTCCCTTTATCACCACTGCGAGCATGTGCAATTTCAATCAAAGCAACTTCAATTTCATCTCCCTTATAAGCTGCACTTTCACCTGCTGTTAAAGTATTTAATTGCTGTGTAGAAGAACCTTGAAGAATCTCAACTGGATAGCGCTGCCCATCAAAATCAACCTCAACATTGATCTGATTTTTATCAATTAAAAATGAAAATAACTTAATGACTGGAGATGCTTTAGGTCGTCCACCAACAATACCGGCCAAGGCCGGAGCCATACCAGTTGAAGCCTGTGCAATTTCAGATGCAAAGAACATACATGCTTCTTTAAACATATGTTTTACGGCTATTTTGACTACAACTTCACGGCTATTTAATGCTTGGGCATGTTCTCCATAAGTACTTTCAATACCTAAAATCTCAATAGACTTTTCACTAAAAGGTGGCACCGAGCGCATTGCTAAAACACGCTCACATTTAGTCAAAATCGCATCAGCAATCACTTGCGCTTTTTGTGGTGCCTCACGACCTGCAATGAGGAAACTGACTAAAACCCGATAGCCATCAGGATAGGTTGCACTGACTTTATATTGCGCTGTCGGTGCTCGTCCTGTTGCACCCGTCACACGGACTCGATGCTCACCGACTTGCTCCAAATGTACCTGACTAAAATCAGCAATTACATCGGGTAGTAAATACGCTTGGGGATTACCAATTTCATAAACGATTTGCTCTGCAACCGTGGCGGTAGAAACTAGACCACCTGTCCCCTTTGGTTTAGTCACCACAAATGAGCCATCTTCACTCACTTCAACTATAGGGAACCCCATATTGTCGAAGTCCTGAACCAAGCGCCAATCGGTAAAATTACCGCCTGTACATTGCGCACCACATTCAATCACATGCCCAGCCAATGAACCTTGTGCTAACTTGTCATAGTCATCAAGAGACCATTGAAATTCGTGTAACAAAGGTGCCAGAACCACAGCCGAATCTACTACACGGCCCGTAATCACAATATCAGCCCCCAAGTTCAAGGCATTACGAATGGCCACAGCCCCCAAATAGGCATTACTACTTGCAACCTGATCTGGCAAAGGCTCGCCACTAAACATTTCTTGAATATTTTGTTGTTTTAGCTGTTCTTGTTTTGCTAAAAGATCATCGCCTAAAACCACAGCAACTTTTAGGTCTAAACCATATTCTTTAATTATTTTTTGCAAGGCATCACGACAAGCCAATGGATTAACGCCACCCGCATTACTAATCACTTTAATCTTTTTTTCTGCAATTTTTTTCAGTAGAGGTGCCATCACTCGGCTAACAAAATCCAAAGCATAACCATGTTTCGGCTCGACCATCTTTGCTTTTGCCATAATCGACATAGTGATCTCGGACAAATAATCAAAAACCAAATAATTAATATCGGTTAAATGTACTAATTGGAAAGCGGCAGTATTGGTATCACCCCAAAATCCTGAGGCACAACCTATTTTTACGACACGTTCATCAACCTGCTGATTACTTGCCATTTTATTTCTCATTATTTTGTTTAAAAATTACACTCAACATTACCAAGCAAGCGCTTGGTTTGTAAAGAGCAAAATGTTATTGTGGAATTGACCAAAACTGCCAAACTCGTCAAATCAGCTAAAACATTGAGGAATTTGGCAAACTTTTCCGTTAAATATTTTTATATAAAGGATCCAGCTTTCGCATGATTGCTACTTCAATTGAACAGATTCCAAATATCCCTTGCTTTGATGACAGCCCACGTGGGCGTTTATTACAGGGAGCTGCCTATCTATTTCATAAGCAAGGCTATGACAAAACTACTGTCCGTGAACTGGCTCAATTTATTGGAATTCAATCGGGAAGCTTATTCCATCACTTCAAAAGTAAAGATGACATCCTCGCTCATGTAATGGAACAAACTATTATTTACAATCTTGCTTGTTTGAAAGATGCTGCAAGCCAATCTACCGATCCAGAACAACAGTTACGTGCTCTCATTAAGGCAGAACTTATTTCAATTACTGGAGATACTGGTGCTTCAATGGCTGTGCTAGTTCACGAGTGGTTTGCCCTATCAAGGGAAAAACAAGATTACCTTTTGAAAATGCGTAATGAATATGAGCAAATTTGGTTAGATGTCATTGAAAAGTTACGCATAGAGGGCAAAATAAGACATGATGCATTTATTTGGCGACGATTAGTTGGTGGTGCAATTTCTTGGACTGTGACTTGGTATAAATCTGAAGGCAAAGTCAAAATTGATGAATTAACCGAAATGGTATGGGAGATGGCTTTGAAATGAGTCCAGTCTATTTGCGTAAACCTCAAATAAATGACTTGGCTGAAATTAAAGAAGCATATAAAAACAGTATTCAAATACATCAGCCTTGGACTTACCCACCAACTAACTTTCAAACATATTTAGAACAGGAACATCGTTATTTTGTTTGTTTAAACGAAAGCCATGCAATTGTCGGAACATTTAATATTTCGAATATTATTCGCGGCCACTTTCATTCAGCCTATTTAGGATATGAAGTATTTCATCCTTATCAAGGTCGTGGATATATGAAACAAGGTCTAAAGTTATTACTCATTGAAGCCTTCGAAAAACTAAAATTACATAGATTAGAAGCGAACATACAACCTGAAAACACCGCTTCAATTCAGCTTGTTGCAAATGCAGGGTTAATTAAAGAAGGTTTTTCTCGGCATTATCTTCGAATAGGGGGAAAAGAATGGAAAGATCATGAACGGTGGGCTATTTTAAATGAATTATGGAATGAAACCTCATGATAAATGACTCAAAAAGAGATAAGGCAGCTCAAAAGCCACCTTATAAATAGAATTAATAACCTAACTGCTTACTAATCAAATCTTTCATAATTTCTTCAGCTCCACCACCAATCATATTCACCTTCACTTCACGGTAAATACGTTCAGACTTGGTTCCACGCATAAAACCCATGCCCCCCAATGTTTGCACAGCTGCATCAGCACAAAATTGCATAGTGCGAGTCGCCACATTTTTCAACATTGAAATTTGTGCTACAAGCTCTGGCCCCTGTAGCTTTGGCTGAGTCATTTTCCAAGCAGTTTCTTCAAGTAATGCCCGTGTTGAGGTCAATTGCGTTGCCATATCTACCAATTTATGACGTACTACCTGATGGTCAATTAATCGCTTACCAAAAGTTTTACGTTGCTGAGCCCAATCTAAAGCCTCTTCATAACACACTAAGGCATAGCCATAAGCCACTACCCCTAAGAAAAAACGCTCCATATTAAAGTTATTCATAATGACTTTGAAACCAGCATTTTCTTTACCAAGAAGATTTGATGCAGGAACTCGTACTTGATCAAAATGCAAATGAGCTGTGTCAGATGCCCACCATCCCATTTTCTTCAAAGGTGTTTTAGTAATTCCTTCACTGTGTGCATCAATTAACAACATTGAAATACCCTCAGCACCCGATTTAGTAGGATCTGTGCGTACCGCAACCGTATAATAATCTGCCCGAATCCCTGATGTAATAAATGTCTTTTCACCTGAGACAATATAATAATCACCATCTCGAACAGCTTTGGTTTGTAATGCAGCAACATCTGAACCACCACCTGGTTCTGTAATCGCCAAAGCAGAGATTTTTTCACCAGAAATAATACTCGGCAGAACTTTAGCCTTTAATTCCTCACTTCCAAAATGCTGAATTGGCGGAGCGCCAATAGTGTGTACCATTAATGAAATATGTACTCCACCAGATCCAGCCTTTGCCATTTCGACGCCAGCCAGCAATGAGTAAAATGGATCAGCATCGGGAATGCCACCATATTCTTCAGAAAATCCTAATCCTAATAAACCAATCTCAGCAGCTTTCTTATATAGTTCTCTTGGAAATGTCTCGGCCTCATCCCATTCATTTACAAAAGGCGTCATTTCTTTTTGTACAAATCGTCGAACATTATCTGCAAAAGCAATATGTTGTTCATTATAGTAAATTGGATTGGATTGCATTTTTAGAAATACCCTGATGTTTTTATTTAATTCCAGCACCTATCTTGTCATGTTTATGATTAATCAAAAGTTGCAAGAATCTCCAATTTCTTGGCATAAAACATCAAACCTAATAATTCTTATAAAACTGTAAATTCTATACTCTTAAACAGCAACGAAATCCACGAGCAGCATAATAAGATTGTGCTCCATTATGATAAATAAAGACCCGACCATACCGACGGTCAGCAAAAATTGCTCCATCTAACTGTCTAATCTCATCTGGTGTTGCAAGCCAACTTGATGTTTTCAGATCAAACTCACCTAACTTTTGTAATTGATGGTATTGTTCTTCTGTTAGAAGCTCGACTCCCATTTCTATAGCGACATCAATTGCACTATTTTTAGGCGGATGATCTTTTCTAGACTCTAAAGCTTCACGATCATAACAAAGACTTCTACGGCCTTTTGGTGTCTCAGGAGAACAATCTACAAATAGATATTCATCTTTCCGTTGATCATCTGCTACTACATCAGGCTCTCCTCCCGTATTTTCCATTTCTTGTAACGACCATAGTTTTTCAGGAGATGAGATTAATTTTGCTTGTACATCGGACCAATCTATCTCTTTATGACGATGGATGTTCTTTTCAAACCTATTTTTTAACAGTTCAAGTAATATTTCTATTTGCTTTGAAGATAAGCTCTTTTTAGTTACCATTAAATAAGTCCTTTTCTGTACTAAACAGAACGTCCATCAAAATGATTTATTTTTAATTTTTCTAAATCTATATCATCTATACATCGAACATTAATCGCAAAGACTGAATTACCTTCAGCATCTATACCTTGAGCATAAGGATGAATACCACAATTTTTACAAAACTGGTGATTAATCACATGTTTATTAAATGTGTAATTAGCTAAAATTTCGGGGGATTCTAAAGAAATCTTAACTTGCTTACTTGGTAAGAACCAAAGTAAAGAACCTTTCTTTTGACAAATAGAACAATTGCAAGATAAAACCTCTGACAGCTCGCCTTCCGCTACAAATTTAATCTGGCCACAATGACAACTTCCCTTATATTCCATATTCTTTTCCCTTTATAATTCTTTATAACTTTTATAATACCCTTTCTAAAAATTCATTTTTTTATCACTTTGTAGAGTTTAATTGCTTCTTTATTACATAACCATATAAATTAAAAGGATGAATAAATATAATATTTTAGTACATTACAATTAGTTCCAAAAATATTGACACCGTTTGCATCTATTACCATTTTTAAAAGAGAACAAAGGTACCCCTAAGAACATGAACGCTAGAAAAGCTGATTTTTTCCCTTGTGTATAAGCTTCTATATCTTGAGCTCCACAATTAGGGCAGCACTCTTTATTCTCTCCAAACTCTTGTTCCAGTTCATTACTAAAATCCTTTTCAAGAAGAGACTTTGCTTCATCGACATAGTTTTGTGGGACTAATAGACAAACCCCACCTAAAGCATTGGAATAAAACCAATCCATATTAATAGTATGTTCATTTTCAATACGTGCAGGAATTCCAAAAGCCTCTAATTGAGTTTTTGCAATTTGCGCCTCATAAGGAAATGAGAATGTTTCAACCAAGATCCATTGCATAGTAGTTTTTAAATTTTACAAATAAGTTTAGAATCATCCTATTTCATCATAAATTGAATTATATTTATAATCTTACCTACGTTTCAGATTAATTTTTTTCATAAAAAAACACCCCCAACTATTGAGTTGAGGGTGTTTAGAATAATGAGCTGGC
>NZ_JAOTNV010000004.1:0-165227 GCF_025630795.1 Acinetobacter sp. AYS6
CATCAATGAGTTCAGCGGGTTGTCCTGCGGTACCAAAACCACCAATCAGGATGGTTGCACCATCTTTAATCTGGGATAGAACCTCGCTAAGTGAGGACTTACTTTTGTCAATCATTAGACAACTCCATTGTGCTCATTGAAGAAGAAATAGATAAGAGATTTAGGCACACTGAGGTAAGATGAACAGATAAATATTTCACTCAATCCCGAGTGTTTCCCTTAGATTTCCTTTTAAACATTCTTGATAATTTTTGTAATTTGATCTAGTTATCAAACCATGGTTTTGTTCGGTATAAATAATTTTTGTTCGATGATCGAACATTATCTAATATAGTTGTCCGATCTGAATAAATCCTAAAACTTATCAATGTAAAAGAATATGAGTGGTTATAAATAGATATGTAGAAAGAATTGCTTAGACGGTTTAATCATCCAAGCAATTTAAAAATAATAGAATTAAGACTGAGACTGAAGAATCAAACGCGCAAGTTCTAAATCATCGGGATAGGTAATTTTTATATTATCAGATCGTCCCATTACTACCTGTACAGTTTCACCCATATATTCAAGTGCACTTGCCTCATCGGTAATAGTGACGTTATTTTCTAAAGCATGTTCAATTGCTTTTTTAAGTTTACCAATTTTAGTAATTTGAGGCGTTTGAGCTTGCCACAATAAATCTCGGCTTACCGTTTTATCAATATGATGACCTGTCTTAACTTGCTTTAGAGTATCACGAACAGGAATTGCTAAAATAGCACTATCCTTTGACTCAACTGCCTTTGACACAAGTGCATTTAAACAATCAATTGTGACACAAGGTCGAGCTGCATCATGCACAAGCACCCAGTCATTTTCATCGGCAAAATTTAAGAGATGATTTAATGCGTTTAAAACCGAATGAACTCGCTCAGCTCCACCAGTGCAAAAATGCGCCTTATCGATATTTTGAAATGCAAGGGTCTGAGCAAAGGTATCTTGCGTACCAATTGCCAAAACATAACCATTTAACGGAAGTTGACTTATACGGCCAATAGTATGTTCTAAAACAGTCCTATCCTGAATATATTGATACTGCTTCAATTCAGTTTTAGAAAATCGACTTCCGGATCCTGCAGCAGGTATAACTGCCCATAATTTAGTCTGGGATATCTGGAGATGCAGGTGTCTCATTCGTTTCCAAATCAACTTTAGCGTTCGGGTCAATATAAATAGGCTTGTAATGAGTACTGATTGTACTCATTTGAACAAATGTCTCGTGAGGTTTAACTAAACCAAGATCAAGGCGAGCATGTTCTTCTATTGCTTCTGTACCATTTTTCAGGTCAAAAACCTCTGCCGCCAAAATACGGTTCCGTTCTTTAAGCTCTTCATTTACCTCAGCTTGTTGCTGAATTTGTTGCATGAGAGCTTGATGAGGGATATAGCCACCCTCACCTAACCAAAATTGATATTGCAGTACAGCTACTAAAACAATAACAAGTAGCAATATCAGTTTGCTTGAAGTGGATCGAAATACTTCTAACATATCATTAAGAGTTTTAATTAAAAACTTTCATTAAGCTTTTGTATTGTATAACAATTTAAAAACGGCATACAAAATTCCTGCAAAATTTATGCAAAACTATTAATCCGCATATTACTTTAAATTGACCATTGTGACATGTTTCATTTTGTCAAAATTGAATGGAATTTGAAAGGGAAATAATATTTATAAGTACAACTGCTTATAAATCAATCTATGCATCTAAAAGCGACTCTCACTAGCAGGAAATTATGCTAAGTAACTCTAGAAAAACCCTCATTGGTGGCATTAATCAAGTATAGATTTAACCCATAGATTCGAGGTTGTTTAAGAGTTCGTAATATTGACCTTCTCATCTTTCACTTCAAAGTTAGCAAAACCAAAATTGATCCCCCCCTTTATTGTTAATTTTACCATCTCTAGCTCGACAAGCCTGCTCTTGAGTTTGTAGATTATTACTAATAAAGACAGAGAACTCCCCCACTAAAATTCTAGATTCCTAACAAATTGAATGTAGACCAATTGAACACTGATACTTAAGTTCTAATGCTTATATTATTGATTCCAAAATATGTAAATCAATTTTCAAATTAATTATTGAACCACTTAAGAACGAGAAAAATAAAAAACTACACAGTATTTTCTTTTATATTTTATTATTCTTCATAAATCTCACAAAAGAGAATAAAGGTATAAACTGTAGTGCATAAAATTTTAGCTTTTTCTTTAGTAAGCTTAGGTGTCAGTGCTTGCAACAACCCTATTGATGATAGCCCTTCGAAAATAATTAATATGGAGAATTATCAGGAAAAATATACACCAACCAACAGCTATATATTTGAATACAATGACATTATATACAGTTTAAAAAATGGACAAGAACCAAAAACAGCCCAACTAAAATTAAAAAATTTATTAAAAAAGATGCCATCCAACGATAATAATTTAGATATTTTAAAAACCAAACGTAAAGTACTTATTCATTTGGGTTGTCTTAAAGAAGCTTATATTTCTACCGAAAAAATATTAGCTAAAACAAATGATGCTAAGCTACAAGAAGCACAATGTATCTTCTTAAGAAAAATGGGAAAAAATGCTCATGAAATAAAAGAATGTTATGAAAAAACGGCTAATAGCTATTTCAATGAAGTAAATTTAATTCCAAGAGCAGCCTTACGATATCAATATGCACTGTGGGGCTATTATGCAGCCATGTTCCATGCAGGCCACATAGAATATAAAGATAAACTTCAAGAAATCATTGACTATCACAACATTGAAGATCACAAAAAAACATATCAACAAATGTATGAAAATATACTGAACCCACATGTTTTTCAAAAACGTTTAGATGCTATTCCCTACAGCCCCAATTGTCAGTAATTCATATTAGTAAAAATTATATATTCAATTACTCTCATTTTTTTATTCACCTTTTAATAGAGTTAAAAATATTAAATACTAAAAATAAAAAATTATGAAAAGTAACTTTTCACTTATCTATAGCTAAATAATTTTTCTATAGTTAATCCAAAACACAGCAAAAATCTAATTAATACTATTTATACAAATATAAAAATAGAATAAATAATTATCATCTTCAATCAAATCATTTTCAGCGTCATTGATATAATCTGGTTAAGGAGCTTTATCAAATTATATATAGCATATATTTTGTATCTTTCCTAAAATTTTCAATCCTCCCTCTATGCAAGCTATTCATTATTCTACTTTGTGAATATATTATTATAGGATAAGATAAATCCACCTCTTGAAGTAGGTATATATGGTTAACAGTATCTTGAGTTGTGGGAAGAGAATCTGGATACCCATACAATTTATTTAATTCTTTTATGTCTTATAGCAAAATCTCTTTTACTTAAAATTTCTAATTAACTCTACTAAACTATCTACTTCCTCAATATAATTATCATTTTCTATTTTATAAAATGATATTACTTTCTCATGATACAAAATCCCCATATAACTTAAAATAATATATTATCATTAGATATAAAAAATAATTAGTCTAATAAGGAATAAATAAAAAACTATTAAAACTAAACTCCAATAAACATTACCTTTATCTTAATTGAACACGTCAACAATCACTTTATCTTGCTATTTATCTACCATTAAAACCTAGAGTATATATTTATTCTAACGAATAAGCAGGATAGTGAAATTTATACAAAATCACATAGAGTTCTAATTTTTAACCAATAACTACTTAAAAAGTATATTTTTTCCATTTTTAATTTGCTAAGAATTCTATAAAGATTTATTACACCTATTTAAAAGGAGAAAAAAATGGATTTTTTTAATATTTTCATAGGTGACACGACTTGGCCCTTCATTTTGGAGATTTTGGTTCGATGTTCCGTCATGTTTATCATTATTATTAGTTTTTTAAGACTATCAGGTAAACGAGGTATACGCCAACTTTCCCTTTTTGAACTCGCAATTATTCTATGTTTAGGTTCAGCGGCTGGTGACCCAATGTTTACCAAAGACTTACCTATCATACATGCTTTAGTCGCGTTTATCGTTATTCTGTTTCTCTATCGTCTTGTAACATGGGCCATGGTGAAGCATAAGAAAATTGAAGATCTGTTGGAAGGAAAAGCACTTTGTGTAGTGAAAGATGGACTTTTAGTCTATAAGGATTTCCAGAAACAAACATATTCACATGATGAGTTTTTCTCAGAAATGCGCCAACAAAATGTTGAACATTTAGGTCAAATCAGAACAGCTTTGCTTGAGTCCGACGGAATTCTTAGTTTACTGTACTATGAAGATGAAGACGTAAAATGGGGGTTACCACTCTTCCCTGACGCTTACTACAAAGCTGACGTGCTTAAAATCAATACTTTTTATTCATGTATGAAATGTGGGGAAACTAAAATTCTAAATAAAATCGATCAAGAATGTACTCGTTGTAAACATCATAGTTGGGCTGAGTCTTTAAAAACCCGTCGTCTAGGATAGTAAAAGAATTCAATATTATAAATATCAGATATTAGGTTTTGCTAAAAAGACTGTAACAGATAGAATTTTGCATTTTTGAGAAGTTAGAAAAGAAGTAATAGAAAATGAAAAATTAATTTATTTTTATAAATTAAAAAAGGTGCTATTTCCCCCATTAAAAGAGTTAAATAGCACCTTAAAATGTTAAAAAATTAATTTTAACTTTTTATTTAAAGATTAGTTTAAACCTTTAAACTCAGCCTTACCGCGGTAAGCAGCTTTAGTCAATTCTTCAATACGAAGTAATTGGTTGTACTTAGAAACACGGTCAGAACGGCAAAGTGAACCAGTCTTAATTTGACCAGCCGCTGTACCTACTGCTAAGTCAGCAATAGTTGAATCTTCAGTTTCGCCAGAACGGTGAGAAATTACAGTTGTATAACCATTTTCTTTAGCAAGGTAAATTGCATCAAGAGTTTCAGTCAAAGTACCAATTTGGTTGTATTTGATTAAGATAGAGTTACCTACTTTCTCATTAATACCACGTTGTAAAATCTTAGGGTTTGTAACGAACAAGTCATCACCTACCAATTGGATTTTGTCACCAAGAATAGATGTCAAGTAAGACCAACCTTCCCAATCTGATTCATCTAAACCATCTTCAATTGAGATAATTGGATATTGGTTTACAAGGCCAGCTAAATAGTCAGAGAACTGGTTGCTTGAGAATGCTTTATTGCCTTCACCCGCAAGAACATATTGACCATTTTTGTAGAATTCTGAAGATGCACAGTCAAGCGCCAACATAATGTCAGAACCAGCTTTGTAACCAGTTTGACCAATAGCTTCAAGAATAACAGTGATTGCTTCTTCGTTTGAACGCAAGTTTGGTGCAAAACCGCCTTCATCACCTACAGCAGTGTTTAAACCTTTTTTGTTTAAAACTGATTTTAATGAATGGAAGATTTCAGCACCAGCACGTAATGCTTCAGCAAATGAAGTGAAGCCTACTGGCTCAATCATAAACTCTTGAATATCAACATTATTATCTGCATGTGAACCACCGTTAATGATGTTCATCATTGGTACAGGCATAGTCAAAATTGTTTGACCACGTAAATCAGCGATGTATTGGAAAAGAGGAATTTTCTTTTCATCAGCAGCAGCGCGTGCAGCAGCCAATGACACAGCTAAAGTTGCATTTGCACCCAATTTTTCTTTGTTTTCAGTACCATCAAGTTCGATCATCGTATTATCGATGTCTTTTTGTTCAAATACTGATTTGCCCACTAAAGCGTCACGGATAATCGTGTTTACGTTATTAACCGCAGTTTTAACACCTTTACCCAAATAACGTGCTTTGTCGCCATCACGAAGTTCTAAAGCTTCACGAGAACCAGTTGAAGCACCAGATGGTGCACATGCACGACCAACAACCCCAGATTCTAAAATTACGTCTGCTTCGATGGTTGGGTTACCACGAGAGTCCAAAATTTCACGTGCACGGATGTCAACGATTTGGCTCATGAACAATTCCTCTGTTGAATGAATAACTAGATGCAGATTATTGCATCAATGGGTGTCTAACTTTTTGAATCCTTTAACTAAAGTATCCAATTCTTTTATTTGTGCCAAGAATGGCTCAAGCTGCGACATACGTAATGCACAAGGTCCATCACATTTTGCATGTTCTGGGTCCGGATGACCTTCCAAGAACAATCCGGCTAAGCCTGTTGCCATTCCAGCGCGTGCTAAAGTTGTAATTTGAGCACGACGACCACCTGCTGAGTCAGCACGACCACCAGGAGTTTGCAACGCATGTGTTACGTCAAAGAAAACTGGTACATTCATTTCTTTCATGATGTCAAAGCCAAGCATATCTACAACAAGATTGTTATAACCAAATGCTGAACCACGCTCACAAAGAATAAGTTTATCGTTTCCTGCTTCTAAACATTTATTCAGGATATGACGCATTTCATGAGGTGCCAAAAACTGAGCTTTCTTAATATTGATAATGGCTTGGGTTTTCGCCATCGCTTCAACAAGATCAGTTTGGCGGCTTAGGAAAGCAGGTAACTGAATAATATCAGCTACTTCTGCAACTGCTTCAGCTTGATGTGGCTCATGAACATCAGTAATGATAGGCACATTAAAATGTTTTTTAATATCACCTAACCATTCAATCCCTTTTTCAAGTCCAGGACCACGGAATGAATGCAGACTAGAACGATTTGCTTTATCGAAGCTTGCTTTAAATACATATGGAATATCTAAGCGTTTGCAAATATCAACATACGTTTCTGCAATTTCGAAAGCTAAATCTTTTGATTCAAGTACGTTCATTCCGCCAAATAATACAAATGGCAAATGATTTGCCATTTGTATATCGCCTAAACGTACAACTTCTTGTGGTTTTAATTGTGACATTTAAACTTTCCCAGTTTATTTAAAATCGCATTATTTACTTTTTTGATGCTGAGTTTTCGCAGCGCCAATAAAACTAGCAAATAATGGATGTCCATCACGTGGTGAACTTGTAAATTCCGGGTGGAATTGTACAGCAATAAACCAAGGATGTTCAGGAATTTCTACAGTTTCAACCAAATGTTGTGCAGAAGAGTAGCCTGAAATCTTCATACCAGCCTTTTCAATCGACTCAATGAAACGGTTATTCATTTCATAACGGTGACGATGACGCTCAGTGATTTCTGCTTTACCATAGACTTCACGTGTTTTTGTGCCTTCAACCAATTCAGATTTTTGTGCACCTAAACGCATAGTTCCACCTAAATCAGACTCTACGCTGCGTTGTTGTAACTCGCCACGCTCATCTAACCATTCGGTAATTAAACCAATCAATGGATACTTTGTAGAACGGTTAAACTCTGTAGAAGATGCTTCTGGCATTGCTGCAACATGACGTGCATATTCAATTACAGCCAATTGCATCCCTAAACAAATACCCAAGAATGGAATTTTGTTTTCACGTGCATATTGAATAGCTTTCATTTTGCCTTCAGTACCGCGCTCACCAAAGCCACCTGGGACTAAAATTGCGTCAGCTGTTTGCAAAATAGAAACGTCTTGGCTTTCAAGTTCTTCAGCATTGACATAATCAATCTGAACTTTGACAAGGTTTTGAATACCCGCATGTAAAAGTGCTTCATTCACAGATTTATAAGCATCTGGAAGTTCTACATATTTACCGACCATCGCAACACGTACTGTGTATTCAGGATTCAACAATGCTTCAACTACATTATCCCAATCGGTTAAGTCAGCTTCAGGAAGATCATTAAACCCAAAACGTTCACAGATCAAGTCATCAACGTTTTGTTCATAGAATGTACGTGGAATTTGGTAAATCGTTTTCGCATCTTTACATACCACAACCGCACGCGCTTCTACGTTAGTGAACAATGCAATTTTACGTTTAGTATCAACATCTACATCATACTCAGTACGGCAGATTAAGATATCTGGCTGAATACCAATTGAAAGAAGTTCTTTCACTGAATGTTGAGTTGGCTTAGTTTTTAACTCAGCTGCAGATTTAATGTATGGCAACAATGTTAAATGCATCAGCATGGTACGTTTATGACCAAGCTCTACCATCAATTGACGAACTGATTCCATAAATGGAAGTGATTCAATATCACCAACCGTACCACCAATCTCAACGATTGCAACGTCGTAACCTTCACCAGCGCGAAGTACACGTTCTTTAATGTTGTCTGTAATATGTGGAATAACTTGAACCGTACCACCTAAGTAGTCACCACGACGCTCTTTATTTAAAACGTCTTGATATACACGGCCACTGGTAAAGTTATTCAGTTTGGTCATTTTCGCACGACGTAAGAAACGTTCGTAATAACCCAAGTCTAGATCAGTTTCGGCACCATCCTCTGTGACAAAAACTTCACCATGTTGGAAAGGACTCATTGTCCCCGGATCGACATTAATGTAAGGATCCATTTTAACCATTGTGACTTTTAAGCCACGGGCTTCCAAAAGTGCAGCAACTGAAGCAGCAGAAATACCTTTACCTAGCGATGAAACCACACCACCAGTAACAAAAATAAAATGGGTCATTAAGTTTCTCGTACAATCAAGCCGAAATCGGCCTACAATGTTGGGCAATTTTACTGTACTCTGCCCCTATAAAGCAAAGTCAAACCGCACCAATTCAAAGATCATTAAACAACTGGTTATTCTATCAGCATTTTTAATAAAAAATTAGGTCAATCTCACATGATTTTTTCATTCTCTTTTGCTGTTATAATGCCAGCTCCTCAATTAAATGTTGTTTAGGACAATGGCAAATAAAAAACTTTTAATCTGTGCTGCAATTGCAGCTGGACTATTGTTAACCGCATGTGTCAAAAAAGAAACACCAGAAGAAGAGCAAGAAAAGGTTGAAACTGCTGTTTCAGAACCTAAGCCTGCTGAACCTGCAAAATTTGAGTCTTTAGAAAGTGTTAAAACTGAAGAAGCTCAAACACAGGAACCAACGCAAGTTGAAGTTCATCACGAAGAAACAGCGAATACTACAACCGAAATTCGCCGTGAAACTCGCCCTGCCCAATCTGATCAAAGTTCACAAACAACAGCTTCTGAGCAACCTAAAGCTGAGCCAAAACCGGAACCTAAGCCAAAACCGGAACCTAAGCCTGAACCAAAACCAGAACCTAAGCCTGAGAAAGTTCAGTCGAAACCGGCTAAACCAGCTGAGCCATCTCAAACTGAAGATGATGCTGTTGCCGCGGCAATTGCTGCTGCTACACCAGCGCTTAAAAACTAAGTTCCTGTATGAATATGCCCAAATTAAACACTTGATTTGGGCTTTTTAAGTATTATTAAAATTATCAGTTTTACTTTTTTATTCCAATTTGTCTTTAAAGTTTTTCTAGATATCAATTTAGGACAACCTACTTCTTTCACTTGAAAAAGCATTGACGTTCCCTATTCTGAGATGTAATTTTTAATCAAGTTCCTTTTTGGAACTTCAATTAAAAGAAGATTGGAGCTTAAAATGAATACCGTATCAAATCGCGTGCCTGCCTCATTTCCAGTCCGCCGTATGGACTATAATTTTGAAAATACACCACGCTACTGGTGTAATAACGAACCTACTTTTACCCATTATTTTACGGGTTTATCTACATTGTTTCCTGAGGGTGAATCATATTTTGTTCGTTCAGTTCGAGCATTACGCGCAAAAGCAAAGTCGAATGAACTTCTAGATCGCGAAATCAGTGCTTTTATTGGTCAAGAAGCAATGCACTCTAAAGAACATCATGCTTTCCATGTGAGCGCACAACAACATGGTTTAGATCCAGAGTCTTTAGAAAAAGTAACTGGAATCGTTTTAAAAAGTATTGAAAAAGTTTTTAGTAAAAAATGGAACCTACTTGTAACAGTAGGCCTTGAACACTATACCGCAGTACTCGTGGTTAGCATGATGCAGTCTGTTAATGAACTAATGACAGACTCAACTATTCGTAATTTATGGTTATGGCACAGTATTGAAGAAACTGAACATAAAGCAGTGGCCTTTGATCTCTATCAACATTTATATGGAACCGGCTTAAGTGCTTACCTTCCGCGTATTACAGTGTTTACTTTAAGCCTATTTTTAATTACTGGCTTTTCAACAATTTATCAATTTGTGCTTATGAAACGGGATCGTCAACTTCTTAATTTTAAATCTTGGCGTAAGTTTCTTGGTTTTATGACAACACAATATAAAGTTCTAACTCCGAAGTTTTTTGATTATTATCGCTTTGATTTCCATCCTAACCAAACCGATGAAAAAGACCTTGTGGCTAGTACTAAACTTAAAATAGGACTGAAAGATCCCAAATTGCTTTTATCTTGAACTGATAAATTAATAAAGCCCATTCAATAGATGGGCTTTATTAATTTATGACCACATACTGTCATTCTTTATGATCGACCATAAAATAATTCGATATTAATTTGGCTGCCCATGAAGTACTTTTCCAACCTTCGTAAAAACCACAATGACTTCCCTTTTTAGTAGTTACCACGGCAATATTACTCATTTGCTGAATCGTTTCTTTATAAGGTTCTAAATTTTTAATAGAACATACCGGATCGTCTTCAGCATTAAGAATCATTAATGGAATTTTGACATTTTCAAATACATAAATTGGATTAATGGCTTGGCAATAACTTTGATAGTCCTCAAAGCCAGCCATTTCAAAATATTCTTTTTCAAACTCTTCGAGGCTAGTCGTTGCAAGAACCTTTTCTAAAGAAGCAATCTGGTTCCATGTATTTTGATAAGGATGAATAAAATATTTGAATAACTTTCTAGTCATCATTTTGCTATAAAACGGATGAACATTTTTAAAGCCAATTTCGGTATTGTAGCCTGGACACATTGCAAAAGCAGCTTTAAATGGTGTGTCAGTGCCTTGCTCTCCTAAATAGCGGACCAACAACCCTGTTCCGGCAGAGGAACCAACAGCATACAAATCAGATTCGGGAAACAAACTTTGAATATGTGTGAGCTGTTCTTTAAGGTCACTTGTTGATCCGAAAAGAGAAATCTGTGGTACAGGCATAGGTAAACCCGCATGCCCACGGCGTAAGCATAGTGCTATTCTCCATCCAGTATATTGATGTATATCTCTCACCAACTCACGCATACTTTCAGGCGTTCCAGTAATGGTATGCATAATGACAACTGTAGGAGTGGTTTTGGGAAGATTATAGCCATACCATGCGATTGCAGTTACGCCACCATCTTTCATGCTGAGCTGGTCAATACGATCATATTCAAGCTTAATGGTTTTTTTTCTAATAATATCGAAATATAAAAGATGAACATGATTGTTGCTTAACCATGGCGTAGGACGATATTTTTGTTTAAGTTGGGGCAACTTATCCAAAACATCTTTAATTTTTCCTTTTGGGTCATAATAGACTTTTGGTTGTTCAGCACCGAGTACCGAATCAAACAATTCTGAACCGAAAGCTTTAATTTTATTTAAAGTAGATATGACCATTTCCAATCACAACCTCTGATTATGAGTTAAATGATTGCCGCACTAATGCTGCAACCTGCTGTCCCCAAATTGCATAAATTTCTTTGCTCGGATGAAAGCCATCACTTGCCATAGGTAAGTTCATCGCTTGAAAACTTTCAATATCATATTGAACGAATCTAAATTGGTTTTGTGATTCTAACCATTTATATAACACTTGATTCATTTGCTCCGCATATTTTCCAAACAACCAAGCCAAGGGATTTGGTAAAGCTGGAAAATGTTGCATGGGCGGAACGCCCGAAACAATAATGAGTTTAGGCTGAAAACGTGCCTGTATATGTTCAAATAATTGCTTTTGTTGTTTTATCCATGAGTTTGCTGACGTTAATTTTGTCACATCATTAACGCCAATAGACGTAACAACAACATCGTAATTTTGCTGATCTAAATGCTGTAAAGCTTGAAAAACCTGCTTAGTAGTATCACCTGTTTTTGCATGAAGCTTCCAACTTATCAAATATTGATTTTGTAACTCAGAAATAATTGCGCCAGATAAAGCGTCTTGTTGAGTTTCAACACCAACTCCCGCTGCGGCAGAATCTCCTAAAATAAGCAGAGATAATGGTCTGCCATTGCCAACAATGCCTTCTCTTTCACCACTGGCTTCTAGCAAGCGTGGTGTATTCTTACGAACCTTTGTTCCCTGCATAAAAAGTACAGGCAACAATGCTAAAGTTGAAAGTTTTAACCACATTCTATTAATCTCTATCTTACTTAGGCTATTTACTAAAATTATTGGGGTTGAAACTTGGCAATTCTTATACCCATTTGCTCAGCCAGTGCAGCTAACCCACTCATTGGACGAATCATTACTTCAAAATCAATAATTTTTCCTTGTTCATTAAACCGAATCATATCGATTCCTTTTAATGACTTGCCACTGACATTGGCACTGAACTCAAGCACTACATTTTCACCATCTTCTGTATAAAACTCACGATGATATGTAAAGTTTTCGAACACTTGAATGACATTGGTAAGAATGAAGAAAACAACCTGCTTTCCTTCGTAAGGTTTATAGGCAACCGGTGAACGAAAAACCACATCATCTGCCAGTAAATCATTTAGATCGGATAAGTTACCTGCCTGAATCATGTGATGCCATTTTTCTAAAGACTGTTTTGTTATTTGAAGTGTCATTGCTATTTTATCCTATAATTCAACCAATGAAGTTAGGGACATTTCCGTTAAAAAATGTCCCCATAAAATTTATAGTACCGCTGCTAACTCAGCACCTTGACGTATTGCTCGTTTTGCATCTAGCTCTCCTGCCTCTTTAGCCCCACCAATTAAATGAACATTTTTTCCATCTGTTTTTAATTGATCATACATTGCAGTGAAAGATTCTTGACCAGCACAAATCACAACATGATCAACTTCAAGCACACTTGGTTGCCCATCTATAGTGATATGTAAGCCCTGATCATCTACTTTGTGGTATTGCACACCTGCAAGCATTTTAACTTGGCGATTTTTTAGGCCTGCACGATGAATCCAGCCTGTAGTTTTACCTAAACCAGCACCAACAACAGCCGTCTTACGTTGCAGCAAATAGACTTCTCGTTCAGAAGTCTCAACTTTTGGCTGCTTTAAACCACCTACATGCTCATATTGAGTATCAATTCCCCATTCTTCATAGAACTTTTCTGGGTTTAAACTGCCACTTTCACCCTCGTGAGTGAGATATTCAGCCGTATCAAAACCAATACCGCCTGCACCAATAATGGCTACACGCTGACCCACTGGCACACGTTCTTTTAAAACTTGTAAGTAGCTGAGTACTTTAGGATGATCAATGCCTTCAAATTGTAATTGACGAGGCGTGACACCCGTTGCAACCACAATTTCATCAAAATTTGCTTGGCTCAATTCTTCATAAGTTGCTTTATGATTCAAAATTAACTCAATGTTTGGTCGTAACTCAATTTGGCGACCAAAGTAGCGTAAAGTTTCATAGAACTCTTCTTTTCCAGGAACAGTTTTTGCAATATTAAATTGCCCACCAATTTGATGACTGGCCTCAAAAATTTTGACCTGATGCCCACGATCAGCTGCATATACAGCAAAACTTAAGCCTGCCGGACCTGCGCCAATCACAGCAATATTCTTTTTCACCTGAGCTTCTTTAAAAATAAGTTCAGTTTCATAACATGCGCGCGGGTTCACTAAACAAGTTGCGATTTTCATTGAGAAAATATGATCTAAACAAGCTTGGTTACAACCAATACATGTATTAATTTCATCACTACGACCTTGACTTGCCTTTAAGACAAACTCAGCATCAGCGAGCATTGGGCGCGCCATAGACACTATATCAGCATGACCAGATGCCAATACATGCTCAGCCATTTCTGGCGTATTAATTCGGTTAGAAGTAACTAAGGGAATAGAGACTTCACCTTTAAGTTTTTCGGTCACCCACGTAAAAGCAGCACGAGGAACTTTGGTCGCAATTGTTGGGATACGAGCTTCATGCCAGCCAATCCCTGTATTAATAATAGTTGCACCTGCTTTTTCAATTTCTTTTGCAAGCTGAATCACTTCATCAATACTTGAACCACCTTCAACTAAATCAAGCATCGATAAACGATAAATGATGATAAAGTTTTCACCCACTAAAGCACGGGTACGTTTTACAATTTCGATAGGAAAACGCATCCGGTTTTCATAACTACCACCCCATTCATCGTCACGATGATTCGTACGGGCAGCAATAAACTCATTAATTAAGTAACCTTCTGAGCCCATGATTTCCACGCCATCATAACCCGCATACTGAGCAAGTTTAGCGCAGTTTGCAAAGTCATCAATGGTCTGCTGTACTTCGGCAGAACTTAAAGCTTTCGGCTTAATTGGGTTAATCGGTGCTTGAATTGCTGAAGGAGCAACGTTATTTGCCTGATAAGAATAACGCCCAGTATGTAAAATCTGCATAGCGATTTTACCCCCCGCTTCATGCACAGCCTGGGTAATCACTTTATGTTTTTCAGCTTCTTCAACTGTGTCTAGCTTTGTGCCGTGAGTAAATACAACACCATCATCATTTGGAGAAACACCGCCAGTTACAATCAACCCCACATCACCTTTTGCACGTTCAGCATAAAACGCAGCCATGCGTTCATATCCCTGTGGTGCTTCTTCTAACCCAATATGCATAGACCCCATAAGCACACGGTTTTTTAAAGTCGTAAAGCCTAAATCAAGTGGCTTTAATAAATGTGGATAAGCTGACATATTTTCTCCTTTGGCTAGCAATTCGCTTGCTAATGCAACTTGTTGCATTAATTTATAATCAAATTTTGACTTTTATGCAACATGTTGCATAATCTCATCAGTCACACTTTACTTTTGCTTACAAACCGGATTGCCATGTCACTTTCTCATGTTTTATTGACCAGCTTGCTTGAACGCCCAAGCACCGGGTTCGAACTTGCCCGCCGCTTTGATCGTTCAATCGGTTTTTTCTGGAATGCCACCCATCAGCAAATTTATCGTGAACTCAACCACATGCTTAAAAAAGGTTGGGTTTCAACGTTAGAAAATGAAATGGACAATAGTCGAAAAAAGACTTATCAAGTTGAACAGTTAGGGCGTATTGAGCTAGCTTCATGGATGACTCAACAAAGTGAACCCTCACAACTTCGTGATGATTTAATGGTTAGATTGCGTGCTGAAGCACAATTGAGCAATAATCAGATATTACCTGAGCTGTTAAGGCATCTTGGTTTACATCAAGAGAAGCTGAAACTTTATCAAAGTATTTATGATAAGGATTTTAAAGACAGTGATGATCTCAATAACCGCGTGTTATACATCCACAAAATGATCTTAGAACTTGGGATTACCATGGAAAGTGAATGGATCAAATGGTTGGAACAAGTCATCCCTCAATTAAAACTCTTTGCCCAAGATAGCGTATCCGGAGAATAGCCATGCCATATTACACCATGCCCGATCGGGAAAATTTATTTGTACGCCGAGTTGGTCGTGGTGAGCCAGTTTTGGTTTTATCTGGTCTTGGCATGCAAAGCTGGCAATGGCTACCCTTTATCTATGCAAACCGTAAAGAATATGAGTTTATTATTCCAGATTGGCGTGGTTTTGGCGGTTCAAAAAACTGCGCAATCCCTGAGCAAGATGCAATTTCCAGCCATTGGCAAGACGTTGCCCATTTAATAGAACAATTGAAACTCGATAACTTTATATTGATGAGTTATTCAATGGGCGCTACAACTGCCATGCATGGTATGAAACATGCTCATTTAGCACAGCAGTTAAAAGCCTATTTACATATCGACCAAACGCCGAAAATATCTGTAGATTCAACATGGGAATATGGATTATTTGGTCCACTTCATACTCAGTTCAAACAATTACTAAATGATATCTATCAGTTATTATCCAAACATAAAACTGCTAAATATCTTTATGAATTATTTCTTCCTGATCGACAAGAATTAGTTCGACTTTGGGTCGATTTCATTGAGTTGCAAAGTAGTAACCCATTTAGTCCTTTAGTTTTTAAAACAGCTCTCAAACGGCCTTTCCTACAAAAATACTTATTACCAATTCAGCGTTTAGATTATTTATTTTGGTATGTTGAAAACTATCTTTATCACAATGAAGATTATCGAGAAGCCCTTCAACAATTACAGTGCCCTACGACATTTTTTATTGGTCGTAATTCGACACTCTACCCTGAAACTGGGCAGACACTTATTGCACATAGTGTCGAACATGCAAAAACAATATATTTTGAGCGCTCAGGCCATACACCTTTACTGACCGAACCGAAAAAATTTGGGCATGAAATCTCAACATTCTTATCAGAATTAAAACATGCTTCTTAAAAAATAAAGGGATCTGTTCACAGATCCCCTTTTAAACTTATAAATAATTACGCAGAATGAGCCAACTCTTTCGCTTTTAATTGCTCAGAGACACTTAACAACAGTTGCTCGGTTTTTTCCCATCCTAAACAACCATCAGTTACTGACTGCCCATAAGTCATATCACAAGAAATCTTTTGGTTGCCATCAACTAAATGGCTTTCAATCATGACACCCTTTACTTGGGTTTTTAAACGTTCAGCAACGATCTGCTGTAAAACTTCGGGCTGACGTAAAGGATCTTTGCCACTATTACCATGACTACAATCAATGACTAATGCAGGAAGATTTTGTTTGTACTTTTCTCGTATTGCCTGAATTGAAGCTAAATCATAATTTGGTCCATGATTTGCCCCACGCAAGATCAAGTGAGGTAAAAGGTTACCAGCACTCTGAATGACTGAAGGTAAACCTTGCTGATTCATTCCTAGAAATTGATGTTCATTTTGTGCTGACTGAATTGCATCTAATGCAATCTGAATTGAGCCATCAGTACCATTCTTGAAACCAATACTGTATGGCATATGGCTGGAGATTTCACGGTGAATCTGAGACTCACTTGTACGAGCACCAATTGCACCCCAAGCTAACAAATCATCAAAATAACCCGTTGCCATTGGGCTTAAAATTTCACTCGCGATTGGCAAACCCTTTTCAATAATTTGTAAGTAAAGTTCGCGTGACTTCTCTAAACCAAATTGTAAATTTGATGAACCATCTAAATTTGGATCGTACATGAAACCCTTCCAACCTACAGTTGTACGCGGTTTTTCAATGTATGCACGCATCACGATAAAAATTTGATCTTTTACTTTTTCTTGTAATTTTTGCAATCTTTCAACGTACTCAAGTACTGCAACCGGATCATGAATTGAACAAGGCCCTGTAATTACCATTAACCGATGATCTTTGCCGATAAGAATATTTTGAATAGTTTGGCGGTGTTCGGCAATTTGACGTGCGAAAGATTGTGAAAGCGGATATTTTGCTTTTAACTGGACAGGTAAACTAACTGGTGTTTCTTTTGTATTGCTTTGTGTCAATAAAGTATTTAGGGCATTCATTGGTTTTTCCTTGGGACTGCAATCTATTCAGTCCGATCATTTATTTGAGCGTTTTGGATCTATTCGTTGGTAAAGGTAAGCAAAAGTAAAACCAATAAAAGTTGCTAAAGTATGAATAAGTCATGTTGTTCATTTTAAGTTCCTCGATTCAAAAAGATAAAGCATAAAAAAACCTGATCGGGGTTGCCGATCAGGTATTAACTGTGATGGGCAACTTTCTCATGCCCGAATACGCTCAGGCAACTATCTAAATTGCCAAAAATAATAATATGCGTTAGTGTTCACAGATAGATTTAACATCTTTATCTCAAATATAAAAAAATGTTCCTTGAATCTAAAATACGCATTGTTGAAGGCTTTGACAAGTCTTTTTTTTGAAAAATCTCTTATTTTGACGCTTAAGATTTGACTCACTCATCATATTAACGAACCAAGCCTTGAGGTTGTAAAATAATTAATCCTGCGCCACAAAGCACAATTAGGCCACCCAATATATCCCACCTTGTTAATCCGACCTGATCAACAAAGCGCAGCCACATGAGAGCAGTGAATATATAAATACCGCCATAGGCAGCATAAATGCGCCCAGAAGCGGCGGGATGTAGGGTCAACAGCCAAACAAAAACAGCCAAACTTAAAACTGTAGGTAACCACAGCCAAGCAGACTTACCTTCTCTTAAAATTAGATAAGGGAAATAACAACCAAGAATTTCAGCAATAGCTGTGATAATAAATAACCCGAATACACTGAGTATTCGGGTTATCGCAAGACTATCAATTAACATAATTTACGCTGGTTCTGCCGTATGATGGTCTTCAAACACTTCAAGTTTTAAGCCGACAGCTTTGCCATCTTCTTTCTTCACAGATACAGCAACATTGCCACCATGATCTGCCAGTTCGCCAAACAAAATCATTTCAGCTAATGGTTTCTTCAAGTGTTCTTGAATGAGGCGTTGCATTGGACGTGCGCCCATCAAGCGGTCATAACCATTCGTTGCTAACCAATCACGTGCGCTTTGATCGACATCAAGTACAACTTGTTTGTCATCTAGCTGCGCTTGTAATTCTGTTAAGAATTTGTCCACTACAGACTCAATGACAGTTGTTGGCAATGCTTTGAATTGAATAACACCATCTAGACGGTTACGGAACTCTGGTGAGAAAGCACGTTTCATCGCTTCTTGGTTATCAGCACTATGATCTTGTTCCGTAAAACCAATACTTGCGCGAGAAATACTTTCCGCTCCAATATTTGTAGTCAGAACAATAATCACATTTCTAAAGTCTGACTTACGTCCATTGTTATCTGTTAAAGCACCATGATCCATGATTTGTAACAAGAGATTAAACACATCAGGATGCGCTTTTTCAATTTCATCTAGCAATAAAACACAGTGCGGATTTTTATGAATCGCATCAGTGAGCAACCCACCTTGGTCATAACCCACATAACCTGGAGGTGCACCAATTAAACGTGACACTGCATGACGTTCCATATATTCGGACATATCGAAACGCACAAGTTCCACACCTAACAACTTCGCAAGTTGCTTAGTCACTTCGGTTTTACCCACACCTGTTGGGCCAGCAAAAACAAAACTACCTACTGGCTTATCTGGTGATTTCAACCCAGCACGAGACAACTTGATCGCTGAGCCTAATGCAGTAATCGCCTCATCTTGACCAAACACCACACGTTTTAAATCACGCTCAAGATTTTCAAGCACTGACTTATCATCTTTAGATACAGTTTTAGGTGGGATACGAGCAATCTTAGAAACGATATCTTCGATATTCTCTACAGTAATCAAGCTGTCATCGCTTTCAGCCTTCAAACGACGCTGAGCACCTGCTTCATCAATCACATCAATCGCTTTATCTGGCAAGAAACGATCATTAATGAATTTAGCAGAAAGCTCTACAGCTGATACTAATGCCTTATCGTCATATTGTACGTGGTGAAAATCTTCAAATTTAGATTTTAAGCCGCGCAAAATATCAATTGTTTCAGTAATACTCGGTTCATTGACATCAATTTTCTGGAAGCGACGTGATAATGCATGGTCTTTTTCAAAAACCTGACGATATTCCTGGAACGTCGTTGAACCGATACAACGTAAAGTACCATTAGCTAAAGCTGGCTTAATGAGATTTGAAGCATCCATTGTGCTGCCCATACTTGAGCCCGCGCCAATGATCATATGAATTTCATCAATGAATAAAATCGCATTTGGATTTTTCTTCAAAGCATTAAGCAACTGTTTTAAACGTTTTTCAAAGTCACCGCGATATTTGGTGCCAGCTACTAACGCACCAATATCTAAACTGTAAACTTCAGCCTGACTCAAAGGTTTAGGCGCCTTGCCATTTACAATTAACCATGCCAAACCTTCAGCAATCGAGGTTTTACCAACGCCCGGATCACCTACCAGTAAGGGATTATTTTTGCGACGGCGACACAGAATTTGTGCTGTACGCTCAATTTCTTTTTCACGACCAATAAGTGGATCAGTTTTGCCTTTTTGCGCCTCAACATTTAAGTTCAGCGTATAAAGCTCTAATGGCCCTGCATTGCCCGTACTCGTTTCACCTTCAATATCTTCAACTTCTTCTTCAACTTGTACTTCGTCTTTACGTGTCCCATGAGACAAATATTGAGTCAATGTCAAGCGATTGATTTGATGACGTTTAAGCAAATACACAGCAAAAGAATCACGCTCTGAATACATTGCGACCAAAACATCCGCGCCCTCAACAGTACGATCGCCGCCACTTGATTGAACGTGGAAAATAGCACGTTGCAAAATGCGGTCAAAACTTTCTGTTGGATGAGGAGCTTGCTCGCTATTTTCGCCAAGCTTAGGAGTATGTTGTTCTACATATTCTTCTAATTCTTTACGCAAAGAAACTATATCAGCCCCACATGCTTTTAATGCATTTACGGCCGAATCGTTATCGAGTAATGCTAATAATAAGTGTTCAACTGTAAGAAACTCATGTCTCTTTTGACGAGCCATGCTAACAGCCAAACGTAATGATACTTCTAATTGACGACTGAGCATGTAACCCCCTTATGCTTTAGGCTCAATCTGGCAAAGTAATGGATGACCTTGCGATCGAGCGTAATTATTAACAAGGTTTGCTTTGGTTTCCGCGATGTCTCTTGGATATACCCCAGCAATACCTTTACCTTCATAGTGTACTGTTAGCATTACTTGAGTTGCTTGGTCAAGATTCATTGCAAAGTATTGTTGTAAAATTTCAATTACAAAGTCCATTGGCGTGTAATCGTCATTCATTAATACGACTGCATATAAAGGCGGACGCTTGAGTTCAGGAGGGGCTGTTTGTACAACAACCTCTCCGTCATGATCTTCGTTTTGCGAATCACTTAAGCGTGGATGGAAATGCCAATCGACATAACCAGACTGCTGAAAAGAAGCCTTGATATCTTTTAAGTTTGTTTGACGCTTATTTGTTCGCATAGGATGTTACTATTGTGAATTTGCTTCAGCTTGAGGAATTTCTGCCACAAAAGCAGAAGATGTTTCGACAGGTTTACCACGCTGCCAACTAAAACGCTTAATAACTGGTGTATCTGAACCGCCTGTTAAACGTACCTCAATAAATTGAGGGGTAAAACCTTTAGGCATCGTCCAACGACCTGTTAAACGCTCAAAGTCAGTAAAGTTAAAGTTTTTAGCTTCAAGTGGTACAACCAAAACTTCGGTATCTTTAATGAGTCTTATCTCAATCGATCCTGAAGCACGGCGCTTGCCTGGGCTTACCTGTACTAAATCCAACTGATATTCATAAGCATTTTCAGGCAGAGGTTTGATCGCTAAATTTTGAATGGTTAAGCTTAAGCCACCACGCTGCCTCAAGATCTCACGGTAGATATTGCTCATACCTTCTTGCTGCGTTTTATCAGCATTGGCCTGATTAAGAGCTTCAAACAGATCATTTGCATTTGTTACAGCAACATCACGCTCTTGTACTGCAGCGTTCAGGCTTTTATTAACCGCATCTAAAGCTGTTTTTTGCTTTTGCACCACTTCAACCAATTGCTCTGCATCAGCATCGTAACCTACAACAGTTAAACCTTGACGGTGACCAATTGTATAGCCGAGCGCAAGACAACCACTCATTAAAATAGCCGCGCCAATAAACAAAGGTTTATTGGTATTTAAAAATTTTTTCTTTTGCAACGAACTTTCTGCCGAAGTCGTCTGTCCAGAGTTTTGCATCGTCATCTCAGTGTTTAAGATCAGAGTCAAGACACACATTTAAATCGAAATTTAAATGTGTGTGAAGCAAAAAAGAGTTTTTTATGGTAATAAACCAATCCCTTGTAAGCCTTCATCTTCATCAAAGCCGAACATAAGGTTCATATTTTGTACAGCTTGACCAGATGCACCCTTCACAAGGTTATCTTGTACCGCAAGAATAATAAGTTTATTCGGTTGCGGCTTATATAAAGCAATACGAAGCTCATTCGCTCCGCGTACACTACGTGTTTCAGGCGAACTGTTAGCAGGCATCACATCAACAAATTTTTCATTTGCATAAAAGTGCTCATACAATGCCTGAATATCAGTTTGTTTTCCAGTTTCTGTCAAATCGACATAAATTGTGCTGAGCATACCGCGAATCATTGGAACTAAATGTGGAACAAACAAAAGTCCTTCAAAGCCACCTTTTTGCCCAGAAATATTTTCTAATGCCTCAACAATTTCAGGATGGTGACGGTGACCTGCAACCCCATAAGCCTTGAAGTTATCAGCATTTTCACTATAGATCATGCCTAAGCTTGCTTTACGACCAGCACCAGAAACACCTGACTTCGCATCAATAATAATATTTTTTGTTTCAATAAGTGCTTGTGCTGATTTCAAAAGTGGAGCCAAACCCAATTGAACAGTGGTCGGGTAGCAACCAGGGTTACCAATCACCTGTGCCTGTTTAATTTTTTCGCGGTTTAGTTCAGCCAAACCATATACTGAGTTTTCCAGAACTTCTGGACAGGCATGTTCCATGCCATACCATTTTTCAAACTGTTCAAGATTTTGTAAACGAAAATCAGCGGCCAAATCAATAACTTTAGTGCCAGCAGTAATCAGTTCTTTTGCATGCTGCATCGCAACACCGTGAGGTGTAGCAAAAAATACAACATCACACGTTTTTAAATCATCAATATTTAAATCTGAAAATTGAAGATCAGTATGCCCACGTAAATTAGGGAACATATCTGCAACTGGTTTGCCCGCTTCTGTACGTGAAGTAAGAACTCGAACCTGCGCTTTAGGATGTCGTAATAAAATACGTAATAGTTCAACGCCTGTATAACCTGTTCCACCAACAATTCCGACAGAAATCACGTGCATTACCTCAATTTTTGAATCTATACTTGTGCAGTAGTATGACAGGATGTCCAAGCTTACAAAACCATTTCATGCTTGGTAATTTTAATTTTTTTAATTTTAGCGACAATTAGATAGCACTTATTGAACTGTCAGAACTAAACAAATATCAGCAAATAAATATCAGATTTAATTTTGGAGAGCTAGGATGCTTCATCAATCAAAAGAAACACAATTACGCACGTACCTTGGTTTAAGCACATTAATTTTAAGTGCTGCACTTATAGGCTGCGGAGGTGGAGGCAGTAGCGGTGGCAACTCACCAAGCACTCCAACACCCGTTGATCCTACTCCAGAGGCAACAACTGATGTTACTGTTAAATCTCCCGTAGAAATTCGTAATATCCAATTCAAAGTATATGACAACAGCACGAACGCTGTTTTAGTAGATACCTCAATTGCAAGCTTAAACAGCTTTAATGTCAAAATTCCTACCGCTAAATTAAGTCGTTTATATCGCGTAGAAATTACGACTCAAAATTCATCTCAAGTATTTAATCCCATTACCTCAACCTATCAAAATTTCTCTGGTACTTATCATGCATTTATTACACCGAACAGTATAAGTGGCAGAACCCTATTCATCAGTCCAAGCAGTGAAGCGGTTTACCAACGAGCTGTGATACGCTCAGGACAACTTCCTCAAGAGACGATTGACCCAACTCGCATTGAACAATTACATGTAGATTTAGCTTCACAAGATGTTTATAGATCTCTTCTTAACGCGTTCAAAGATGCCGATATTCCAAGTTTAAGTCCAGCCAACCCCCTTACGGTTTTAACGTTGTTAAATTACTCAACTACAAAACCCAGTACATATGTAGATAGTTACCTTAGTTTTGGTTACTTACAATATTGGGCAACTTTTCATGGTGGAACAACCACATACCAAGAACTCATTAAAAGTTTGGCAACCGATTTAAAAGATGGCTTTTTAGATGGGAAAAAACTTCACGGCGATCAAACAACATTTACTCCTATTTTCGCATCTGCTCCAGATAATATTGATCCAGTTAAAAATACGCTGTTAGATATCGCAGCCAATCAAAAAACAACACGCGATAATTTTGCAACCAATTTAAAAGCCGCTACTTTTAAATTAGCAGATGCCCAAAGCCAATCCACTCTAGATCAAACAGGTTATGATCTTCTGCAAAAGAAACTATATTCAGGGGTCGTACCTGTCGGAAATACGACTGACTTTTTCCGTATAGATGGTGCTGGTGATTATCGTCGTGCTGTAGGTTTTAGCGGTATTACAGCGACCTGTAATGGGTCTATATATTCTTGTAAACAAGGTTTGACGAGTATTAATCTTTCCGACCCAAAACTACCTGCTACAGACTATTTAGTTGGTCACTATGATGACACTGCAACAGGTTGCCAGCTTAATTTCCGTGCGAATGGTCAAATCGACCTTATTAAAGGATCACAGACTTATCGCTCTGCGTTAAGTGCGGATAGTACAGATAATTTATTGCAAACAGATGCTGCAAGCTCAAGTTATTTACTCAACTCAAGTTCCGCCGAACCAAATAACTCAACGCAGCAATACAACTTTATACAATTATCAATTAAAGCAAATAAAATCGTGAGTGCTAAAGCAGGTTTAGACAGCCGAAAAGCACCAGATAACTTACAAACACCACAACTAGAATGTAGTTTTAGTTAGTTTGAGACATACCACCATGCAGGCAACGGATTTGATTTAAGTTGTCTGCGGTGTTTTTGAAAATATGGATCGTATTTTTCAACCTCTGCCCAAAAAGCTGGGCCATGGTCAAAATGTTTAGTATGAGCTAATTCATGAATAGCCACATAACGAGCAATCTCAAGTGGCATAAGAACCAATCCTGCATGTAGCATAATATTATGCTGACTGCTACAACTTCCCCAACGAGTTTTCGGACGGCGAATTGTACATTCTCTATAAGCCAAATGCGTGTGTTCACTTAACTCTTTTAAAAGCTCGGGTAACTCTTTTTTTGCAAAGGCAATAACAGCACTTTGTAATGCCAAATATGGCTGCGTGTCTTTAAGGAATAAACAACTGCTTTCCCAATCGAATTGAAAAACTCGATGCTGCTTTTGAACAATGATCTGAAACGGTTGGTCTTTATTAAAAAAATAAATCTCGGAAGGAATATCAATCGATGCCGATTGAACATTTTGTTGCTTTTTCCACGTCTCGGTCAACCATTGTTCAGACTGAGCCAAAAAATGCTGAATTTGTTTCTTACTACAAAACAAAGGAACCGTGAGACGGATTGAAGCAGGCTCGACACGTAAGCGCAATTTTCTTGCTCTTACGTGTCGAACGATTTTAATTTCTGGCATTTCCACAGACATTACTGTGCAGTACGCTCTTCAATACCATTATTTGTTGCAACAATTGCAATCGTTGCTGGATTTAAAGCGAAAATACCATTAGTCACAACACCCGGGATATTGTTAATGGTTTTTTCAACATCAAGTGCATTTAAAATATTAAGATTAAACACATCCAAAATCACATTACCATTATCTGTTACTACACCTTCACGATAAACTGGGTCGCCACCTAAACTCACCAACTTACGAGCCACAGCAGAACGAGCCATTGGAATAACTTCTACTGGAAGTGGAAAATCACGTCCGAGTTGATCAACCCATTTTGAATCATCAACAATACAAACAAATTTCTTAGCAATTGAAGCTACAATTTTTTCGCGTGTTAATGCAGCACCACCGCCTTTAATCATATGCATATGGCGGTCAATCTCATCTGCCCCGTCAACATACGCATCTAAACCACCGACATGGTTCATATCTACAACTTCGATGCCTAATTTTTTAAGGCGATCGGCAGTTGCTTGAGAACTTGCCACGGCAGCTTCTAATTGTAATTCAGGTAATAAATCAATGAGAAAGTTTACGGTACTTCCAGTCCCAACCCCCAAAATGCCACCTTTGGGTAAGTGTTTTAAAGCAGCTTTTGCAGCAGCTTGTTTCTTTTCATCTTGGGTTGCATATAGACTCATGACATCACTCAACTATTTTTTGACATTTATGCACCAATAATCGGCGCAAATGCACAGGGGTTTGCTACAATAACTTCCTATTTTAAACTGTTATAGGGAAGATGAACATGCTGTCTCGTGTGGTACGACAAATTTTACAAGCAACGGTTTATGATGTTGCAATTGAAACACCTCTCGAAGCAGCTCCACGAATTAGTCAAAAATTAAATAATATTATTCGTTTTAAACGTGAAGACTTACAGCCTGTTTTTTCTTTTAAATTACGCGGTGCCTATAACCGTATTAGCCAATTACCTAAAGAACAACTCGAACGTGGGGTAATTTGTGCATCTGCCGGCAACCATGCTCAAGGTGTAGCATTATCAGGTCAACGTTTAGGAATTCCAGCGATTATTGTCATGCCAAGCACGACTCCTGACATTAAAGTTCAAGCAGTTAAACGCTTGGGCGGTCAAGTTGTGTTACATGGTGATAGTTTTGATGTAGCAAATAAATATGCACAACAACGTGCCGAAGTTGAAGGACTTGTATTCATTCCGCCCTATGACGATGAACTTGTGATTGCTGGTCAAGGTACAATTGCCAATGAAATCTTACGTCAATGGCGTGATGTAGAATATGTGTTTGTTGCTGTAGGTGGTGGTGGCCTTATTTCAGGCGTAGCAGCTTACCTTGGAGAAGTTGCACCACACGTAAAAGTTATTGGCGTTGAATATGAAGAGTCCGCTTGTTTAAAAGCAGCCCTAGAAGCAAACGAACGTGTAATTTTGCCACATGTAGGCTTATTTGCAGATGGTACAGCTGTTGCCCAAATTGGTGCTTTACCTTTTGATATTATTCGTTTGCGCAAATCTGACAATTCAGGTCCGATTGTTGATCCTGACATTGTCACTGTGAATACAGATGAAATCTGTGCAGCAATTAAAGATACATTTGATGAAAACCGCAGCATTGTTGAACCTTCTGGTGCAATGGCCTTAGCGGGTATTAAAAAATATATTCACGAACATAAAATCAGCAATAAAAATATGGTGTCGATTGTATGCGGCGCCAATATGAATTTTGACCGCCTACGTTATATCGCTGAACGCACCGAGTTAGGTGAACAACGTGAAGCCATTTATGCCGTTACCCTACCTGAAGAGAAAGGCGCATTTTTAGGCTTTTGCCGTGCTTTGCATGGCCGAAATATCACTGAATTTAACTACCGAGCAAACAATACAGATGAAGCACAAGTATTTGTCGGTATTAGCTTAAAAGGTGGCGATGCAGAACGTCATGAAATTTTAGAACAATTAAAGCAACAAAATTATGTTGTAGATGACCTGTCTGATGATGAAGTTGCTAAGCTACATATTCGTTATCTAATTGGCGGTCATGCAAATCTAGATGATGAAAGACTGTTCCGCGTTGAGTTCCCAGAACGTCCAGGTGCCCTTTTAACCTTCTTAACTCGTTTAGGCCCAACTCATAATATTACGTTGTTCCATTACCGTAATCATGGTGCAGCAGAAGGACGTGTTTTAGTAGGCTTACAAGCAACCGATGCGAAACAAAATCCTGATGGCTTAATTGAAACACTTGAGCAGATTAGTTATCCGTATGCAGAAATTACGAATAATGTCGGCTACAAACGTTTCTTGAAATAATCTTCATGTTTAATGGATAAGCCGACAAATTTGTCGGCTTATTCATATAATTCTTTTAATATTGCCCTCATATTTACATTGCCTCTCTTTATCTCAAAGAAAATATCCTTAAAAATAAACGTCTAATCAGGAAACAAGGATCAATATGGCACAGTTTGCAGTCATTGGCTTAGGAAGTTTCGGAGCAACTGTTGCTCAAGAGCTCACAAAATTAAATCATGATGTTATTGGCATTGATACGGTAAAAAAGAATGTTGAAAATCTTGCCGACGTTTTAACTCATGCCGTCATTGCCGATGCGACTGACGAACACGTACTTGATGAACTAAATATTCAAAATTGTGATGCAGTTGTGGTCGCAATTGGTGAAGATATTGAAGCAAGTATCTTATGTGTACTCAATTTAAAAAATTTAGGTATGGACAAGATATGGGTAAAAGCAAAAACTAAAGCACATCACACCATTTTGTCGCACCTTAATATCAATAAAATTATTCATCCTGAAGAAGATATGGGGGTACGAGTCGCCCAAGCACTAAACTATCCCATGGTGAGTCGCTATATGTCTTTAGAAGATGACCATTACATTATAAAAATTGAAATTCCAGAGAAACTTAACGGCATCAACCTATATGGCATTATGCAGCAAGCACCCCAGGTCAAAACATTGCTCGTAAAAAGACAGCAACAAATTTTGTTTGAGACCGAAGAAAATTTCACCTTGCAAACGCATGATATTCTTATTTTAGAAGGTCATTTACCGCAGTTAAAAAAACTTTCTAATTGCTTCATATAAGAGGCGAAACCTAGAATATGTCTATATATCCCAAGCCCCATAAAACTTTAAATTTAAGCCCTCCTTCACTCTTGGCATTGGGGTTTCTGGGCTTTATTATTTTTGGTACTTTATTGCTAAAACTGCCATTTGCCAATACAGGTCATGTGAGCTGGATGGATGCGCTCTTTACAGCCACCTCAGCAGTTACAATTACCGGTTTATCTGTTTTAAATATTCATGAGTCTTTTACGCTGTTTGGGCAAACTATTATTTTGTTACTGATTCAATCGGGTGGCTTGGGTTTTATGACTTTTGCCATATTGGCTGCCTTAAGTTTGTCACCCAAAGTTGGTCTTAAACAGCAAATGATGGCACAAGATAGTCTCGGTCAAACCAGCCTATCAAAGGTTACTTTTGTTGCTAAGGGCGTTGTCACTTACACCCTTATTTTTGAGCTTATTGGCATAATTATTCTCACGACTGCTTTTACACCAATATACGGTTTTGCACGTGGATTGTATTATGCGATTTTTTACAGTATTTCCTCATTTAACAATGCTGGTTTTTCATTATTTTCTAATAGTTTAATCAGTTTTCAAAGCAATTATATGATTTGTATAACTGTTAGCATACTCTATACCTTGGGCGGACTTGGCTTTTTGGTTCTCATGGACATTAAGCAAAATAAAAAGTGGAAAAAACTCACGCCGAATAGCAAGCTGATTCTTACAACTATTACCGTGATTAACCTTATTGCCTTTATTTTAATTTGGGCTTTAGAAGCTCAAAATCCTCATACGCTAGGAATGCTGAGTGTAAGTGACCAAGCATTAAATGCTTGGTTTCAAGCCACTGTTCCACGCTCATCAGGATTTAATACTATTGATACAGGCGCAATGACCAACAGCAGCTCCTTACTCATGATGTTGCTTATGTTTATTGGTGGTGGTTCACTCAGTACAGCTGGTGGAATCAAAATTGGAACCTTTGTCATTTTAGTGTTGAGTGTTATTTCATTTTTACGGCGCACAGATGAAATCCGCATATTTAATCATTCAGTCGCACACGAAACGACGTATAAAGCTTTAGCTGTAACAGCGATTACGAGCATACTCATTTTCATGGGGTTCTTTATTATTTTGCTTTTAGAACCTAAAGCAGACTTTATGAACTTGCTGTTTGAAGTTGTTTCCGCAGCTTGTACTGTGGGGCTTTCTCGTGGCATCACGCCAGAGCTGCATAATGGTAGTTTATTCATTTTAAGTTTGTTGATGTTTGCTGGACGTCTCGGTCCCTTAACACTGGCTTATTTAATTGCCACTCCGAAAAAAAGTCGGCTCAAACATCCCCAAGCCAATATTCAAATTGGATAATAAAAAAGCCGCTTTTAAAGCGGCTTTTTTTACAAGTAAAAACTTAGTACCAGTTCATGAGTGAAACACCCAAGCCCGCGTAGGTTGCTCGGTGGTTATAGTCAATTAAGCTTTCACCGTAACCATTAAACAACTGGAAGTGTCCACGCAGTTTGCCACTGATTGGAAAAGCCCAATCAAATTGAACAGCACCATGGGAATCATCACCACCTTTCAATGAATGACGCAGCATTAAAGAGAAATCATTCTGCTTCCATTTATAAAATGCTGTTAAATCACCACGGCCAATGTAATCTTCCATATCCGGGTTATTATCATCTTTACTGTCTTCTTCAAGACGAATCCATGGACGAAGCATTACAGCAAAGTTACCACGCTCTAACCCAACGTTAAAAATCACACGATTCCAGCTACGAGATAATGGATCTGAACGACCATTTGATTGATGGTTTAAAGTAACCCCAAGCAGACGCCCATCCAAACCAAGCAATTCATAGTTTGTTCTAAACATTAAACTTGCTTCAGGCTCATAATTCGTTTCACGGAAAGGACGAGATTCTTCAGCATTGAATGTCTGCCAACGTGAAGATTGGGTATAACCTACCCACAAATCACCATTATTTCCAAAAATATTTTCCCAAGCTTTAGTTTTTAAAGAAATCTGAAATTTACTTTCTGTTGATTTCAGATTTTGATCTTCTGTCACTGTATTATTTGGGTTCGGACTATGTGGCAACTCATTTTTATCACTGGTCCAGAATACAGGTAGTAAATAGACGGGCTGATAAGCACGAATATTCCAAACGCCTAATTTACTTTTTTCAGACAACTCCCAACGTTGATCTAGCAAAGAAGTAGTAGGTTCAATTTTCGGTGCTTTACCAATTATTTTGATATTACTCACTGTATCTACCACCTTCTCTTTAAAAGTTTCAGGTGGAACAGCAGGTGCATCAATTTTTTTAACAGGCTCTGGTACAGCCGCAGCTTGAACAACTGGTAAAGCTGACGGTTTAAATACAGAGTCATAACAAGCCAGACGATCGGCATTCGAAGCAAGAGCAACACATGCATCTACTGTCGCGGGGGTTACAGGTGCCAAGGTGTCAGCATATGTTACAGGCGCACACAAACAGCTAAGCACGATTCCCATGCTTAGCTGTAAAGATGTGCGTTCAAATTGTCTGAACGCCATGTTCATCTCCAATTTTTATTTTAATTAACTTGTTGAATGGTAAAACCTAATTGCTGCAATTCATCACGTTTAGCAAATGGTGCAACTACAGCTTTTACAGGAGTTTGCTCAATCAAATATTGACGAGCAACACGCTGTAAATCATCTAAAGTTACATGCAACAATCTCTCACGCAAGAGACGGCGGAAAGCTGGTGTTCTTGCATGCAACAATGCATAACATGCAGTAATCGCCTCACCCGCTGGTGAACCTGGCTTATCCATACTTGCAACTAGACCAAGAATCGCTTCTTCAAGCTGATGAGGCTGTTGTTCCGTATTTAATAACCATTGCACACTTGCTTCAAAGTCTTTAAAAGTTTCTGTTAAACGTGGGTCACGGTAACTATAGAAACGGAATGAACACGCATTTCCATCATAACTTGCTCCGCCACCATACGCACCGCCTTTTTCACGAATGGCACTATGTAAGAACCCATTACGTAAATAAGCTGCCAATACCATTAACGGAGCTGCATCTGGATGCGACACATCCACCGCCTGATAAGCTGAAGCACAGAACTGAACATTTGCCTGAATTAACCATGCTTCATGATTATTATCATTTGCTTGTTCTACGTGAGTTAATTCCGTTGCAGTCGCATCAACGTCTAATTTATCCCAAACATTTTGGATTTCTTCAACCAAACGTTCAGATTGATGTTCTTCACATACGAGCAAGAACTGTTTAGGCGCTTGCAATAATTTACGATGAATACGTTTTAATTCTGCAATCAGATCATCATATGCCGCAGCATCTTGAGTAATCTTAGTAACAAGCTCACCTAACCAGTTTAATGCACCTAAACCAGTGTTTTGGTAGTCACGTTGAGCTAATGCACTCATATTACGTGATGCGATTTGCATTGCGTAGCTATGACCTGCTCCAGATAAGCGAGATTGCCAGCGTGTTTTACGTTGTTGCAATAACTCAATAATTCGCTCTTTTTCATCAAATCGAAGTTGTTCAAATGCTAATTTTAATAAATGAATTGCATCAAACTTCTGAGTCAAGGATTTAGTGGTTAAAGTTAACCACGCACTAATTTTATCTTTGTCATCAACTTTACTACGTAATGAAGCGCCCATTCCTAAACCACCACTTACAGCTGTTTGTAAGTTTTGTAGTTCAAGATAATCATACTCACCTGCACCCACTTCGCCCATCAAGATAGAAAGCAAATTGAAATAAGGTGACTTCACAATATCATCAGGGATTTGAATAAGTACTTGTTGATAGTAAATACCGTTCGTACCAGCATGGTACAAATTCAATGGCGTATCCATGCGATTACAAAGAATTTCGCGCAATTCGCCCTGCACAATATGCAAGTCAGCAGGTACATCTTCCAAACCTACTTTTGGTAATAGTTCAAGGTTGTCTGGAGTATCCTGACGTTCCTCTAACGCCTTAGTATTAGCGATAATTTCAGCCTTATCAGCATCTGTTAGCTTTTCGCCAATAGCAGCTAAACGTGCTTTTTCTGCTTCTTGCTCTTTTACAGATTTAGTTGGGTCTGGAATTAGAGTCATTTGCACACGATGAGGGTTATCGAGCAAATGTGTTTGAATCAGATTTGATAACCACATTGGGTCTTTCAATTCTTCTTTAACTTGTGCAATTGCGCTGTCAACATCCCAAATTTGGATTGGATCACTATGGTGAATCGCACCACTTAAGCCATTTAAAATTAAACTTAAGCCATATGGCGTACCATCACCATTAATTTCACGTTGATGCAACTCAATCTGATGCAAGATTGCATCAACTAAATTACTATCAATTGGTTTTGCAGCAACATCACGCAGAATATTTAAAACACCCTCTCTAAAGCTTTGTGCATGTTCTGGGTTTGAACCTTGAATACCACAGTAGAAAGTCATTTCAAAATTACTATCGTCTACGCCCATTAATGGACCAGTCGATTGAGCATAACCACAAGTTTCTAGATAATGACGTAGTGGTGAAGCTGAGTTTTCTAGCAAAATTCCTTCAACCAAACGCATTCCCAAACGCAATTTCACATCATTTGCTTCTGGTAATAACCAAGATAGAACATGATAAGTTTTATCTTTTAAATCATCGCTATCAACACCATAATTCTCTGTTACTTCAATTGGCGCTGCTAAACGTTTTTCAGGCTTAGAATATAAAGTTGTTCCAGCAGAAAACTTATGTAGAGCTAGTTTTTCAAATTGCTCTTGCAACTCATAAGCTGTTTGATTACCAAAGGTCATGAATACAGCATTACTTGGGTGGTAATGTACCTTATAAAAATCGACTAACTGCTCATACGTTAAATCAGGAATATCTTTCGGGTCGCCACCTGAGTTGTAGTGATAAGTTGTTTCAGGGAATAAATGATGAGCCAACTGATGATAAAGTTGGTCAGAAGGCGCACTCATCGCACCTTTCATTTCATTAAAAACAACACCTTTATAAACAGGTTGACCATTTTCAAGTTCAATACGAATACCTTCTTGAGCAAAATCAAGCGGATTCAAATTAGCAGCAAACGCCGCATCAAGATAAACAGAAAGTAAGTTTTGGAAATCTTTTTTGTTTTGAGTAGCAAATGGATAGGCAGTCCAGTCTGCTGCTGTAAATGCGTTCATGAATGTATTTAAAGAACGACGAATCATTAAAAAGAACGGATCACGTACCGGAAACTTTTCAGATCCACACAAAGCCGTATGTTCTAAAATGTGTGCCGTGCCTTTAGAGTCCATAGGCTGTGTTCTAAAAGCAACAAGGAATACATTTTCATCATAATCAGTTGCCAAGTGATAATGCACCGCACCTGTGACTTTATGCTTATATTCAGACACTAAAATATCTAATGCTTCTACATGGTGCTGACGTAGCAACTGAAACGCAGGGTGAACAGTTTGAGAAATGGTTTCAGTGACATCTACAGTCATGTGATCTCCTAACATATCGGATAAGTGAATAAGTCTCATTATAGCCTGAGTCAGCTTGAGATTGGCGAACAAAAGCCACGTAAAATACTATGTTTTTGTTGAGTCTTAGTTTTCATTGGCACGGCTTTGATATCAAGCACATAGCCATGAATGTTTTATCCTAACAGAACATAAGCTTTTAATTCTATGTATATGATAGACATTGAATATAAAAGCTTATCAATTTTTATCTCACTGACCTGTCCTCTGATCTTAATAATATTAGAACAACAGTATTTTCCACTCTAATTTTTGAATTAACTGAATTTTATTCAACAAACTACAGCAAATCCAAGCAATGGTGTAAACTTAGCAACCTGATTTTTTTATTTTGTGACAACTCATATGGCAACTGTAGATCTTTTTGCAATTGGTAATGCATTAATCGACCAAGAATTTAAAGTGTCTGATGATTTTCTGAATCAACAAGGCTTGCAAAAAGGCACAATGCAGTTGTCCGATGGCGACACTCAATCTGCTCTTTATGCAGAGTTAAAACAGCATCAAGACTACAAGGGCCAAGCAAGTGGCGGTTCAGCAGCAAATACGACTGTGGCCTTCAGCGCGCTAGGCGGAAGTGCTTTTTATGGTTGCCGCGTTGGCAACGACGATTTAGGAACAATTTACCTGCAAGGTCTAAATGAAGCTGGCATTAAGACTACCCCAAAATCGATCAGTGAAGGTGTAACTGGTACCTGTATGGTACTTATTAGCCCTGACTCTGAACGTACTATGCACACTTATTTGGGTATTACGGCTGAATTGTCTCAAGAGCAGATCGACTTTGAACCGTTAAAAACAGCAAAATGGCTTTATATTGAAGGTTACCTTTCTACAAGTGAAACGGCTCGTAAAGCTGTAAAACAAGCCAGAGAAATTGCAAAAGCAAGTGGTGTTAAAATTGCCCTGTCTCTTTCAGATCCTGCAATGGTGCAATACGCTCGTGAAGGCTTGGAAGAACTTATGGATGATGGCGTAGACTTACTATTTTGTAATGAACAAGAAGCCTTAATGTATACAAATACAACATCTGTAGAAGATGCTCTTGCTCAGTTACGTTTTAAAAATCACACTGTAGTCATTACACAAAGTGCTAAAGGTGCTTTAGTTTCTAACCCATCTCAACATTTCCATGTTGCTGGACGTCATGTTGAGGCAGTTGATACAAATGGTGCAGGCGATGCGTTTGCAGGCGCATTCCTTTATGCCCTAAATTACCATCAAGATTTGAATGCTGCGGCTCAGTTAGCTATCTTAATTTCGAGTGAAGTAGTCTCTCAATTTGGCCCACGTTTAGCTGTTAATGATTACGCTAAACTTCTTGAAAATTTTCAGAAGGAATGTGCTTGAAATGGAAAGGATCTGTATGACGGAAGAAGTTCCTGAGCGTGAAGCCAGAGCTTTTGACACTTTACAAGGAACGACTATTTTCGTTACGCAACGTGACGGCGCATTCTATGCCTATCAGAATTTATGCCCTCACCTACAAACTGAACTTGAGTATTTAGAAAATCAATTTCTTGACCAAGATCAGGAATACATTCAATGCTCTACCCACGGCGCCTTATTTAATGTGGAAACAGGCGAATGTATTTCAGGACCTTGCTTAGGGGATTTTTTAAATAAAGTTGAGCTTAAAGTACATTCAGATGGCGGTATCTATATCGTAGACTGAGACGACTAACATTAGAGTTTCTGCCATGGCTGATTTCTTTTTCAATTATTATCTTATGCCATTTCATTTAAGTGTAGTGGCTTTGATATTGCTCAGCGTGGTAGAAACCATTGGTATGTATATTGGACTCCGTCCAAGTCAGTTACTCAAAAAAATTGCCCCAGATTGGCTTTCTAACTCACCGCTACTTAATGTTAAATTTTCTAAAGCTCTAATTTTCGTTTTTTTACTCATCAATTTCAGTTATGCAGGTTACTTTTTACAACTCTCTTTCTTCGCAATACAACACTACTTTATTTCACCATTTTATTTGATTGTGCCTGCACTTGTGATCGCAATCTTTTTTACGGTGTTCATGATTCACTGCCTTGATCAAGTGATTAAGCCCAAGCTAACACATACTAACTATAACCTTTTAGGGCGCTTAGCCACTATTTCCAGTGGTAATGCCAGACCAGGCTTTTCAGCTCAAGCACGCGTACGTGATGAATTTGGTCAACTTCACTATGTTCAAGTAGAACCAGAATATGGTGAACTCGAATTATATTCCCAAGTCATTCTTGTCAGAGTGCATAAGAGCCATTATGTAGCTAAGAAAATTTCTATATCAAACGACCTTTTCGCACCCGATTAATTCTTAATTACTCTTGTAGTTTCTTATCTTTTTTTTGCAGGCTTCATTACGCCTGCATTTTATTATTTTCTTTTTAGTTAATTATTTATTATTCCGACCAATTTAGTTAGAAATAAAATTTATAAATATTATATACAACCATTTTAGTCGGTATTTAATTAAAACAAACTATTTTAATAAACTTTATATTTTTATTTATAAGCAATTTAGTAGGAATTAATAGTTAATTCAAACCATTTTAGTATGGTATTTATTTTAAGATAACAAGATATTGTTTTATATAAACTAATTATTTAAATATTCATTTTAAATATATTTAATGTTTATTTTTATTATATTTTGATTAATAATAAAATTAATATCAAATGAGGTTTAGTTTATGAGCCTTAATTTTCAAAATCTTAATCGTCGTTTAATTAAAGAAATCACTATTATTCTAATAATAAAAATAGTGCTTCTTTTAACGATTAAACATATTTGGTTTGATGCTCCCACCATCCCCAAAAATTTCGACAATCAGGTCGCCGAGCATATTGCTGGCGATAACATTTCCCACATTAAGGAGACACGTTGATGATTTCTGAAAGCGTGGTTGATCTTTCGCGGTTTCAATTTGCGATGACCGCAATGTATCACTTTCTTTTCGTCCCTTTAACTTTAGGTTTAGCATTCATCCTTGCCATTATGGAAACCACCTATGTCATTTCTGGTAAAGAAATTTACAAAGATATGACTAAATTTTGGGGAAAATTATTTGGTATTAACTTTGCTTTAGGGGTAACGACTGGCTTAACAATGGAGTTTCAGTTTGGAACAAACTGGGCTTATTACTCACATTATGTCGGTGATATTTTTGGTGCACCATTAGCAATCGAAGGCCTGATGGCATTCTTCCTTGAGTCAACATTTATTGGTCTATTCTTCTTTGGATGGGACCGTTTAACTAAGGTTCAGCATCTAGGGGTGACTTGGTTAGTGGCGCTTGGTTCCAACATGTCAGCGCTCTGGATTTTAGTGGCGAATGGATGGATGCAAAACCCAGTAGGTGCAGCATTCAACTTTGAAACAATGCGTATGGAATTAGTTGATTTCGGTGCGCTTATCTTTAACCCTGTAGCTCAGGTTAAATTCGTCCACACTGTATCTGCGGGTTATGTAACTGGTGCAATTTTTGTACTTGCTATCTCAAGCTACTACTTGCTTAAAAAACGTGATCTACCTTTCGCACGTCGTTCATTTGCAATTGCTGCAATTTTCGGTCTTGCATCTACACTTTCAGTGATTTTGTTAGGTGATGAATCTGGCTATGAACTAGGTGATGTTCAAAAAACCAAACTAGCTGCAATTGAAGCAGAATGGGATACTCACCCTGCTCCTGCTCCATTTACTTTATTTGGCATCCCAAACCATGAAGAAATGCGGACAGATTATGCAGTTAAAATTCCGTATGCACTAGGCTTAATTGCAACTCGCTCAATAACCAAAGAAGTTACTGGTCTTAAAGACCTCATGCAGCAGCACGAAGTTCGTATTCGTAACGGTATGCTTGCCTATGCTGAACTTGAAAAATTACGTGCAGGTGATCGCTCATCGGAACTATTGGCTTCATTTGAAAAAAATCAAAAAGATCTGGGTTATGGCCTACTTCTTAAGAAATATGCACCAAATGTAGTTGATGCTGACGAGCAACATATTAAAGCTGCTGTAAAAGACACTGTTCCAAATGTTACAGCACTATTTTTCTCTTTCCGCGCTATGGTTGCATCGGGCTTCTTAATGCTCCTACTTTTCATTTTAGCGACTTGGTCGGTAGCAAAAAGAAATGCTGAAAATAAACCTTGGCTACTTAAATATGCGTTATTTGCTTTGCCACTTCCTTGGATTGCTGCACAAACTGGCTGGTATGTAGCTGAAGGTGGCCGTCAACCATGGTCTATTGGTGAAATCTTACCAACCCACCTATCTACTTCTAGCTTAAGTACGGGTGATGTATGGGGCTCGATTCTTGCGCTAGCAGCGTTCTATACCATCCTTTTGATTATTGAAATGTATTTAATGATCAAATTTGCTCGCTTAGGACCAAGCTCTTTGCACACTGGCAAATATCATTTTGAAAAGCAAGAACCGAAAACAGTTGTTAATGGGGAGGCCTTATCATGATTGAATATGAACTATTAAAAATCATTTGGTGGGTGTTGGTGGGCATACTTCTGATCGGCTTCGCTCTCACTGACGGTTTCGATATGGGCTCCATGGCGCTTATGCCTTTCGTTGGAAAAACTGATAGTGAACGCCGTGCCGCCATCAATACCATTGCACCGCATTGGGATGGTAATCAGGTATGGTTCATTACAGCTGGGGGGGCACTATTTGCCGCATGGCCGATGGTCTATGCAGTAGCCTTCTCTGGCATGTACTGGGCATTATTGCTGGTTTTATTCGCCCTTTTCTTGCGACCAGTTGGCTTCGATTACCGTTCAAAACTTGAAAACACAAAATGGCGTAATTCTTGGGATTGGGGCCTGTGTATTGGCGGTGCTGTACCAGCGCTTGTATTTGGTGTGGCCTTTGGTAATTTGTTCTTAGGTATTCCTTTTAGTTTAGATAGCACATTACGCTCTGAATATACTGGCAGTTTTTTTGCGCTTCTTAACCCATTTGCCTTAGTTTGTGGTGTTGTGAGTCTATCAATGCTTTGTGCGCACGGTGGTGCATGGCTCATGCTGCGTACTGATAAAGCTTTAAAACAGCGCTCTGCTAAAGCAACGCAGATTATGGCCGCTATATTTTTGATCAGTTTCCTTGTTATTGGCGCATGGCTCTATTTCGGGCAAGTTCCAGGTTATAGCTATGCTGTTGCCATTGATCCAAATGCTGCACTTAACCCTTTAGCTAAAGAAGTGGTGACTAATAGCAATCCGGGTTGGATGAACAACTACAGTACCTATCCAATTACTAAAGTTGCTCCAGCTCTTGCAATATTAGGCGCCATCATTGCAATTTTTGCCTCTTCAAAAACAAAAGCAGGCTTAAGTTTTACTGGCACAAGTTTAATGATTGTAGGAGCAATTTTAACTGCTGGTTTTGCCCTATTTCCGTTCCTACTTCCATCTAGTATCAATCCCAACTCTAGCTTGACGATGTGGGATGCTGTCTCAAGTCACCTTACGTTAGGCGTTATGACTGTCGCAGCCTGTATTTTTGTTCCTCTTATTTTGATCTATACCAGTTGGTCTTATTACAAAATGTGGGGAGTCATTACCAACAAACACATCGAGTCAAACTCGCATAGCTTGTATTAAGGAGAACACAATGTGGTATTTCGCATGGATCCTAGGCATTTTGATGGCATGTTTTGCGGGTGTACTCAGTGCACTTTATATCGAACATCATCAAAATTTAGATGAGGAATAAATAATGGCAAAAGCAATGACAGCATCAAATCATCGAAAAGCTCAAGCATTTGCAATGGCCCTTTCTTTTCTGTTGGCATTGCCTCTTGCTGCAATTTTGTTGGTTTACCCTTCACTCATGCTAGATGCTAACGGACACTACAATCATAGCCAGCTTATGTTGGTGATGATTGGTATTTCTGGTGGTTTTATTTATGGAGTGGGTTTTGTACCTCACTTCTGGTTATGGAAATGGCTATTTAGCCCATGGGTGGCTTGGCCTCTCATGCTTTTAGGCTATTACATCTGGTTTCTAACCTAAACAAAAAGACCTCATTTGAGGTCTTTTTTCATTTCGAGCAATTTAATAGGTGCTGATCACAAATTAATTTGATTGTTCAGCTAACCACGCCATAAATTTTTGACGCTCAGCTTTAGAAGCTTTCTGCCAAGTTTCAACTAAACGTTGATCATTCGTTTGTACTCCACCTGTTCCTGCCATAGACGTTGCAGTCGGCACAACAACTTGAGTGGAAGTAGGTTTAGCCGATGCATATACTGCTTCAGGCTGTGGTTTAGATGATCTAGTTGTAAAGTCAGTTACTTTACCCAACAAGCCAGTTGCAAACCATGGTTTTGCTTCATTGTTAGCGCCCGTTTGTTTCACAATTAATTCATTATTTGCACTGTACAAAGCAACTGTTGGTTGTTCAGCATATTTTTTCGCTTTTTCAAAATCTTTAGGCACATCTACCATTGAAAGCTTATAAGTTTTCCCATCTTGCAATGCAGGCGTTTGGATTGTGACTACACCAGATTTAACAATGTCATGCTCACCATTTAAATGTTCAAAGTATTCTTGGTAGCGCACGCTTAAGCTCGTCTCACCTGCATCGACCTTATAATTATTTTTAGATGAGCGAAATAACCCAGAACTGACTTCTTGACCATTTACAGCAAGGATTACAATTTCCTCTGGTGCTGTAATTGTAACTGCTGAAAATACTGAACCGCTGAGTAATAAACCAATTGCAGCAACACCTAATCTTAAAGTCATCTGTTTCTTTCTCAATATTTGATAAGCTATGAAATCATGAGCAATATGCAATATGATTGTGACTATTTGATGACAGTGTCATTAATGGCTAGTTTTCCTATTTATTATTTTTAAATATTCAATTGAATTTAATCATTATCTATTTTATTTAGTTTTTTCACTATTATTAAAAAAGAAAAAAGAGTACCTATTTAGGTACTCTTTTTTGAATTTGCATTAATTGAAAGTTTTGAAACGATCAGCATCATTAATAAATGCTTTTTCGCCTGCTGGAGCTTCAACCGAACCAAATACTAATTGAGCACGTAATTTCCAAGTTGCTGGAACATCAAATGCTTCAGCTGCTTCAGCATCAACAATCGGGTTATAATGCTGCAAAGATGCACCTAAACCAAGCTCTGAAAGCGCAGTCCAAGTTGCAAATTGAGCAATCGCGCTTGAATGTTCAGACCATACTGGGAAGTTATCTGCATATAATTCGAATTGCTCTTGTAAGCTTTTAACAACAGCTTGGTCTTCATAAAATAGAACCGTACCAACACCAGCAACAAAGCTATCAATTTTTGTGTTTGTACCAGCAAAAGCTTCTGCAGGAACAATTTTACGCAATGCTTCACGAACTAAATTCCAGAATTTAGCATGTGATTCACCGTATAGTGTCACCACACGTGAAGATTGTGAGTTAAAAGCTGAAGGACTATGTTTAACCGCTTCACGGATAGTTTCTTCAATTTTAGTGCGATCTAATGCAATATTTTTACCGATTGCATAAATTGTACGACGATTTTTAATTTTATCTAAGAAAGTAGACATTTTGTTATTTCCTACCTATTTGATTGACCATGGGCCGTTGTTTGGGAATGAATACAGTGTATTAAAGTCATTTTTCATAATCAGCATTAAAAATATGACAGTTCGTTTTATTTTCGCAACAATAAAAAAAGATATACATATAAAAAAGCTCCACCATGTTAGTGAAGCTTTTTTATTGCTGACAACTAATTATTTATCTGTTTCAAACAGTGCAGCAACAAATGATTTAGCCGAGAATGGTCTTAAATCATCAATTTTTTCACCAACACCGATAAAACGAATTGGCACATGGGTGCGACTTGCAATATTAAAGAGCACGCCACCTTTCGCAGTTCCATCTAACTTGGTAATTGTAATACCTGTTAGGCCCACAGCTTGGTCAAACTCTTGCACTTGGTTAATTGCGTTTTGACCAGTGCCCGCATCTACCACCAACATAATTTCGTGAGGTGCAGTTGCATCAATTTTTTGCATCACGCGTTTAACTTTTTTAAGTTCTTCCATCAGGTTGCTTTTATTATGTAAACGACCTGCTGTATCTGCAATTAATACGTCAATTCCTTTAGCACGAGCACTTTCAAAAGCATCAAAAATAACGGAAGCACTATCAGCACCGTGACCTTGTGCGACCACGGAGATATCGTTACGTTCACCCCAGATTTGTAATTGTTCTGTCGCTGCGGCACGGAACGTATCCCCTGCAGCCAACATCACTTTTTTACCTTCACCTTGCAAACGCTTCGCCAATTTACCAATAGTTGTGGTTTTACCAACACCATTTACCCCAACCATTAAAATCACATAAGGCGATTTGTTGGGGTCAATATGCAAAGGTTTAACACGTGGAGCCAACAAAGCAACCAACTCTTCTTGCAACGCCTTATAAAGAGAGTGGGAATAGATCAAATCACCACGAGCTGTACGCTCTGTCAAATTGGTAATGATTGTTTTAGTGGCCTCAACGCCAATATCTGCAACCAATAGTTGCTCTTCGACTTCTTCCAGTAATTCATCGTCAATTTCCTTACCACCGATTAAGATATTGACCATACCATCAGCGAAATTACGACGAGTTTTGGTTAAACCTTCTTTCATCCGGCCAAAAAAACCAGATTTTGGTTGTTCAACCGCTGTATCTGTAGAAGCCAACTCAACCTTGGCTACTTCAATATTTTCTTGTGCTTTAACAGGAGATTCAACGATGGGAACATCGATAGCAGGTAAATTAGGTAATGTGACATCGTCATCACCGATCTCAGCATCTATCAAGAATTTATTTTGCATATTCGATTGTTGCTCCATGCGGATTCCTTGAAAAGCAGCGCGTTTAAAAAGATAAAGTTTAGCATAAATTCAAAATTTTGCCTGCCACAATAGTGCTCAAAAAGCTTTGGAAACCAAGATTTAGCCTGATTAATCCAATTACTGGGTATCTTCTTGGGCAAGTGCAGGATATTGCTTAATACGAGCACCTTCAAATTGGTAAGCATGCATTAGCTTTAAATAATCTGCCCGATGAATTTCTGATTGAGCTATTAACAACTCAGCCATATCTTGAGTTCTTGGATAAGTCGCCTGATGAGAAAGTTGTATAATTCGTTGATATTGTTCCGGACTAACAGGCCGAAGTAATGCTAAATATGACAGCACAAAAATACAGCCAATGACAATAACCACAAATAGGTTAAAACATTGATCAACTTTTAACTCAGACTTTAATTTAAGAAAATTTTGTTTGAATATGAGCATGACCTACCTCGAATTAGTGTAGTGTAGGGTTCAATGCTCATAAGCACAAGATCAAACATCCAGTAAGGTTAATAATCGTACCTTACTGGATAGAATGCTTAACTTATTAATGAACGAATGACAGAAAAGTATAAAATTGCAGCAATAATCACCAATACTAAAAGCATCGCAAAAATACTTAACCCTTCTTCTGCATCTGCTGGATGCAACTCGTCATCGTCAGCAATTTTCCGAAGTTCACCATCATAAACTTGATAAAACCAGTTTTTTTGAGCAGGTTCCAAATGCCCAGCAAAATCAAATACTCTTTTGCGCTGTGCAAGACAATAATCACCTAAATGGATTTCCTGATGAAAGATAGCTTCATCTAATAATTTACGGTGATAATGGGCCAGTTCTATGATTTGTTCCTCTTTAGGCGGAGTATCAAAAACAAAGCCGTCGATTGTATTTGTCATATTTTATTCTCCTTGTCTTTTATTCTCATATTGATTTTAATCAAAATTATTTGTGAATAATGTTTAATCATGTATCCTAATAGTGAATTAAGCGATTGCACGAATAGTTGACAAATCCATCAATTTGTAATATTAGTTTAATAATTCTAAGTTAAATTAATTTAAAGGCAGTGACCTTTAGAAAAAGTAATCATAATTACAATAAGGAGTTTTATATGATTCAACGTATCTCTCATCATGATTTAGAACATGTATACGCAACTGCAGTAAACACAATTCATTCTCAAATGAATTTTCAAGATGCAGTTACACAGTTAGAAGAAGTTGCTCGCGCTGGGCACGGTAAAGCTGCGCTATTCTTAGCAGAATTGTATTATCAAGGTTTCCGTGTTGAACGTGACTCACTTAAAGCACAATATTGGCAAAAGTTAGCCACAATGCAAGCATAAAGAAACGTCACCTAGGTGGCGTTTTTTTACGTCTGTAAAAAACCCAAAGTTATCAATTTGTCTAAAGCCTTACTTCGCTACTTCAGTTTCGGCTCAATTCACATTTTTATAGCAGTGAATATTTGTTTACGATTTGATACCTGTTTAAACTGAAATGTCATCTATTTTTTCTATAATAAGCAAGACAAGTTAAGAACCATTAAATTGACAATGAATAGTTTAAGCAATCTACAACCGGTTTCAAAAGACTTGATGATTAAGATTTATATTTTAAGAACCATGATGTATTGCGGAGTTCTTTGGGGATTATTTCATCAAGGATGGGCAATTAAATCAGATCAGGAAGACTTTATTTTCCCTTTTTGGCTCAATGGCTTGCAAGCTCACCGCTATGCGAAAGAACATTGGCCACATTACAAACCAAGAAGAATTACTCCCAAAGATTTCCACGAATCTTTATTGCCAACCTTAACCAGACTCAACGTTACGCCAGCTTTGTTTAATTCCTCTCATCGAAAGTTGAAATTATCTACTCAGCAAATGCATCATTTCTTTTTTAAACAACCGCACTGGCAAGAAGCCTAAAAATTCTTTAGGTTCTTAGCCACTATTTAGAATGCTTTTTGAACGCTTGATTGTAAAACTTGTATTTGAATGACTATCAAGTCTTTGCATTTTTATAAAATCAAGCTAATTTAAAACAAAATGATAAAACACGGGACAGAAGAAATGACAATCGTTGCACAAGTAATCAAAAACAAATCAGAACAAGATATTTTTACAATTTCTCCAGAAGCCACTGTCCTTGAAGCGATTAAGATTATGGCTGATAAAGGAATTGGTGCGTTAGTAGTAGCTGATGGCGAAAAAGTTGTCGGAATTTTATCTGAACGTGACTACACGCGAAAAGTGACACTTATGGAGCGTTCTTCATATAGCACTACAGTCGCTGAAATTATGACATCTAAAGTACTTACTGTAAGCCTGAACAACACCGTGGAAGAGTGTTTACAGTTAATGACAGATCGCCATTTACGTCATTTACCTGTATTGGACAATGAAAAATTAGTTGGTTTTATCTCTATTGGTGACTTGGTAAAAGCAGCAATGGAAGATCAGAAGAACCTCATTGAACAGTTAAAACAGTATATCTCTGGTTAATAATTTGAAATAAAAAATGGGCATATACATGCCCATTTTTTTATTACTAATACTTAAAGATAGTTATTAATTAAAGCGACTAAACGCTCTAACAAATCATCAGCCTGCGCTTGAGTCATATTAATAGGTGGTAATAGGCGAACGACTGAACCTGCTGTAACGTTGATAATAAGCTTGTATTGATCACGCGCAATGGCAACAAGTTCAGCACAGTCTTTCGGCAATTGAATACCAATCATCATACCAAAACCACGCACTTGAACATTCTTGTCAGCTAACTGGGCACGAAGTTGATCAACAATATAACGTCCTACTACTGCCGCATTTTCTACAGCATTCTCTTTTTGGATTGTATCAATTACTGTATAAACCACGCGAGAGCCTAATACAGTACCGCCATAGGTAGAGCCATGACTACCAGGTCCTAATAAACCAACAGCTTTACCTTGTGTCATTACTGCTCCGACCGGAAAACCATTTCCAAGCCCTTTCGCAGTCGTCAAGACATCAGGCACAATATTGGTATGCTGGTATGCAAAATATTTACCAGTACGGCCATTCCCTGTTTGAATTTCATCTAGCATCATTAACCAATTATGCTGATTACAAATATTACGCACTTCTTCAAGATAGCTAAAGCCTTGAGGAGCAGTATTAATACCCCCTTCACCTTGAATTGGTTCAATCAAAATTGCCACGATGTCTGGATGCTGCAATGCTGCTTCTTGAATTGCTTCCACATCACCAAATGGCACACGAATAAAATCGTTAGTTAAAGGAGCAAAGCCATCTTGTACTTTCTTATTACCTGTTGCTGAAAGTGTTGCTAAAGTACGACCATGAAAAGATTGTTCTGCCACAATAATCTTTGGTAAACGTACGCCTTGTTGAGTACCAAATTTACGAGCAATTTTAATTGCACCTTCATTTGACTCAGCACCACTATTTGAAAAGAAGATTTCTTCCATGCCTGAAACTTCAGCAAGTTTCTGAGCAGCTGCAGTTTGCCAAGGAATTTCAAATAAATTACTTGTGTGCACAAGTGTTGCAGCTTGTTCAGCAATTGCTTCCGCAATAACTGGGTGTGCATGACCTAAACCACATACAGCAATACCAGTTAAAGCATCTAGATATTCTGTACCATCTTCAGTATATAGATATGCCCCTCGGCCTCGTACAAAACTGATCGATTGGCGACCATAAGTAGCCATTAAGTGTGATGGTTGATCAGGTTGTATTGGAGCTAGGGTAATATCAGTCATAACGAACTCTGTCTGTATGAGGTTTTAAGAAGGGTTTATATAAGCAAAAACTGGCTCTGATGAAAAGTCTCATCAATCATTTATCTAAAATTTCGTCCGCTTTTTACTATCACTTCGGTTTATACAATAAAATATTGAATATTCAATGCAACTTTAAGTAATCAGGTGGTTTGCAAAGCAACATAAACACCCCCTATAATGCTGCTAGATTAGTTGAGGATCTATTTATGACTGAACAAGCACGTGATACTGAAGCGTTAATCCGCGATCAAATTGCGAAGCATCCCGTTTTACTTTACATGAAAGGCACTCCACAGTTTCCACAATGTGGTTTCTCTGCACGTGCAGTAGAGGCGCTCAGTCAAATTGGTCGTCCATTTGCATATGTAAATATTTTGGAAAATCCTGATATTCGTGCAATGTTACCAGCAATTGCGAATTGGCCTACATTCCCGCAACTTTGGGTAAATGGCGAACTGATTGGCGGTAGCGATATCATGCTTGAAATGTTCCAAAATGGCGAATTAAAACCATTAGTAGAACAATATAGCGCTGCACCAGAAGCGTAAATAATAAAAAAGCCAATCAATTGATTGGCTTTTTTATAAGCTCAATTTTAAAATTCGCTTACCCCCACATAGCGAAATAAACCTTCCACACCTAAGTCAGATTTTAAAACAATCAAATTTTCATAGCTTGTTGTCGTTAGAGCTTCAAAAATATTCATATTTGGATCTTCGTGTAACTCATCCACATTCTGGTTCATGCGTTCTTCAAATCGATCTGCAACAAATTCAAAGCCCAAGTCCATAGCAATAAATAAAGTATGTTCACATGGCTGAACATATTGTTCTTGTGCCCAGTCAATGATCGCTCGTTTGCAAAATGGACACTCGATATTCGTAGAGGCATCGTTAAGTTCTATCAATTGATAAGGCATTAGATTTGAAAATTTGAGAAAAACATAGTGTAGAAGAAATTGATTAATAGTTCCATATATAGCCTAGAAACCTCTTTAAAACACCCACATTAAAATTACAATGTAATGACAACATAATTTCAAAATCTATTTTTATTAGTTAGATATTGAGTTTATCTCCTGCTTACAAAAAATTTAGTATAAGAATTATCGTTGCAAAAATAATAATGTAAAATCATGGTTGTTGCAGAAATAGGATATTTTAATGCTCACTGATCTTGATGATTTTTATTGTTTTGCTCTTGTTGTTGAGCATGGCGGCTTTAGTGCTGCTGAGCGTGTAACGGATATACCAAAATCAAAATTAAGTCGCCGCGTGTACAGCTTAGAAGAAAACTTAGGGGTTCGCTTAATCCAGCGTAGTTCTCGTCATTTTGCTGTTACAGATATTGGGATGGATATTTATAGACATGCTCAAGTCATGATGAACGCTGCACAAGCTGCTCATGATTTGGTTGATCATTTAAGTATTCAACCTAGAGGCGTGGTAAAAGTTAGTGTGCCTGTTGATATTGCTCAAAATCAACTTCCTAAAATCCTACCTGCTTTCTTAAAAAAATATCCAGAAATTCGTTTGCAACTCATGGTCAGCAACCGTCGAGTAGACGTCATTAATGAAGGGATTGATATTGCCTTACGCGTTCGCTCAAAACTGGATGATGATCCAAGTTTAGTTCTTAGACAGTTCGCGCTTATAGAACAAAGTTTATTTGCAAGTCAGGCCTATTTAAATGAGTTTGGGGATATAAAAAACCCAGAGCAACTCAGTGAACACCGCATTTTGAGTTTGTCTGAAGAGCATCTCGATCAACAATTCATTTTGCATGGACCTGACAATCAACAGAAGAAAGTCAAAGTTAGCCCTATTGTAATGGGCACAAACATACACATGTTAGCTCAATTAGCGAGTCAAAACTGTGGTATCGCATTACTACCAGAGAGTGCAGCAGAAGATTTCTTGAAGTCTGGACAACTTTTACAAATCTTACCAGAGTGGAAAGCTCCTCATGGAATATTACACGCCGTATATCCATCACGCCGAGGGTTACTACCCGCTGTTCGAGTATTCATTGATTATTTAGTTGAACATCTTTCTGAGCGTTAAAATAAAAAAGTTCGATAATTTATCGAACTTTTTTTATATTTTTCAAATTGCAGGGTAGTTTCCCACACCTTCGGGCCATGGGGTTAATAGTTCAAAACCAGTGTCTGTTACTGCAACCATATGTTCCCATTGAGCAGATAATGAATGATCTTGAGTAATGACTGTCCATCCGTCATTTAACTCTTTTACTTGCGGTCTACCTGCATTCACCATTGGCTCAATGGTAAAAACCATCCCTTTCTTTAAAACCAAGCCTTGCCCGCGCTGCCCATAATGCAAAACATTAGGTTGTTCATGATAGACCTTACCAATCCCATGCCCACAGTATTCTCGAACAATACTATAGCCTTCTCGGTGGGCAACCGACTGAATAGCATAACCAATATCACCTAATGTAGCTCCTGGCTTAACAGTGTGAATACCTGCAACCATGGCCTCATATGTTGTATCAACTAATTTTTTCGCTTGTGGATTTACATTACCCACAAAATACATGCGGCTCGTATCGCCAAAATAACCATCTTTAATAATTGCGACATCAATATTAATAATATCGCCATCTTTTAAAATTTTATTCGGCGATGGGATCCCATGGCAAACAACTTCATTGACTGAAGTGCATATCGTTTTTGTAAAACCGTGATATCCCACATTAGCAGGAATAACTTTTAAATTATTTACAATATAGTCATTACAGAGGTTATCTAAATACTCAGTAGATACGCCCGGTTTAATATAGGCCTCTATCATTTCTAAAACTTGTGCCGCCAAGCGTCCAGAAACTCTTAATTTTTCCAGATCTTGTTCAGTTTTAATGGTAACAGTAGAAGCTCTCATTCAATTCTATCCTCGCAGACAAGAAACATGCCCTTCCCTACAAAAACCTAAGGTAATTCAAAATATTTTAGGATGAATATAAGTCAGACCAAAAGTCTAAAATGCTTAAATATTCGGCATTCACAATAAAAATTTATCTTTTTATTCTTACATATTTTTTATAAAAAGTCAGAACTTAAAAAGAAGTTCTTTTCTCCTTTTAATGGCTTTTCAAGTACATACTTTAACCAAACAAACGCTTATAACACTATATATGGTTTTAACCATCTGAAAAAAAGCTTTTTCACATAAATTAGCGCTTGATCATGATTACTTTTGCTCTAAAATTCCTTCTTTTTTTATTAAATTTAATTTATGCAACATCTTCGTACCGGAGATATTATTGCCTTAGGTTTTATGACCTTTGCCCTTTTCATTGGGGCTGGCAATATTATCTTTCCTCCCATCGTTGCTCAACAAGCTGGTGAGCATGTATGGTTAGCTGCACTAGGCTTTTTAATTACAGCTGTCGGCTTACCTGTAATTACCATCATGGCACTCTCTCGTATGCAGGGTTCCATTGAAATTATTAGTTCTCCCTTAGGTCGAGTAGCAAGTCTGATTTTGACAGTTATTTGTTATTTGTCAGTCGGCCCTCTATTTGCTACTCCTCGTACAGCTACTGTTTCTTATGAAATTGGTTTTTCCTCTTATTTTGGAACATCAAGTAGTAGCCTTTTAATCTATAGCGCAATCTACTTTTCATTTGTAACTTTAGTTTCACTTTATCCAAACAAATTATTGGATACAGTTGGACATGTACTTGCTCCGCTCAAAATTATTGCTTTAGCAATTTTAGGAATTGCAGCAGTCATGATTCCTGCGGGTTACGTACCTGCTCCGATTAACCATTACGTGGCATCTCCGGTTTCAGAGGGTTTCGTAAACGGTTATCTCACGATGGACACTTTAGGTGCACTCGTATTTGGTATCGTTATTATTCAAGCGATTTATTCTCGCGGCGTAACTGATAAAAAGTTAGTCACCAAATATGCAATTATTGCCAGTCTCATTTCAGGTGTTGGTCTTACTTTAGTCTATTTAAGCTTATTCAAATTAGGTTTAGGTAGCCATGAAGTAGCACCAAATGCAGCAAATGGCGCAGTAATTTTACATGCATATGTACAGCATGCTTTTGGAAATATGGGTTCATTATTCTTAACTGGACTAATCTTTTTAGCATGTATGGTTACAGCAATTGGCTTAACTTGTGCGTGTGGTGAGTACTTTGCTCAGCTAACCAAATTACCATATAAGCTTTTAGTATTTATTTTAGTTGGTTTCTCTTTCATTATTTCGAATCTTGGATTGACTAAACTGATTGCTATTTCAGTGCCTGTCTTAAGTGCAATCTATCCACCTGCAATTGTGGTGATTATGCTGAGCTTCTTTTGGAAATTTTGGCACAAACCTTCTTTTATTGTTGGTTCAGTAACAAGCATTGCTTTAATTTTCGGGATTATTGATGGCCTTAAAGTTGCAGGTTTTGGTGATTATTTACCTGAATTTCTTCAACATTTACCATTAAATGAACAGAACTTAGCTTGGTTGATCCCATCTTTAGTTGTTCTTGTAATTACCGTAATTATCGACAAAGTTAAATTCAAAAGTATTTAATCTAGTGACTTTTTTGAAATCGAGTTTTATCCAAACATGATTTTATATATTGAATAGAATGCTGTGTTTACCCAACCAGCATTTTATTTCCACACTAGTTTTTAATGACAAATCAACTATAGATATAATTAATTTTTACTGTAAAATTACACTAAAATAATTTTAGCTACTCAGGAAAGAAGAGCAACAATGAAAACTAAATATTACCTAACATTAGCAGATGCAGAGTTTTTAATGGAAGAAGCTCAAAAATATGCAATTGAACACAACTTTAAAGTCAGCATTGCGATTGTTGACGAAACAAGCTCTCTATTACTCATGAAACGTTTAGATGGCGCCTCTCCTTTAAGTTCACATCTATGCTTAGAAAAAGCAAAATGCTCTTCAATATCAGGTAGACCATCAAAATTTTACGAAGAACTTCTACAAAGTGGTCGTCTTGGTTTTTTAAGTATGCCTAGTGCTCAAGGGATGCTAGAAGGTGGGAAACCGATTATTCATGAAGGTGAAATTTTAGGTGCTATCGGTGTATCTGGTGTTCAATCTTTTGAAGATGCAGAAATTGCCCAACATGCAATTGATACCTTTTTTAAAAAGCAAAATAGCTAAAATAACGTGATAGGAAAGAGAAATTAATACACTTTTCACTTAAATAGTTTCTCTTTTCTAAAAAAGTAAGTATTTCATACAAAAATATTTAATATTTACTTTTTTAATACCTCAACCTTTTATAAATATAGAACTTTTTATAAAACTGCTCAAAAAATTTTCTATTCGCTATTGAATTGAATTAAAAATAGCAGTACAACATTAAACTTAAAACTTATTCTTGACTAAAACATTAGGTTTTAGCGCAACCACAAGGAGGGATGGAGATGTTATCATTACATTTCAACAAACAAGTCTTCATTAACACTCTGAACAGCAAAGATTCAGTTGTTTATGGAGTAACACCGCTTGCTCTTATGCTGACTTTACTGTTTCAAGGTATGATTAAAGGAAATCTGAAGCCCGAATACTTTATGTATGCGATGGTGGTTTCTTTCATATTTTGTCTGTGGGCCTTTGTCGATCATAAGATGCGAAAACTAGCTAAAAGACGTCTTAGTCAACAAAATTTGAATACTTAAAAAATGGATGAGTAATCATCCATTTTTATACATCTACAAATAAAAAAATTGTTCCAATAACTAAAATAGCTGTAGCCAACAATTCAGTAACAATCAATGCCACCATCATTAAAGACATTAACCACGAAGGTAGATTAAATCTACCTAACTGATGTGGAATTTTGAATTGATTTGTCGTGTCCTGTAAATATCCATGTATGATATAAACCAATATTGAAAAACTAAAAAATAAGACATTCGCCAGCACACACCACAAAGTAATATTTTCATTTAAAACAGTAAAATAACTTAATACAGCAAGAATTAGGCTAGCAGCTGCATAAAGCAAGCTACTGCGGTGAGCGATGTCAACATAATAATGGGCACGATGTAATTCTGAACGGCGTATTTGCCAATATTTCCACACTCCTGTAAACATTCCAATCCATAGAAATATGCCACTAAATACAATAGCCAACTGTACAGCTTTCGGTAAATCCATCTTTTTTCCAATTATTCGTTTTATTAAAATTTAATGAGCTGTATAGCATAAATCTTGACTTTATAGTCACATTTTAATCAAGTATCATTTTGGAACTCATGTAAATTAAAGTTATTAATAAGCCAATTATTACGTAATATTATGGATAACACCTTTGAATCATTTTGGATGACCTGTGAAGATGGTTATCAACTTGCTGCACAATTTTATCCAGCTCAATCAAAAAAGTCGGCAAATCCTGTTTTGATTTGTCCAGCCACAGGTATCACTAAAAATTTTTATCATCCTTTTGCTATATGGTTAAGCCAACAAGGTTATGACGTATTAAGCTTTGATTTCCGAGGAATTGGGGACTCATTGCATGGGCCTCTAAAGCAAAGCGATGCAAGTATTAATGATTGGGGAACGCTTGATATTCCTTGTGCAATTGATGCTTTATTAGAAAAAACCCGAGCAGAACAAGTTACTCTTCTTGGCCATAGTGCGGGTGGGCAACTGTTGGGAATCGTGCCTAATTTTCATAAAGTAGCAAAAGTTGTTGCGGTAGCAGGTTCTACTGGCCATGTAAAAGGACTTAAAGGTAAAACTAAGTTTCTGGCCCCTGTTATGTTTAACCTTATCTTTCCAATTTCTAGTACTTTAAAGGGTTATGGTGCTACTCAATTTATTGGAATGGGTGAAAACTTACCTAAAAAAGTCGCACAACAGTGGAGAGAATTTTGTAGCAATTCAGGTTATGTGAAAAATGCTATTGGTAAAACTATTTTTCATGACTTTCATACTGAAATTAATTGCCCTATTACTTCTATTTGGGCAAGTGACGATGAAATTGCCACTCAACACAATGTTGCAGATTTATTAAGTTTATATCCTAATGCATCTACTAAAATGCTAGAACTAGACCCTATAAAACTGGGCTATAAATCAATCGGACACATGTTAATGTTTAAGAAGTCACATCAAAAGCTGTGGTCAGTTTTAGAGCAAGAAATTCAACAATAATTTTAAATTCTATCATTTACTTTTTGCCTCTATGCCCGTAATCCGGTGTAGAGGTTTTTTTTATTATTAGCAGTCCCCTTTTTATAAAATTACTTTATTAAATTTATAGTTACTATAAGAAATTAAAATATAATAAGTATTAATTGCTTTGTATTTTAAATAAGCGTTTTTTACGTAAATACGTCGATATAGCCTTAAACTTCTGCTATGGTAATTTATCTGAAGCTGTTGTTTAAAAACGGTTAAACTAACCTATTTTAATACAAACAGCTTCTTTTTTTCTGTTTTAGCTAAACCAAAGAAATTGTTCAAGGATAAGTATGCTAGCACTCGAGCCTCGACATATTCATATGAATCAACATGCTGTTGATAAAAAGCATGCATTACAGTGTCTAGTAGATATATTAGTAAAAGATGGGTTAGTTACGCCTGAATATCTAACAGGACTCATCAATCGCGAACAGCAAAGCGCCACCTATTTAGGTCAAGGAATTGCAATTCCACATGGGACTCCTCAATCTCGTGAATTTATTTTAGAAACAGGTATTCGGTTAGCTCACTTCCCAGAAGGAATAATATGGGATGGGGAAAACACAATTTATTTGGCTGTTGTTATTGCAGCAAAATCTGATGAGCATTTACAAGTACTACAAATATTAACTCGAGCTTTAATGCAAGATGTAAGTGAACAGGTAAAAAATGCGACACAACCTGAACAAATTATTGAACTCTTGCAAGCTCAACCCCTATCTTTAACTTTGCACGAAAATTTAATTCAAACTGACATTGAATCTCAAGATATTGAAGATTTGTTATGGTCAGCTTCTCAAATTCTCAAAAAACATAATTTCGTAAAATGTGGTTTTTTAAGCTCACTTGATCCGGATCAAGTTATCCAGCTACAAGACCAGATCTGGTCTATTTCTAGCAATAAATTTGTTCAACAACCCGCAATTAGTATTGTAAAACCACGTAAAACTTTAGATATCGGTGGACAAAAACTAAATACGCTAGTTTGTATTGCTGCCAATGAGCAGTTAGATAACCAACGATTTAATCGACTGATTGATATTTTATTTAATCCCGAGCAAGTCGCACAGCTAGATCAAACACAGGCACCAAATGAAATTGCTAAAATTATTGGTGCAGATGTTATTCCAGATTGGCCTCATCGTTCGGTTGTATTAGCCAATGCCCATGGATTACATGCGCGACCAGCGACTCACTTGGTGAATTTAACTAAAAGTTTCCAAGGTGATATTCAAGTCGCAGTGGACGAAGGTAATTTTGTTTCTGCTAAAAGTTTGACGCGCCTCTTGGCTTTGGGATGTAACCGTGGTCAGACTTTACGTTTTATTGCCGAGCCAGAAACAGATGCTGTTGACGCTTTAGATAAAGTTATTCAGGCCGTGCAAGAAGGTTTAGGAGAGGAAGTTGAACCAATTCAATCTCCTGATACCCAAGAAGCTCAATCATCTCAAACAGTAACCCCACTGCCAAAAACATTGAGTACAAATACAGGTATTCCAGCTTCTAGTGGTCTAGCTTTTGGACCTGTACATGTCATTAAACCTAAGGTTTATCAATATGAACGCATGGGTTTAAGTGTTAAAGCAGAAAAAGAAAAACTGGATATTGCACTTCATGCAGTTAAAAACAATATTCATCAAGTGATTGCAAAATCTGAAGTTACTGAAATTAAGCAAATCTTCCAAGCACATTTAGAAATGCTTGACGATCCAGATCTTATTAATGGTGTTTATCAAAAGATTAACTTAAATCTTTCGGCTCCTGCTGCTTGGCATGAACACATTGAAGCCGCTGCTAAAGAGCAAGCAGCTTTACCGGACCGCTTACTGGCTGAGCGTGCTACAGACTTACGTGATATTGGCGATCGAGTTTTAGCTCAACTCTGTGGTGAAGTTATCATCGAAGAACCCAAAGAGCCTTATATCCTGATCATGTATGATGTGGGGCCAAGTGATGTAGCTCGTCTTAATAAAGATCGTGTAGCAGGTATTTTGACAGCTGTAGGTGGTGCAAGTGCCCATAGCGCTATTGTTGCTCGTGCTTTAGGGATCCCTGCAATTGTTGGTGCTGGTGACCAAGTACTAGATATTGAACAAAAGAGTTCTCTTTTAATTAATGGGGATACGGGAACTTTTATCTTAAATCCGAATACTCAGCAAATCGAATATGCAAAACAGGAACGTGAACTTCAACAGAAAATCCGCGAAGAAGCAGAACGCCACAGCCAAGAACCTGCAATTACTCTAGATCAACACCAGATCGAAATTGCTGCCAATTTAGGAAAAGTTCAAGCTACCGCTCACGCAGTAGAATGTGGTGCCGAAGCAATTGGCTTACTTAGAACCGAACTTGTTTTTATGGCTCATAGTAGTGCTCCAAGTGAAGCTACTCAAGAAGCAGATTATCGGGTTGTTTTAGATGCCCTTGCTGGTCGCCCACTTGTAGTACGTACTCTTGATGTAGGTGGTGATAAGCCACTTCCTTACCTTCCAATTGCTGAAGAAGAAAATCCATTTTTAGGTCTAAGAGGTATTCGTTTGACACTCAGACAGCCAGAGCTGTTACGTCAACAACTTATCGCTTTGCTTAAAGCCGCAGATAATCGCCCTTTACGAATCATGTTCCCAATGATTGGCCGTGTGGAAGAATGGCGTGCTGCCAAAGCCATTCTGGATGAAGTTAAAGCTGTACATCCATGTGCCAACTTACAAGTTGGTATTATGATTGAAGTTCCTTCCGCTGCTTTACTTGCGCCTATTCTTGCTCAAGAAGTAGACTTTTTCAGTATAGGAACAAATGACTTAACTCAATATACTTTAGCGATTGACCGTGGTCACCCTATCCTCTCGGCTGAAGCAGACGGCCTCCACCCAAGTATTTTGCAATTGATTGATCACACTGTAAAAGCTGCGCACAAACATGGCAAATGGGTAGGTATATGCGGAGAACTGGCAGCCGATCCAAAAGCTGTACCAATCCTTATGGGATTAGGTGTAGATGAGCTTAGTATGTCACCGAACAGTATTCCTTTGGTGAAAGCTCAAATTCGTACACTTAACTACAGCCAAGCTCAGATGCTTGCAAAACGCGCACTAGAATGTGAGAGCGCCAGTGCTGTACGTCAGTTATCCGAACAAGAAATTTAAAGATTAGGAACAGTAATGGCTAAAGTTTTAACAATTACTTTAAATCCTGCAATTGATGTAACCATCCAACTCAATGAATTACAAGTTGGTGAAGTAAATCGCCAAGAATCTGTAGAAATACATGCAGCTGGCAAAGGATTAAATATTGCACAGGTTTTAAAAGATTTAGGGCATGAGGTTATTGTTTCTGGATTTTTAGGAACAACAAACAAACAAATTTTTGATGATCATTTTAAAGAAGCTCAATTCCAACCTGAGTTTATTTATATTGAAGGCGAGACTCGTCAAAATATAAAAATTGCTGAACATTCTGGTCGTATGACCGATTTAAATGGAAAAGGTTTCTTAGTTTCTGAACTAGATAAAAAGAACCTCTTTCAAAAAATCGAAATGATTTTGCCACAGGTAGATGTAGTTGCCATTGCTGGGAGCCTTCCACAAGGTTTTAGTGTTGATGAGTTACAGCAACTTATTAAATTCATTCAACAGCAAGGAAAAAAAGTTGCACTTGATACAAGTGGTAAAGCATTGGTCGCTGCAATTGAATGTCAACCATGGATGATTAAACCAAATACAGATGAGTTATTCGAAAGCTATCAGCTTCCTGCTGCGACCTATGCTGAACAAAAAAAGCTTTTTGAAAACTTAGCTAAAATTGAGCATGTCGTTATTTCGATGGGCGAAGACGGTGTAAACTGGCTACACGACATACACCCACTTCATGCCAAAGCCCCTAAAGTGATCGTTAAAAGTACCGTTGGTGCAGGTGACTCTCTTTTAGCAGGCATGATTCATGGCTTAATAAATGGCTTCTCTGATGAAGAAACATTAAAAACTGCTACTGCAATTGCGAGCCATGCTGTCACACAAATTGGCTTTCGTATTCCCAATCCTGAAACGCTAAACCAGTTAAAAGCCCAAACTACAATCAATTCATTGAGTGAATCTGATGCTAACTGCTAAACATTTATTATTTGTCATTAATAGTCCGCAACAGCAAGTCAATGCTTTGATTTTAGCTCGGAAACTTGCACAAGTCGCATCCCAACAGGGTTATCCAAATAACATTATTTCGCTTGATGAATTCGAAATAAGTGAAAACTTTGATCAAGTCATTATTGTTGGACAACGCCCGAAAGATCTTAACAGCTTTGGTACACATCCATTATCTTTCATTAGCATTGAAGAAATCAAAAAGGATGCTCACACAGCTTTCCAAACTGCCTTAGATCATGTTAAGCCAGCACAAGATTGGCTAAGTGATAATAACTTGGCAGTAACTGCTGCTAAAAAGTTTGTTGCAATCACTGCGTGCCCTACGGGTGTTGCACATACTTTTATGGCTGCTGAAGCTTTACAACAAGGGGCAGAAAAACTTGGGTATGAGATTGAAGTAGAAACACAAGGTTCAGTTGGCGCAAAAAATATTTTATCAGCTCAAGCTATTGCTGAAGCGGACATTGTGATTCTTGCGACTGACATTGAAGTTAATACAGATCGTTTTGTAGGTAAGCGTGTTTATCGATGTAGTACTGGTTTTGCCTTAAAACAAACAGATAAAGCCTTTGCTGAAGCAATCAGTAATGCACAAGTTTTGGAACAAGGTAAGCAACAAACATCAGCAGAGAACAAAGATAAAACCGAAAAAGTTGGTATATATAAACACCTCTTAACTGGTGTTTCTTATATGTTACCTATGGTCGTGGCTGGAGGGCTTTTAATTGCCCTCTCCTTATGCTTCGGCCTAAATGCTGCTGAACAAGCAGGAAGCTTACCAGCCATATTAAAACAAATTGGGGCAGCTGCCTTCATGCTCATGGTCCCGATGTTATCGGGATATATTGCCTACTCAATTGCTGATCGCCCTGGTCTCGCACCTGGTTTGATTGGAGGTTTACTCGCCTCTCAATTACAAGCAGGTTTTTTAGGTGGTATTGTTTCGGGTTTTCTTGCAGGTTATATCGCACTATTTATCGCTAAAAAACTTAAACTTCCTACAAGTTTAGAAGCACTTAAACCAATTTTAATTATTCCGTTATTAGGTACGTTATTTGTTGGTCTTATTATGTTCTACGTGGTTGGACAACCTGTAGCACATATTTTCGAGCTAATGAAAGACTTTTTAAATAACATGGGTACAACAAATGCTGTGTTAATGGGAATTATATTAGCAAGCATGATGTGTATCGATTTAGGCGGTCCAATCAATAAGGCAGCCTACGCTTTTACTGTCGGATTATTGACAACAAATACCTATATGCCAATGGCAGCAACAATGGCGGGTGGTATGGTCCCTGCAATTGGTATGGCCATTGCGACTTTCATTGCTAAAAATAAATTTAGTACAGGAGAGAAAGATGCTGGAAAAGCTGCTTTCGTATTAGGGTTATGTTTTATTTCCGAGGGTGCTATTCCCTTTGCAGCTAAGGACCCAATGCGTGTTATTCCAACTTGCATTTTAGGTGGCGCTGTAACTGGAGCACTTGTTGCATTATTCCATTGCGAATTAGTTACTCCTCACGGCGGCGTATTTGTTCTTTTAATTCCAAATGCAATTAATCACGCTTGGTTTTACCTCGCTGCCATTGCAGCAGGTAGTATCGTTACAGGCATAAGCTATGCGATTGTTAAGAAAAAAATAGAAGAAAAAATTATGACCAGTGCATAATTTAAAAAGGGAGAATTTTATATTCTCCCTTTTTAAAACTATAACTTTATTAAATAAAACTTTAAATTGAAAACTGCTCAATTAACAGCTTCTACTACTCATATTATTTAATTTGAATAGCTCTTGCCATAATCTGTGCTGGCACTTCTTCTGCCAACATTACAGTTAAAGTTGGTTCTTTTTGAGATTTAGTAGATAAATTCTGCGCCTCTAAAACTGTATTGATATCTTTAGGAGCCAATTTAAACATGGCACCAGTTGCAGGATCTACAATTAAAATTCCGATTAAACCGCCAAAAAGAATATTACCAAAATACCAACCACTCAATGTTCCAGTAACTTCTACAGTTTTAGTTTGATAACCAGCTTTACTAAAGGTTACCTGATAACTTTCAGGTTTAAAATAACCTGCTCCCTTCTTCAAACTTACGGTGGCTGGTGTTTGTCCCGTATGAATTTTTACCCCTTTACGGTTTTTAATCTCAATTGTTGCAGATTCAGGAACACTAGTGAAAGTAAGTGTTTGCGAAGAACCAGAAACAATAGTTGCACAACCATTAATTCCCAAAGTTAGAGCAATCAACGAAGTAAGTAATAATTTATTCATCATTAAGCCAAAAAATTTATCAATAATTATTGGAGTGCGCACTATAATAAGCGAAACAAAAAATAACAATTAAAATACAAACTATTAGGTTAACAATTAAACATTTACTTAAGTAACAGTTGTTAAAATATAATTTATAGATAAAAAAGCTAAATTTACAAAGTTAACTGTTTAACTATCATTTTGATTTTATCTATAACAATCAAACAGTTGAAAAGATAAACTTTTTAAATCATTAAATAATAGATGTTTCATGTTAAATGTATGGTAAATTTTATTAATAGCAATACAGGTTAAGATATTGATATTAATAAATATTTATTATTTAAATATCTTAATTTTTCATAATTATGACTTTAGAGACAAAAACTATCTCGTTCAATGCCACGTTCAAATCATAATTTTTTTTCTACGATGCCTTTGCAAGCAAATATCGTTTAATTAACGATCAAGCAAGCCTAGATGCAATCTTGTATATCTGTTCAAAGATTTGAAGGAATTAATGACTATGACTCATCAAGTCACATTAACTTTCAATAAACTTTGACTATAGAAGAAGAGTATTTGTAGTTTATGCAAAGTATAGCGATGCTTATCAAGACAACGGCACTTAAAACCATGTCATTGTTAAATTTAGCTATATAAATTTTGCTCACCAAGTAAAGTCCTGATATAACTTGCTTGATGAAACTATATTTTTCAACTATTAAAGATAGTTCACCAGAAATGCGATCCACCAAGGTATGGGGAAAAGTCAATGACAAAGAAGTATGCGCGTTTTTTACCTACAACAGAATCTTTTACTCTTGAAGATTTTCCATATTATTGGATTACTCAAGTACATGCTCAGTATGTACAAAACATTGATAATGCTTTAAAAAAATATGGTTTAGATAACTCACGTCGACGCATTATGTTGGCTTTAAGCAGTAAGCCCCATGCAAGTGTTTCTGAACTTTCAGATATGATTATTTCAAAAATGTCGACGACTACCAAAATTGTATATCGTTTGAAAGATGAAGGTTTAGTTGAAACTTATTCTTGTCAGACTGATGGTCGAATCACTCGTGTAGTACTTACAGAAAAAGGTACTGAAATGATCAATAAGATTAATGATCTAACCAGTGTCGTACTCGAACAATCGTTCGAAGGAATCACCCCTTTGCAATTAGAAAAAATGATGGAAAGTTTAAAATTACTTTTAAAGAATCTATCTCGTTAAACTGATATAGATGTCTTATAGTCAGTAATAATTAAGCTCTCTTTAGGAGAGCTTTTTCTTTTTTAATAACTTCTCTAGTTGTCGATAGAAACAACACACCACATAAAATAATCAATTAACTTCTCATCTGTTGACTTGAGACCTCAACTCCAGTAGAAATTCTCTTTCAATAACTGAATAGCAAATTTTTGAAAATGGCTAAAAGAAAATACAAAAGTGACAAGTTTCAAGTGCGTCGTATTAACCGTCAATGGTGGGTACTCGAACAAGATCTTGAATCAAACTATTATTTAAAACATGAGCAAGTGGCAACAAAAACCTTAGCAAACAACTATGCTGATGATTATATTGAACAATACTATATGAATCTTTATATTCAACAACAGTTAAAAAAACCTGAAACTGTATAAAAAAAGCCATTTGGCTTTTTTTATTTTTAATACTTAACATTTACAAGAACAAAAATTACGCATAAAAAAAACCTACATCTTGGGGAAAATGTAGGCTATAAAATGCACAAAAAGGAAATATATATCCTTTTTGACAAAAAGAATTTTACGATAATATAAGCCTTTATTTTATATTACTTTTGTAAACTTAATAGTGATTATTGTATTTATTTAAAATTTTTAAAACCTCCCCTATTTATATATTATGATTAAAATTTGATTTATTAAAATTTTTATCTTTCCAATTACTTCGCAACATTTTTTATAATTTATTTTCATTATATTTATTAAGATACGTTTCTAAAAATAATTATAAGTTTCTGTTTTAATAAGTTTTTTACAAAAATAAGCATAAATCTTTTTTTAACATAAGATAATTAAAAATCAATAAATAACAAAAACATAAATTAAATATTAAGTATATAATATATTTAACGCCTTAAATTTAGTTCAAAAAAAAGCCAACTGAAATTTATTTATTGCTGTTTTGGTTACTACAGAAAGATTACAATAATGACTGATAAATAGATTAACCCCATACGATCTTTTCTAGGCAAGTTATGACTTCAATGTCGAACAACACTCAAAAGCATTTTATTGTTGAGCAAATTCCGCTACCGACTTGGGTGAGTGACGAAAATGGCTTGATATTATATTGCAATGTAGAGTGTACAGAATATTGGCAGGATACTTTTTCTCCATTACCTCAGCAATGGTTAGATTTTATATATCCCGTCGATTTAGAGGAAGTCAAAAATAAATGGCTCGAAGCCATTCGCCTGCAGAAAAGAATAGAACTAAAATGCCGACTTTTACAAATTGGCAATCTATATAGATGGTGCAAACTCTCTATTCAGGCATCCAAGTATCGGGGTTCATCTCTAGCCAGTGAATGGTATGTCAGCTTTTTAGATATTGATCACGATATTCAAGAACAACAAAACTTGCAAAAGAACATTGAAATCCAAAATCAAATGTTAGATATCAGTGTAGATTGCATAAAAGTATTAAATGTAGATGGCACCGTTTCTCATATGAATAAATCAGGATGCCTCGCTTTAGGGGTTCCTGTTGATGAAACAGAGTTTGGAATGAAATGGCTTGAGCTCTTGCCACCCCATATTCGTAAACGTGGACGCGTTGCTTTAAAAAAGGCGCTTCAAGGTAAAGTTGCCAGATTTGCAGGAATGAGCTGTTTACCCGATCAGGAACCTGAATATTGGGATAATATGCTTACCCCGATTCATCGGGAAAATGGTGAAATCGGCCAAATACTATGTGTCTCACGTAACGTTACTCAACAGCATTTGACAGAAAACCAGCTCAGAAATATGAGCGAGAGAGATGAGCTGACTGGTCTATGTAATCGGCGTTCATTTAAATTCCAACTTAAGCGTACCCTTGCATATTCAAAAGATACTCAAACAAGTGTGGGGTTGCTTTTAATTGACCTCGATCACTTTAAACATATTAATGATACTTTAGGGCATAGCGCAGGCGATCATCTTCTAAAAGTTTTATCCAAACGCTTTAGTCATTGTGTTGATGATGAAAGATGTTTTGTTGCACGTTTAGGTGGAGATGAGTTTGCGGTTATTATTAATAACCTCAAATCTGAAAATGATGTGCGTGACCTAGCAGCTATTTTACTTCAGCAGTTAAATCAACCTATCACCTATTTAGGTAATGTCCTAAATGGAGGTATGAGTATTGGTTGTGCTATCTACCCTCAAGATGCAATAGACCAGTCAGGTTTACTCAGTTGTGCAGATATGGCATTGCATGACTTAAAAGCGCGTGGTCGTGGTGGTATTCGCATGTATGATCCATGCATGATGCAAATGACCGAAACAGTCGCTTCTCAGCTTAATTTAGCACGTCAACTTATTCGCCATCATACCATCCAGCCCTACTATCAACCCAAAGTGGACTTAAGCACCCATCGCGTTGTAGGTTTTGAAGCTTTATTACGCTGGCATACCACTTCAGCTCAAAGAGGTTATCCTGCACAAATTGCAGAGGCGTTTAAAGATTATAATTTAGCGAGTAAAATCGGTGAAACGATGCAACATCAAGTTTTACGTGACATCGCAAAATGGATAGATCTTGGAGTTAAACCTCTTCCTGTTTCACTCAATGCTGCTCCAGTTGAGTTTTTAAGAGACAATTATGCTGAACGGCTTTTGAAAAAGATCAATCAATTTCAAATTCCAACACATTATATTGAAGTAGAAGTTACTGAACATATGCTGGGTGACCGAGGTTCAGAGTATGTAATCCGAGCACTTAATAAATTAAAACAGCATGGAGTACATATTGCACTAGATGACTTTGGTACAGGTTTTTCATCGCTAACCCATATTCGTGATTATCCAATTGATAGCTTAAAAGTAGATTGTAGTTTTATACAAAAGATGCAACATGACCCATCAATTTATGCGATTGTTCAAGCAATTGGATTACTTGCTCCAAATTTATCACTGGGACTCATTGCAGAAGGGATTGAAACTCCGGAACAAGAAGAGTTACTTCGACAGTTTGGATATAGTATAGGTCAAGGATTCTTGTTTGAATCTGCTATTGATGCTAATCAAGTTATTTCAATCCTTAAACAAAATCAGCCCTACTTAGAAAGTCATTACAATGCTTTAAGATAAAATTTTAAATAAGTTTTATTGCCTCGATTCATACTAAAAATAAACAATAACATTTTAAAAACTGTTCATAATATAAGCATAAAGATAAAAATTCGGTGTTTTGACACCATACATTGTCATAGGACAATAAGGAGCAATATATGAGTTATCACCATATCTTGGTTCCAGTCGATGGTTCTCCTACTTCACTCATTGCTGTCAATCATGCAGCATCACTTGCTAAGGCCTTTGGTAGTAAAGTCACTCTAGTATATGCACTTACTATAGATCCTTTCATTTCTGTAGAATTCATTGATAGTACAGAATTAGCACAGGATTATTTTAATAAAGCTAGAGCATCAATTCAGGGCATTTTAGACCAAGCAAAAGAACAATTTAGCCAACATGGAATTTCTGTTGAAACAAAAATTGTTGAGGGTCAAACAATTCACACAGAAATTATTAAAGCAGCGACTGAGCTTAAAGCGGACTTGTTAGTCATTGGCTCTCATGGTCGAAAAGGGTTTAAAAAGTTCTTCTTGGGAAGTGTGACTCAAGCTCTTTTAGGAGAAATTCATTTACCGGTACTCGTCGCAACTGAATAGTTTTTCTTAAGCTGAAAAAAAACCGATCTTATGTAGATCGGTTTTTTAATACTCGAGGTTACTGAGCCTTATAGGTAAATTTAATCAGAGATCCTGGGTTTTCTAAGGTGTTCGTTACAGAGCCATCATCTTTTTGAACATTTCCAGCAGTATCTGTCAACACATATAAAACATTCCCATCTGGACTTGCAATCACATCACGATATCGGTTGTTGCTCTTAAACATCGGTACAGCATCATCATAAGTCGCACTATAAGTTGGATCTAACTTAATACGGAAAATGACACCACGTTTTAAAGATGGAACCAATAATGTATTTTCCCAACCAGAAATTGCTTTTTTGCCACCCTTGTAAACATAAGCAGATGCTGGTGCAACCGTTGGCCAGCAAATGTAGGTCATATCCCCACAAGTTGGGTCATTATAATTATAGGTATCTTGGACGGTATATAAAGTTTTTAACGGCGGTACAAAATTTTTACCGGTCCATTCAGACTCTTTAGTTACTGGAACCCCTGCTGCTACTTTTAAACCATTTTGTCCTAAATCTTTAATTTGTGCTTTATTGGTTGCTGCTGAATAATTTGCATACGCATAACCACTGTCATCTTTATAACCGGCTACATTTGGCCAGCCATAGTTGCCACCTTTGACAATGAGATTAATTTCATCATCAGAGTTAGGACCCTGCTCAGATTGCAATAATTTTCCATTTGGAGTAAATGCCAAGCCCTGTGGGTTACGATGACCCAGAGTATAAATATGACTAACTACACCGTTAAAACTTGGATTGTCTTTAGGAATACTTCCATCCAGATTCAAGCGTAATACCTTACCCATATAGGTATGATAATCTTTGCCACTCACTTCTTGTTGAGTAGGCGTATGCTGTGCTTGATTTGGTAAGAATAAATAAGCAAGCTGGTTACGTCCCTGATCACCAATCGTATAGTAAATCTTTTGATCTGGACCAATGACAAGACGACCTGACTGATGGTCTTTCGATGAAGGTAAGCCTGCCAATAAATCGACTGGCTTCTCAAGCGTATCAGTTGATTTATTATAGGTGTATCGACGAATAATCGTTTGGTTCGGTAATTCTTTATCTGTAGATTTCGGATTTTTAAATGTACCTGAAATATAGATATAAGGATTATTTTTAAAGTCAGGATGAAAGACAAAGCCTAACAAACCGTTTTGTCCATCAGCATCATTTACAATCTCAGGCACCTGAAATACTGTTTTCACACTGCCCGACTCAGGATTAACCCTTAGAATCTTGCCTGTTGCCCGCTCAGTTAACCAAATTTGATTATCAGGACCCCACAACAAAGCATGCGGCTTATTTAAATTAGAGAGAATAACTTTTTTGTCAAAATTTTCCGTTTTTGCTTTCGCAAATTGAGCCGGAGTAAGAGGAACATCAGCAAAGGCTGAATTGAGCGTCAGTAGTTGTGCAGCGCCTAATAAAGTAATTTTAGCCAATAAATGTTTATTCATGTGTCCACCTTATAAATTGTCAAAATTTTTCGAGAATTTTTAAACCTGTAATAAAGGGTTTGTATGAGTTCTCTATATGATTTGTATTATGATGAATAACCAATCTATTAAAATCTAAATTTCTGAAAGGCTCTGTTGCATAAAAGTAGCTATTCAAAATAAATAAAGTCTCTTTAAGATGAGTGACTTAAACTCATCATTGATCTATTTTTATCTTAATATTTTTTGAATATGAGTATGATTTTAAATAACCACTTATTAACGAAGTAATTGATAGATAAAAATTAATACCTAAAGAGACAATACTAATTATAAAAATATACATCTAAAAAATTTAAAAGATAGAAGCTGTAATTAAAGATTAGTTTTATAAATAAGGATATTTTATGTGTGCAAACTTTAAGCCTATTAAAAAAACTCATGCCAATCAATTAGACTTATTTGAACCCACTTTTGACTATAAGATGGACATCTACCCAAGCGATGATTGCCCACTCATTTTATCTCATCAAAATGAAGTTGAATGGCGAGAAGCTAAATTTGGGATGCTGCCTCCCTATGCAAAAGAAATTGCATTCAAATATGCAACCTATAATGCAAGAACAGAGACTGTGGAACAAAAGCGTTCTTTTAAACATGCGTGGTTAAATGACCAATTTGCTCTTATTCCTGTTGAAGCTATTTATGAACCTAAATACATTAATGGGAAAGCACATTGGTACGGCATATTCCGTCAAGATGGGCAACCTTTTACACTTGCTGCAATCTATGAAGAAACGCTCATTGATGAACAGAAAGTTAGGTCAATGTCACTATTAACCATTAATGCCAATCACCATCCTTTCATGAAAAAATTTCATAAACCTGATGACGAAAAACGTTCAATTATTGTGATACCTGACCATCTCAGAAATGATTGGCTAAACTGTACCCATTCTGAAGCAAAAGATTTTTTCTTAGATATGCCCTTGGATGAATTTATCTCAATGCCTAAGGCCGAAATGAAAAATTATGATTAACCTGTCTATCTATTCGCTTTTGGTAAGCGCAAGTTAGTCAACCTTAAAAACTTATGCTATTCTTCGGCCACTTTTTAAAGCCTCAAATTTTCTATCATCATGACACTTACGCCACCTTAAGTTTATTTACTCTTATTCATTGTAAATAACTCATCACTGTTTAGTGATGTGGTGTAGCCGCTTGTGTTGATATATCACATCACTAGCCTTTTAAAAATTTAAAACTTAGGCTATTTCTCATGTTATCGAATGTCCGAGAACAATGGTTCTCTAATGTCCGCGCAGATATTCTTTCAGGTCTTGTTGTAGGTCTTGCTTTAATTCCCGAAGCAATTGCATTTTCAATTATTGCAGGTGTAGATCCCAAAGTCGGTTTATATGCTTCTTTTTGTATTGCCGTTATTATTTCATTCGTAGGCGGTCGTCCCGCTATGATTTCGGCGGCTACAGGCGCGATGGCTTTGGTTATGACAACGCTCGTAAAAGAACACGGGCTTCAATACTTATTTGCAGCGACAATATTAACCGGTGGCATACAGATTTTGGCCGGATATTTCAAACTTGCCAAACTCATGCGTTTTGTTTCCAAATCGGTCGTTATTGGTTTCGTTAATGCCCTCGCCATCCTTATCTTTATGGCTCAATTACCCGAGTTAGTAAACGTGACTTGGCAGGTCTACTTATTAGTAGCAATTGGTTTAGGAATTATTTATCTATTCCCCTATATTCCAAAAATTGGAAAGTTTTTTCCTTCCCCACTTATTTGTATTGTGATAGTCACATTACTCGCTATTTTCTTAGGTTTTGATGTTCGAACAGTTGGTGATATGGGTTCGCTACCAGATACGTTACCTATATTTCTAATTCCCGATATTCCTTTTAATTTAGAAACACTTCTTATTATTCTTCCATATTCATTAGCGCTTGCCGCAGTTGGCTTACTTGAGTCGATGATGACAGCAACAATTGTTGATGAAATGACTGATACAGCGAGTGACAAATTTCAAGAGTGTAAAGGTCAAGGTATAGCGAATATTGCCTCAGGTTTTATGGGTGGAATGGCGGGTTGTGCCATGATTGGCCAATCAATGATTAATGTAAAATCAGGTGGTCGTACACGCTTATCTACTTTTTGTGCAGGTATATTTTTACTTATTCTAGTTGTCTTTTTAAGTGATTGGTTAAAAGTGATACCTATGGCAGCTCTGGTTGCTGTCATGATTATGGTATCGATTAGTACGTTTGAATGGAAGTCACTTACCCACTTTAAAGCCAATCCTCAAAGTAGCAACATCGTTATGATTGCCACAGTTATTGTGGTAGTAGCTACTCATAACTTAGCATTAGGCGTATTAACTGGCGTATTACTTTCCGCCTTGTTCTTAGCCAATAAACTTGAAAATGATATTCACGTGAATACTTCACTTGAAGGTAAAACCCGTTTGTATGAGTTAAGAGGACAAATATTTTTTAGTTCGTCTGAAAAGTTTATACAAGGTTTTAATTTTAAAGAAGATATAAATGAAGTCATTATTGATCTTACTCATTCTCATATTTGGGATGTGACTTCTGTGGCAATGCTAGATTCGGTAGTAAATAAATTTCAAAAGAACAATATTAAAGTAACGGTGCAAGGTTTAAACGAAGCCAGTTCAATCATGATTGATAAGTATGGTACCCACGCAAAAATTTAAAAAAAGGTCCTTCGGGACCTTTTCTCCATATTAAAGACTAATTTTTTATTAAGGCGACTTATACAATAAACGATTTGGACTACCAGAAGGATTTTTTACCACATTTGTACTTGCTTGATTTAAAAGATTAGTAGAGATGGTTTGTGGGGTCGCAGTAGGAGTACTTTGCAACATTTCAGCAACTACGCCTACAACATGTGGAGTAGCCATTGAAGTACCATTTAACACTTTAGTAGCTGTATTACTCCCAATCCAAGAAGAATTAATTTGGCTTCCCGGTGCAAATATATCAACACAGCTTCCATAATTAGAATAGCTTGCACGCGTATCAGTATTATCTGTAGCAGCAACTGTAATTGCCTTACTTACTCTTGCTGGAGAAGAATTACATGCATCTGCATTTGAATTACCTGCAGCTACAACCATGACATAACCATTATTAAATAAATTTTCAACTGCGCTGTCTAAAGAGGTACTTGCATCCCCTCCTAATGACATATTCACTACAGCTGGTTTTTTACCATTTTTTAATATCCAATCTAAACCTGCAATCACATTACTTGAAGCGCCAGACCCATCGCATCCTAAAATTCGAATTGGAACCAAGCTTACATTTTTAGCCACACCATAAGTACTACCACCCACTGTGCCTGCCACATGGGTACCATGGCCATTACAATCCGTTGTGCCGTTTCCATCAGATATTGCGGTATAACCACTTAATACTCGTCCAGAGAACTGTTGATGCGTAGACAATATTCCTGTATCAACAATATAAGCCGTTGTCCCAGAACCTGTCTGTAAGTAGGAATAAGCAGAATTTAATGGTAAGGCTTTTTGGTCAATACGATCTAGCCCCCAATCTGGGTTGCTTTGTGTAGTCGCATCAATTTTCATGACTGTGTCATTTTCCACTGAAAGTACCTTCGGATTCTTTTTCATTGCCTCGACAAAAGCAGCACCTGCTGCATCAGGCAGATAAACCGCAAATCCTTTCAATACGGTATCATAGGTTTGTAACACCTTACCGCCATGCTGCTTAGCAATACTTTGGGCCAGATCATTAGGGGGACCAACATCCTTATTGAGAATAACAATATATTGGTTTTTAATAATTCCTTTTGCTTGAGAAGAATCTAGAAGAGAACTTGTTGTATTTGGTGCTGCATGGACTAGATTGACGGCGGCCATTGTTAAGAAAGCAGCCGTTATTTGGCAAAACTTCATGAAAAATCTCCATATCTTTTTATTCATACATCGTTGTTATGATCTATACTGTCGTTATATTTAAGAATTAAACTTTTTTGGAAAGAAATCTTTCTTTGCCTCCCCTCCATCAAAACTAAATCATATTTTCATAAAATTTTATTTTATACAACGCTAGTATCTTTTTTTAATCGGAAATGTGAACCAATTCAAAAAATATAGAGCTAGGTCTGAAAATTAATTATTCTTTAAGGTAAGATTTCAAGCAGGATTCACAATATAAAAATATATAATCATTACCAATAATATAAAAGACGAAATTGCAAGATAAGTACCCACTGTGTTAAAACTTCGCAAAAATTTCCAGATATCCATATATATAACGAGAAGATTGGTTATAAAAATTATTTCAATATTCTACTTAAGCTGCAATAAGAAGAGATTTACAAACTTTTTAACTATAAAAGTTCAGTATGAAATGCGTAAAAATATATTACTCATAAATCCTAGTAAATAAATAAAGCTCAAAAAACATGAATGATTAAATAAAAATATAAAAACAAGTATTATAAATTAGTTTTGTTTTTTAGTTCAGGTAATTCTAACTTATGCCCCGCCAAATGATGTTTACAATTAAAAGCGTACTCAATAAAACCTTCTTTTATAAAATAATGACAGCGCCCAATAATACTTATGTCTGGATTAAATGTTGGTTTTTCAAGGCTACCGTTAAAGGACCACTGACATCCATTAGAAAAAGGATACTCTACCGGAATATAGTGAAGATGCCCACAAGCCGGACACATATGCTCATACATCCCACCTTCAAAATATTGTACCTTCATAAAGGTTCCTTTATTAATAAAAAAACCAACCCTAATAAATCAACTCATCCTAAATAATTAAAAATACTATATATTATTTAATTACTCATGCTAGCTTTTATTTTTTATATTTTAATTTAATTAAAATTTATGACAGATTGATGAAGGCTAAAATTTCATTTTAAAAATCATTAAAATTAGTAAAATATATTTGAGTTTAAATTTTAATTCAGTTTTTTCCTTAATTATTACATCCATAAAATTATTAACATTTCTTATGTAATTGTTTTCATACATTTATATTAAAAGAGAAGAAATCATAAAAAATTAAATAAAAAAGTCCGTATCTTGGGAAGCTACGGACTTGAAACTCAACTAAACAACAGCTAAACATTTTGCCGCTTAGTGAGAAAGCACTATCTTTTTAATCTAATTAACTTTGTCAGTCAGGTCAATAAAAACAAATAATTTCTATAAAAAACAGGTTGAGTTGTGATTTATTTCACATTTATCTTCAAATTAAGCTTAACTTAACTCTCTTATATAATTATATTTCAATTCAAATACTTAAAACAATATAGACTTAAAATAGTGCTCTAAAATAGAATAATGATTAATCTCTGGAATAAGCTTAAAAGAAACAAAATTCGGTTCTTGTCCTTTTTTAATTTCAAAATAATTTTGGCTTTGCCATTTCAACTCTTCGAGTTCAAGTTCACCACATAAAATTGAACATGGAATAGCAATCCGCTTGGTGTAGTAAATAGGACTATATTTTAAAATATCTTCATTTGACAGATTAAGTGCATGATTTAAATGAGTCCTGCGTATAGGTTCTAAATCATAAATTCCGCTTAACAACACCATCTCAGATATGAGTGGATGGCCTACTGACAAGGCAGCAAGATGCGCTCCTGCTGAATGCCCAACCAACACCACTTCATCGGTTCTCCAGTGTTGTTCTCGAATAAAATCGAGAGCTTGATAAACTTGAGAAGCAATATCCGAAATTTTGCTTTGGGGAGCCAGATCATATTCTAAAAGAATGCATTGCACTCCTTTTGAGAGAACATGCGGCACGACAAATGCAAAATCAGATTTATCGCACCATTGCCAATACCCCCCATGAATAAAAATAACAGTCTTCTTGGCTTTCTCTAAAGGAAATAAGTCTAAGGTTGACCTTGGTTGTTTGCCATATTGGATATCTCTAATATGAGTACATGTTTGGTAGACCGCCATGCTTCTGCTTTGAAATTCTGCCAATATCTCATGTTCATTCGCCACGGTACTAGCATTGTCATATGGTCTCATACACTTCTCACTTCAATGGTTTCTCATGAGCATTTAAAGTAAGCTTGGCTGACGAGCGTTTTAAATAATAGAAAAATGTAAGAACAACAACTAATGGGATTCCAAATTGTAAAGTCGACTTAAACTCATTAGTAAACCAAGTCGTAATCGTAATACTTAAAATCGCGATTAATCCCAACAAAGAAATTAACCGACTTGCTGGTACTTTAAACTTTAATACTAGCCCCTGTTGTGCCATATTTTTTCTAAAAAACATATGGGTAACAAAAATACTTCCCCAAGTAAATAATGCTCCAAACATAGAAAGAGCAATCATGATAGGAAAAGCAGAAGCTGGATTAATTGTATAGATAATACTCGCAATGCCAATGCCGACCGCTGACAATAACAACGCATTAACTGGTACACCATTACGACTAATACGACCAAATAGTTTTGGTGCATCACCTGCTCGTGATAAGCTAAATAGCATACGCGTTGAGATATAGAGCATACTATTCATGGCTGATAAAGCCGCAACAATTACAATAAAATTTAAAATACTATCTGCATAGGGAATGCCGACAATTTTCATCACCATCACAAAAGGGCTAGTTGCATCGGCTCCAATTAAAGTTGTCCATGGAACAAGTGCCACAATAAGAAATAGAGACAATAAATAAAATAGGATTAAGCGAATTGCAGTACTTTTAAAAGCTTTCTTAACGGCTCTTTCCGGATCTTTAGCCTCACCTGCCGCAACAGCGATCATTTCGATACTTAAATAACTAAATATTGAAATGATTACCCCAATCCAGACACCACTAAAACCATGCGGGAAAAAGCCACCATGCTCGGTTAAATTAGAGAGAACCTGTTCTGTTCCTCCATGACTTTGAGTCAAAATGCCAATTGCTAAAAGAATAAATACAATAATCGCAAAGACTTTGATCGTTGAAAACCAATATTCAACCAACCCAAAAGCTTTAACACTATAGGCATTTACTACAAGCAAAGTTATCGAGAAAAAAGCGATCCAGATCCAAGAGCCCACATGTGGAAACCATAATTTCATATAGTCAGCAACTGCTGTAATTTCTGTACCAACAGCTAATACAATGCATGCCCAATAACAATAACGGACTAAAAAACCCGCCAGTGGACTCACATAATGCTCAGCATATGCTCCGAAGGAACCCGACGTCGGATGCTGAACTGTCATCTCAGCCAAACAAGCCATAATAGCAAATGCAATTAGACCACCAATCGCGTAACTCACAATAACAGCAGGACCAGCAAAGCTAATTGCAAACTTGCTACCCATGAACAGCCCTGTACCAATCGCTCCACCAATTGCAATCATTCCCATTTGCTTTGCAGATAATTTCTTATGTAAACCTGCTTCTCTATTTTGTATTTCATCAAAACTGCTCATAGGCCCTCCTAGCCATTTTTCTGATAGTGCCCACTAAATATCAGGTCACTTCGCCTCTAACCAGATAACGCTCATTTTTCCATTCGCTATTCAGCATAATCTGCTTAAGATGCTGTACGGCATTCCATATATCTTCAAAACCGAGGTATAGAGGAGTAATCCCAAAACGTAATACTTCTGGCTCTCGATAATCACCAATTACACCTCGAGCAATAAGCGCCTGAATAATTTCATAGCCGAACTCATGTCTATAACTGACATGGCTACCACGATATTGATGATTTAAAGGTGTAATCAGTTCAAAACCAAACTGAGCACATTCTTGTTGAATAAGTTCAATAAATAAATCTGTCAATTTAAGAGATTTCTCACGTATTTTTTGCATATCTACTTGCAAGAAAATATCGACACCACATTCAATCAAACTCATCGAAATGATAGGTTGAGTTCCGCACAAATAACGACGGATACTATTCGCTGGCTCATAATGCTGTGCCATATCAAATGGTTTCTTGTGACTCCACCAGCCTGATAAAGGTTGCCAGAACTCGTCACGATGCTTTTGATTTACCCATAACAAAGCCGGTGAACCTGGCCCGCCATTTAAATATTTATAAGTACATCCAATCGCAAAATCACTATTACTCTGGTTTAGATCCATTGGCACTGCGCCAACCGAGTGACATAAATCCCAAATAATCAAAGCATCTTTAGCGTGAATTTGTTGATTAATAGCTGCCATATCGTAGAAATATCCGGTTCGATAATTCACATGAGAAAGTACAACTACTGCTACATCTTTTTCTAACACACGTGATAAATCATCTGTGCCCTCAATCAATTCAACTTGATAACCTTGGTGAATCAAATCAATAAAGCCTTCAATAATATAAATATCGGTTGGGAAAGCATCTTTTTCCGCCACAATAATTTTACGTTCTGGAAATTTTTCGGCTTGAATTTTTACAGCAGCTGATAAAACCTTAAATAAGTTTAGGGTCGTAGAATCAGAAATTACCACTTCACCCTGCTCTGCACCGATCAGCTTTGCAACCTTGTCGCCTAATCTTGTCGGTAAACCCCACCAGTCTGCCTTATTCCAACTATTAATCAGGTCCTCTCCCCATTCTTGGGAAATAATATGCTGAGCGACTTCTAATGATTTCTTTGGTCGTGCACCTAAAGAATTACCATCTAAATAGATCACTTCTTTTGGAAGCGAAAATTCATCTTTAAATTTTTTGAGTTCATCTTCCTGATCCCAATAGAGGCACTGTTCATGAGTAATCATTTGTTATTTCACCTATTTTCAACATTTCCTTTATTATTGAATTTTATCATGTCAATTCTTATGATTTATTCGATAATATTTGATTAAAATTAGCTATTTTCGTATAAAATTCTAATTAAAATTAGAAAATTTGGATGAAATTCGAAAATGAATGTAGATGCAATCGACCTAAAAATTCTGAAATATTTACAAGATAATGCTCGGTTGAGTAATCAAGAACTGGCCGATCTTGTTAACCTTTCGGCATCAGCTTGTCATCGACGCGTCAAAATTTTAGAAAGCAACGGAGTAATTGAAAAATATCAAGCCAAAGTTAATTATGAAAAATTAGGTATAAAAATTGAGGCGATTATTGAAATAAAACTTGCCCAGCTAACAGAAAATGATCACAACTTTTTTTTAAGTCAGATCAAAAATTTTGATGAAGTCATTAATGCATATATTATTACTGGAGAATCTAATTATGTTTTACATGTTGCAACTAAAGATCTAAATTCCTTTTCTCATTTTGTCATTAATACTTTAAATAAAATTAAAGGCGTGGTGAGCATCAACTCTAAAATCATTTTACAGAAAATTATACAAAAACCACTTTAACCTCTAATTTGCTATTAACGATTTACCCCATGATCGAAACTAAACGTTTAATTCTAAGACAATGGAAAGAAAGTGATTTTGAATCCTTTATCAAAATGGGTCTAGATCAAGACATCATGCAATTTTTCCCCAACCTTCTAACACCCCAAGAAAGTCTTAACTTAATCCAGAAAATTTCACTTCTCATTTATGAAAATGGCTGGGGCTTTTGGGCGGTAGAGCTAAAAGAAAGTCATGAATTTATCGGATTTATTGGTTTACACAACCAACCTGAACAATTTGACTTCTCTCCATGTGTGGAAATTGGATGGCGACTTGCAAAAGAATTTTGGAAACAAGGTTATGCAACAGAAGGAGCAAAAGCCGTTTTAGACTATGCTTTTAATGTGCTCAATTTAGATAAGGTTGCATCGTTCACCGCCTCTATTAATAAACCCTCTGAAACTGTAATGAAAAAACTTGGAATGCAGAAAGTTAAAAACTTTGATCATCCTAAAGTTGCTCTCCATCACGAATTAAGAGCACATGTACTATATGAAATCACAAAAGCATCATTCAACTTACAATTGGAGACTTAGGTCTTTAACAAAACTAATTTTAAAAATGTTTATTCATCAAAATCATAGCCGACAGAGGTCGAACATTCCCAATATTCATGAAGTTTATCCGCTATTTCTTCTTTTTCCATAGTGGTAAGCACATAAAAAAGTTTTGCCTCTTTATTTTTTCTTAGAATTAATAAATTGTAATAATCATACTCAGGTCCATTCAGCCCTAAGGTAAGTTGTGACTCACAATGTTTTTCTGCTTTGTAGTGCCACTCAAGTTTATAAGTATCAAGACCATCGGCAGCATTGATTACAATACCGTCATTGGTTCCGCCAATAAATCCAATTTTCATTGCTTTCTCTAAATTCTTATTAGGATAAATTTCAATATAACGTTAATTGAGTACGCTTCAATTTATATATTGTTTATCAAAAAGTATCGTATGTAACCATAATTAGAAAAGTTCTTAAATAATCCTTTAAATTTCTAATTTAGAAGATTTTGGTTATTGTTTTACTCTGAATGAAAGAAGAATTTTCTATTAAAACCATTTATTATTATTTTTTGTTTTGCAAAATTACACGCTATAATTTCAAACGATTTATCTTCCAATCCATCACATTCATCTATGTAAATTTTAGAAAAATTAATGGTGGAGCTTTACATTAATTTAAATATTCATAATTTTGTTTAATTTATGATTTTAAAAGGATCTATGGTAGATGTGTCATAAAAATTTTGCTTTGAATATTTTTGGAGATTTTTGACTCGTGTCTAAGATTGTAATGTTTGACATGGATGGTACGCTATTAGATCTCGCCTTTGATGATTTTATTTGGAATGAATGTCTTCCTGAACGACATGCAGAAATACATCAACTTCCCCTCGCCCAAAGCCAAAAAACACTGTACCAATTTTATCAATCACATAGGCATACTCTAGTTTGGTATTCATCAACCTATTGGACTAAAACTGTTGGAGTTGATGTACTCAAATTACAACAAGAATTTCAATCTAGGATCCAAGCTCGTAATGGTTGTATTGAGCTTCTGCAACAACTTAAAGATCTAGGGTACACGTGCTGGCTAGTAACGAATGCTGATCGCGCCAGCTTACGTTTAAAACTCGACAATATAGCAATTGAACATTTCTTTGATGTCATCATATCTAGTGAACAAGTTGGTTATGCAAAAGAAGATATTAATTTTTGGCAAGAACTCCAACGATTACATCCTTTCAATCCAAATGAAACGATTTTTATTGACGATACGGCACCCGTATTAAAAACGGCAGAGAAATTTGGTATTAAACACTTGTTTACTATCTCACAGCCCTCAAGTCTAAAGAATGCAAGACAGCATCAAGATTTAGAGTATAAGGCGCTAGATCGACTTACAGACTTGCTGTCTATATTGAATCAAATTGATAGAAAGGATAATGATGTCAAAATTGCTTGAAAACGATGCTGTAGAGACCATGCGTGTTGACAAATGGCTATGGGCTGCTCGTTTTTTTAAAACTCGTTCAATTGCTAAAGCTGCAATCGAAGGTGGTAAAGTACATCACAATAATGAGCGTGTAAAAGTTTCCAAAGAAATTCGTGTTGGAATGGAACTTATTATTCAGCAAGGGTCAGACAAAAAAACTGTTGTGATAAAGGCTCTTTCAAATACACGTGGCTCAGCGCCAATCGCACAGCAACTTTATGAAGAAACCGAAGTGAGTATTGCTAGACGGGAGTTGATTGCATCCCAACGAAAATTGCATAATCTAGCTCGGCCTGATCATAGACCGGGTAAAAAGGATCGTCGACAAATTATTCGATTTAAACAGGAGAATGATCAAAATTGGTCATATGATGATGAATAAAAACGTCGAGTTGTGTCGCACACACACATACAACACATAGAAGCTGTAGAAAAAATCTGTCACTATTAACCTAGTGAAACAAGTTGAGATTCAATGCATCCACTTGGGTTAAACGTGATGAATATAGAGTATTGAGGTTTTTGAGATGGATGAGAATAAAAGCAAAGCATTACAAGCCGCGCTAAGTCAAATTGAGAAACAATTTGGCAAAAATACGGTGATGCGTCTCGGTGACAACACTGTTCAAGCTGTTGAAGCTGTGTCTACAGGCTCTTTGACCTTAGATATTGCATTGGGGATTGGCGGTTTACCAAAAGGTCGTATTGTCGAGATTTATGGTCCAGAATCTTCTGGTAAAACCACAATGACCCTACAAGCGATTGCACAATGTCAAAAAACTGGCGGTACTTGTGCATTTATCGATGCAGAGCATGCATTAGATCCACAATATGCACGTAAACTTGGTGTAGACATTGATAATTTACTTGTATCACAGCCTGATAACGGTGAACAAGCACTTGAAATTGCGGATATGCTAGTTCGTTCTGGCGCAATTGATATGATTGTTGTCGACTCAGTCGCTGCACTTACACCTAAAGCAGAAATTGAAGGTGAGATGGGTGACTCTCATATGGGCTTACAAGCTCGTTTAATGAGTCAGGCACTTCGTAAAATTACGGGTAATGCTAAACGCTCAAACTGTATGGTTATTTTCATTAACCAGATCCGTATGAAGATTGGGGTAATGTTTGGTAGTCCTGAGACCACGACTGGTGGTAACGCATTGAAGTTCTACGCTTCTGTCCGTTTAGATATCCGCCGTATTGGTCAAGTAAAAGAAGGTGATGAAATCGTCGGTTCTGAAACTCGAGTTAAAGTTGTTAAAAACAAAATGGCTCCTCCTTTCAGAGAAGCTATTTTCCAAATCCTATATGGTAAAGGCACAAACCAACTAGGCGAACTTGTAGATTTAGCTGTACAGCAAGATATCGTACAAAAAGCGGGTGCTTGGTATTCATATCAAGGTAACAAAATTGGTCAAGGTAAGAACAATGTTATTCGCCACTTTGAAGAGAATCCTCAAATGGCTGGAGAGATTGAACGTAATATCCGTGAACAGCTGTTAACAACAGGTACGAATACTGCTCAAGTTGAAGATGAAGAAGAAGCTGATCTTCTATTAGAATCTTAATTATTTATGAGCATTAAAACGCCCTTCGGGGCGTTTTTTTACAAGGGAATCCTACTACCATGTTCAAAAGAACTGAAGAACAGTCTCAACAACGAGCACTGCTTACAGGTCAGCGTTTGCGCTCCTATGCTTTTGCTTTATTAACTCGTCGAGATTACTCCAAAGCAGAGCTTACTGAAAAATTAACTCGTTATGCACAAAATCCTGAAGAAGTTAAGCAACTTGTTGAGGAGTTATCTGAACAGAACTATCAAAGTGATCAACGTGTTGCTGAGCAAATGCTAGCTAGCCAAATTCGTAAAGGCAAAGGTCCTATGCGTATTAAGCAGGCTTTAAAAACTAAACAAATCGAAAATGATTTAATTGCAGATGATATTCAGAATATTGATTGGATAGAACAAGCGTATCAACTGAAAGTGAAAAAATTTGGCGTAGAAGTAGAAAAAGATCCAAAACTTAAAGCAAAACAGATTAGGTTTTTACAATATAGAGGATTTGATTTAGATGTAATTATAAAAGCAGTCCAACGGAGAGTGGACTAAAAGAATGGTGGCAGCCCCACTAGCAAAACTTCGGCACATCATAGATCTGCTACCGTTGCTACCTTCCGGTCCTGGCGGGGTTCACAGAGTACAATTGCGAAGCTACCAGCAGGGCTACCATTGCAAAACAGAGTATAGAGATTTTTAAAAGAGTTGCAAGCCTTCTTCACAGTTTTAAGCAAGTTTATGTTTCGATTGATTAATTCATCAGCAAAAAATCATAATTTTCTATACTTCCCTCTCCTATATTCCTTTCTTGTACCTTATTTTGGATAAAATATGCTTGAAGATTGTAAACTATTCTTGCATTTATATTGTTAGCTGTTTTAATTGCATTGACCAATTAAAATCTTAGATAGTTAAGTGAATAGTTTATATATTCCTTTCTCAAGTTGGCTTTTACATAAAATTATGGACCTATCCTCATGCGATTGATGAAGCATTCTTTATTATTTATTGCCTTAATGAGCACTACCTCTCTCTATGCCAACATTCCAATTGAGTCTCGCGGTTTAAGCCAAAGTGGTGGTAGTTCAACTAACACTTCTTCTAATAATGGTTCAGTACCTAGTAATTTAAACTGGGAATTAATGCAAAAAAACCAACAATTAGAAAATGATGTACGTACCTTACGTGGGCAATTAGAAGAGCAATCAAACGATATTGAACAATTGAAAAAAGATTTAACTAATCGTTATACTGACTTAGATCAACGTTTAGAACTACTTAATCAGAAAGTCGATCCTGAAAGTGCCCCATCAGACAATCCTGCAACCAGTGATGCTCCAGGTACGGCAAACACAGAAGCCTCTACAGTAGATAACAAAGTAGTGAATGCTGCTCCAACAAGCACCCCTTCCACTACTCCTCCACCACAACCGGAAGCGTCTCAGCCAGCTTCACAAAACCAATCAAACCCTGTAGAGCTTGAAAAGGCAGCTTATACTGTAGCTTTGGACGCCTATAAGCAAGGTGGTGCAAAAAAAGCGATTGCTCCAATGCAAAACTTTATCAAAAATCATCCTAATAGCGTCTATACAGGGAATGCCTATTTTTGGTTAGCTGAGTTTAATTTAGCAACTGATCCGGTAAACTATAATGAGGCAAAAAAGAACTACAATGTAGTAGCAACTCGATATCCAAATTCGAGTAAAGCTCCTCGTGCTCTTTATCAACTCTATAGCATTGCTAAAGATGTAGATAAAAATACAGCTTCAGCAAACCAATATAAAACTAAAATTTTAAGTCAGTATCCAAAATCTGAAGAAGCTAAATTTTTTAATAAATAATAATTTTAAGAAAAAAAAGACACCGCATATTGCGGTGTCTTTTTTTAATATATTTTCTTAGCGAACAATACCACGTTCTGACTGTTCAATAGAGTCAATCAATAATTGAGCTTCAGGAACATTCGGGAGAATATCATTTTTAATCTGCTCAACAGCTTGAACAGAAGTAAGTCCTGATTTAAAAATTAACTTATAAGCCTCTCTGAGACCTTGAATTGTATTTTTAGACCAACCCTTTCTACGCATTCCTTCGATATTAATACCAAATGCATGAGCTGGGTTACCAGAAGCCATAACATAAGCTGGTACATCTTTTAAAATTAGTGATGCTCCACCCACCATACTGTAAGAATCGATTTTACAGAATTGATGAATACCAGAATTACCACCAATAATGATGTGATCACCTATATGTACGTGTCCAGCAACACCAACGTTATTCGCGAAAATATTATGGTCACCAACAATACAATCATGTGCAATATGTGTATTAACCATCAATAGGTTATGACTTCCTATTTTAGTTAAAGCATTATCTTGCACAGTTCCTCTATGTAAACTGCAATGTTCACGAATTAAATTATGATCACCAATCTCTAACCAAGTTTCTTCACCTTGATATTTCAAGTCTTGGCAAACTTCACCAACACTTGCAAACTGGAAAATCTCATTATTTTGACCAATTTTGGTAAAACCGCCCACTACTACATGCGAATGTAGCTTAGTACCCGCACCAATCGTCACATTTGGACCGATAATGCAATAAGGTCCTATCTGGACATCTGGAGCAATCACTGCAGATGGATCAATAATGGCCGTAGAATGAATTAAGTCGTGATTGCTCATGCCTGCTCTGTTTTTTGGTGTGAAATCATAATTTCAGCGGTTGTTGCTACAATACCATCCACGGTAGCCGTACAATTATATTTGTAGATACCGCGTTTTTGCATTACTAATTCAGATTTTAATACAAGTTGGTCACCAGCAACTACTTGTTTTTTAAATCTAACTCTTTCCGCACCAGCAAAAAGAAATAAAGAACCAGGTTTTGGCGTTTCATTGTTCATAATAAACCCTAGAACACCTGAAACTTGAGCTAATGCTTCTACAATTAGAACACCAGGCATAATTGGATATTCTGGGAAATGCCCCTGTAGGAACTCTTCATTGATAGAAACATTTTTATAACCAACAATACTATTGTCAGTAACTTCAGTCACACGATCAACCAATAAGAAAGGATAACGATGCGGCAAATATTGACGAATCGTTTGAATCTGCATTGGTAATTCAGGGATGGCAAATTTAGGTGTAGTTGACTCGGTCATAATATTCTATTTACGCAAATTAAAGGTTGATTCAAGAGACTCTATTTGAGCTTGTATATGATCAAGTCGTTTAGTGATTTGGGTCAATGGCACATCTGCTAATTGTCGCAAGCGTACAATCGTCTTTTTCCAATGGCTATTTTCAAATAAACCAATTCCTGAAGAGTAAGTTCCAGCTTCAGAAATATTTTTTGTGACCATTGACATTCCTGTCAAAGTCACATTATCAGTAATAGAAAGGTGACCTGATACACCACAAGCCCCTGCCAGAATACAGTTTTTGCCAATTTTCACACTACCAGCAATTCCGCATTTAGCAGCGATAGCCGTATTTGAACCAATATGAACGTTATGCGCGATTTGCACAAGATTATCAATAATTACCCCATCTTCCAAAATTGTGTTGTCGAGTGCACCTCGATCAATACTGCAATTTGAACCAATACGAACATCATTACCAATAATAACTGAACCCAATTGAGCAATACGATGCCACTTTCCTTGATATGGCGCAAAGCCAAAGCCTTCACTACCAATTACAGTACTTGCGTGAACTCGCACACGATCAAATAATTTAGATCCACCAGTAATGGTGACATGGGCATCAATAAAACAATCTTTTCCAATTTCCACATTATCATCTAGTCGAGTGTGTGACTGAATAATCGTATTATCGCCTACCACACAATTTTCACCAATGACGACGTAATGACCAATATATGCTGTTTCGGAAATGATCGCAGAAGGATGAATTTGAGCCGTACTTTCTATACCCACCGATGTGATTTTTTTATCGAAAACATGAGTAAGTATGGCAAAAGCTAAATAAGGATTATCAACAATAATAAAATTTTGTTTGTCAGGAAGCTGTTCTTTAATAAGGCTTGTAACAATGTACGCACCCGCACGGCTAGCCTTCGCTTGATCAATATACTTTTCGCCATTCACGAAAGCAATTTGATGAGTTTCAGCATTTTCTAAACTTGCTAAGTTTATAAATTGAAGACTACCCGTACCTACTAGCTCACCATTTACGAGGTGAGCTAGTTCATCTAAACGATAATGTTGCACTTTCATTAATTTATTTCATTGAATTAACCTTTTGTATCATTTTATCAGTTAAATCATACTTAGCGTCATAGGCAACGGTTGAATTTTTATTCAAAATGAAGTCAAGATTATTTTCTTTTCGTAATTGTTCAGCTGCTTGCTTCACCCGAGTCTCAAAAGTTGAATTCATGCCTTGCAAACTAGTTTGAACTTTAGACTGCAAACCTTGTTGAGTAGAATTAAATTCATTGAGTTTTGACTGATATTGCGCTTGGAGCTTTTTAATATCATCTTCTTTCATTTTTTGGCCTTGAGTTTGGGCTTGACGTTGAAGACCTTCTAATTCTTTACCTAACTGCTCAAGACGAGTTGTGGTTGGCTTAACTGACTGATTTAAACTTGCGTTTTGTTGTTTCAAATATGCACTGTTTTCAACAACTTTAGCAAGATCAATAACACCATAACCCGCAGCGTTGGTCATAGCAGAAACTGTCAGACCTAGTCCTAACATTAATATATTTAATTTTTTCATTTAAATTTGTGTCCTTATTTCATGTTTAGTCAAGTCGTACTTAGAAAGTACGACCGATTTCAAACTGGATCTCTTTAGTTTCATCACCAGGCTTATCATTTAGAGGGAATGCATAGCTAAGAGATAATGGTCCAATCATGGTGATCCATGTGAAGCCAACACCTACGCTATAACGCATATTGCCTAAGTCGAAGCCATAGTTATCTTCACAGTATTTTTTAGCATTTGCAATTTGCTGACCATTCATAATCATAGAATAAGAACCAACATCACACTTGGTATCAAATACTTGACCGCCTTCAGCAAATAAAACTGGACGTACTTGACGAGTCCAATCACCTTTGAAAGGCAATGGTAAAGCGAGCTCTGTACCAAATTGAACTAAAGCATTCCCCCCAACTTCTTCCGGAGAAGAGTCATCTTTACCTTCTTCTTGTAAATTTACGCTTGAATATTTCGGACCCAAGGTACTGTTATCATAACCACGGACAGAGCCATAACCGCCGGCATAGAAGTTCTTATAAAATGGCAAATCATTACCATAACCCAACTTACCATAGCCACGAAGTACAAAACCTGTACTACCGATAGGGAAAAATGCCTGAGCATCATAAGTTGCTTTTTGATATTCAACATCACTACCAGGTAAACCAATTTCCAGACCTACACGATGTGACATACCTGAAGTCGGGAAAATTGGGCGGTTTAATGTGTTATATGACCAACCTAAATTTAAGTTATAGGTAAAGAACTCGCCTTCGAATGCATTCTCATAAGTTCTTTCGCCACCTTCCTCACATTTAGTGCTGGTAATATTACCTTTATCATCTTTTATAGGAATTTGTTTATCAAGTGGGCAATAGCTTTCTTTACCTGTTGCTTTACCACCATTTGCCTTCAAGTAATCACGAACATAGGTAGAGACATAAGGACCAGTCGTTACCTTAGTATTATCAATACCCAACGAAGCACTTAAACTTTGGTTTTCGTCAATTGGATAACCAAAACTTAAACTACCACCGAAACTATCAGTAACATAATTATTAACATTATAGTCATCATTTAGTTTTGTTTTACGATAGTAAACGTTATAACCGCGGCTTACCCCATCAATTGTAAAGTAAGGGTCAGTAACACTTAAGTTATAGTAATCTTGAGTTTCAGAACGAGATAAATCGATCGCAACACGATTACCCGTTCCCATAAAGTTAGTTTGACTCAAACCTGCCTGGAATGTGATACCACCACTTTGTGAGTAACCTACAGCTAATGTTGTAGTTCCCGAGTGCTGCTCTTCAACATTGACGTTTAAATCCACCTGATCTGGTGAATTTGGAATTCGTGCTGGTTTAATATCAACAGTTTTGAAGAATCCTGTACGTTCTAAACGAACCTTAGATAAATCAATTTTTTCATTGCTTGCTAAAGCACCTTCCATTTGACGCATTTCGCGACGTAATACTTCATCGGCAGTTTTACTGTTGCCTGTAAAGTTAATACGACGTACAGTCACTTGCTGACCTGGGTTTACATAGTAATTTAAGTCAACAACACCTGTATCGTTATTAATTTGCGGAACAATATTTACATCTGCAAAGTAATAACCAGCATTACCGTATTTACGCAATAATAATTGCTTAACAGCATTCACTTTTTCTTGTGAATACGTATCACCATCTTTATAGATTTTTAAAGCTTGTAACTCTTCTGGTTTATAAAGTGCATCACCCAAAAATTTGGTTTGTCCAAATTTAAACTGGCTGCCTTCATCTACAGCAACTTCAATAAAGATATTCTTTTTATCTTCACTAATATTAAGCTGCGAGTTATTGATATGGAAATTAATATAACCTTTATTAAGATACATAGCGCGCAAAGCTTCAAGGCTTGCTGCCATTTTCTCTCTCGCATAACGGTCATTACGCGTTACAATAGAAGCCCAACCACTTTCTTTAACTGCAAAGGCTTGTTTAATTTCGCTGTCTTTAAAAACAGTATTACCAATAATATTGATATTAAAAACTTTAGCGGCTGTACCTTCATTAAAATTTAATTTAAGTTCAACACGGTTATTTGGACGAGCTATCGTATCAACAGTTACATCAGCATCGTAACGACCCTGCTGGGTATATTGCTGCTCTAGTTCAGTTTCAATTGTTTGTAAAGCCGATTTCTTGAAAACTTCACCTTCAGCAATTCCCATCTTTTTAAGGCCTTGTTCCAATGCCTCTTTAGGAATAAGTTTATTACCCTTAAATTCAAGTTTTGAAATAATTGGGCGCTCTACAACATTAAAAACTAAAGTATCGTTATCTCTTGATGCTTTAATATCGTCAAAAAGTCCAGTGGCATACAATGTTCGAATTGCTTCTGCGATCATCGGTTCATTAACGCGATCGCCACTGTTGATTGGCAACATGGTATAAACATTTGCAGGAGTAAGACGGACCAATCCATCTACACGAATATCTCGAACAACGAAATCATCAGCTGCATATGCTTGTTGTACCGCTGCCATAGCGCTAACAAGTGCCAAAGGCATTAAAAAATGTGTGTGCCGCATGCCAGTTTTTTCCAGTAAGTTATAAATCCATATACGTTTACAAACGCATAAAATCGTTAAATAAAGCCAAAAGCATCATACTACCGAGCAGTACCATACCAATTTTTAGACCAAACATTTGTATTTGTTCAGAAACAGGCTTCCCACGAATAGCTTCAATAAAGTAATAAACTAAATGTCCACCATCTAGCATTGGAATTGGTAATAAATTTAAAATTCCAAGACTTACACTCATCAAAGCCATAAATGAGATAAAAGTCTGCCATCCCATTTCTGCACTTTGTCCCGCTACTTTCGCAATTGTAATTGGCCCAGAAAGATTCTCTAAACCAATTAAACCCTTAACCATTTTTACTATTGAACTCAATATCATGCTAGAGATTTGACCAGTTTTATCTAGTGACATTTCAAAAGCTTGTATTGGAGTATATTGAATTGTTTGCTTATATTCGTCAGGAATTGTAATTTTTCCTGCATCACTTTTCACGCCCAAGACACCGCTTACTTGCCCCATGTTATCCCGTTTTCCTTGAGGCATAATTTGCAAATGAACTACTTGACCATTACGTAACACATCAATATTGAGTAATTTTTCTGGAGAATGTTGCACAACCTCTACAACATCAAACCAATCTTTCATTGCTTGACCATTAATAGAAACAATACGATCACCTACTTTCATTCCTTGACGAATTGCAGCTCCATCTTGAGTCAACTCAGTAACAACAGCTGGAATAATAGGACGATATGGTAAAAAACCTAACACATCTAAAGCTGATTCATTCTGGTTTTTTAAGAAGTCTTTAATCGGTAAAACAATATTTTTTTCAGTACCTGCACGATCTACATCAATATTTACACTACCGGTTTCACCTACACGATCAATCAAAGCAAAGTTAAGCTTTTCCCAAGTTTGTGTTTCTTTTCCATCAACTGCAATAATCTTATCACCTACTTGCATTTGTGCAGTTGCTGCTGGTGAATTTGGTATAACCTTACCAACTCTAGTGTTCAGTTGTTCTTGTGCTGGTAAAAATAAGATCCAGAAAAGTAAGACAGCAAAAATCAGGTTAATTAAAGGACCAGCTGCAACAATTGCTATACGTTTCCATGGTTTTTGACGATTAAATGCATAAGGTAAATCCTGCTCTGCAACATTACCTTCACGCTCATCGAGCATTTTTACATAGCCGCCCAATGGTAAAGCTGAAAGTTGATATTTGATTCCAGATTTTTTTGATGTCCATTTGAGTAAGGTAGGCCCAAAACCAATGGAATATACTAAAACCTTAACACCTAGTTTTCGTGCAACCCAATAATGGCCGAACTCATGGATTGCAATTAAAGGACCAAGTAAAAGAGCCGCTGCTGCAATCATAAATAATGCGCTCATTTCAGCCTCCTATACTTGATATATATTGCTGTGCTACATGTCGTGCTATTTCATCTTTATCTAAAATGCACTCAATATTTTCAGCAACTGAATTTTCCAATTTTTGCAAAGTATGCTCTACCACTTGTGGGATATTTGTAAATCCAATTTGTTCCTTTAAAAATGCAGCAACAGCAACTTCATTTGCAGCATTTAAAATAGTAGGTGCCAAACCTCCCGCCCGCATTGCTTGGCGTGCCAAATCAAGTGCTGGGAATTTTTGAATATCTGGTGCTTGAAAATTAAGTTGAGAATATTCAAATAAATTTAAAGCAGGAACACTAGTCTGTAAGCGCTCAGGCCATGCTAAAGCATGAGCTATGGGCGTACACATATCAGGATTACCCATTTGTGCCAATGTTGAACCATCCACATATTGCACCATAGAATGAATGATACTTTGTGGGTGAACAACAACTGTAACAAAATGTTCGGATATTGAAAACAAATGGCATGCTTCAATCAATTCCAACCCTTTGTTCATAAGTGTAGCTGAATCAACTGAAATTTTTTGCCCCATTGACCAATTGGGATGTTTACAGGCTTGCTGAGGAGTAACTTTTTTTAGTTGCTCTAAAGAATGGTTTAAAAAAGGGCCACCAGAGGCTGTTAATAAAATTCTAGATACGCCTTGCTGTGGTTGCCCATTTCTTTCGGCTTCTAAATAATTATGAGGTAATGACTGAAAAATAGCGTTGTGTTCGGAATCTACTGGTAATAACAATGCCTGATGATCACGTGCTGCTTGCATCATGATTTCACCAGACATAACCAAAGCTTCTTTATTCGCTAATAATACACGTTTACCAGCTTTCACAGCGGCCAACGTTGGCAACAAACCTGCAGCACCAACAATTGCAGCCATAACCACATCAACTTCTGGATGTGAAGCAATACTGACTAAACCTTGCTCGCCAACCAAAATTTCAATATTTTGTAATTTATTATATGCAAATAGAGCTGTTAATTCGGCAACTTTTTGCTCAGGCACAACTACAACTTTTGGTTGAAAAAGTTTACAAATTTCAACCAGCTCAGAAATTCGGCTATGAGCTGAAACTGCAAACACTGAATACTTATCAGGATGTTGATTTAAAATTTTTAAGGTACTTTGACCAATGGAACCGGTTACACCTAATATGCAAACAGATTGTGTCATCTATAAATCTACACCAATAAGTTTTAATATATACATTCCCGTTGCAAAGATCGGGGCTGCAGCAAGTAAAGAATCAATACGATCTAAAACACCGCCATGTCCTGGCAGAACACGACCAGAATCTTTAATACCGGCACGACGTTTAATCATTGATTCAAATAAGTCACCCAAAACTGAACCAAATACTGTAATTAATGACAATATAAGAAACAGAATTTGCTGAATTAAAGTTAAATTTAGATAATGATATTGCACAACTACCATTATTAATATGGTCGTAAGAATACCCCCATACAAACCTTCTACTGATTTGTTTGGACTTACAGTTGGAGCTAGTTTTCTTTTTCCAAATTTACGACCAACAAAGTAAGCCCCACTATCTGCACCCCACACGAGTAAAAACAGATACATTAACCACCATGGTGAACTTTGCCATACTACAAAAATTGACGTTACCGCAGCGCAGACTAAAATTATGCCAATTACATACAAGGTTGCGTTATACCAGCCATCAAATTCAGGAAATGACTTGACCCAATATACACTTACAATCCAAGTCAAAATTGAAGCAGACCACAAAAGTAATGCAATATCATGAAAAAATAGGGCGACACCTGAAACAAATGCAACAAGCAGACCGTAGCACCAAGCTTTGGGTTTAACAGCATTTGCAGTTTCACGTGGCATTAATTTATACCACTCATACCCCGCAACCCCTGCTGCAACAATCATAAGAACCAACATTGGATAATGTGATTGCGTAGCAAACATACAGCCTAAAACAACTGCAACAAGTACCAATGCGGTAACAATCCGCTCTAACATTATAAATTCTCTATTTTCTCTTGCTGAATTTGTTCAGATGTTTTGCCAAAACGACGCTCACGCCCTGAAAAAACATTCAATGCATGGTCGAACTCTTTTACTGTAAATTCTGGCCATAAAGTATCCGTAAAATACAGTTCCGCATAAGCTGCTTGCCATAGCAAGAAATTAGATATGCGATAATCTCCACCTGTACGGATTAATAGGTCCACAGCTGGCAGATCGTTTAGACTGACATATTTTTCGAACAAATCAACATTTATTTGATCAGCACCAAATTCACCACGGGAAACAGCCTCTGCAACCTGTTTTGCCGCATTTGCAATGTCCCACATCCCACCATAGCTTATTGCAATAGTGAGCGTCATAGTGTCATGGTGTGCTGTCTGTTGCTCTGCATCTTCCATTAAGGCAACTAAGTGTGAAGATAATCGAGAACGATCACCAATAAAACGCAAAGCAATATTAAATTTCTTCATGCGAGGTATTTGCTCATGAATACTTTCTTCCAAAAGCTTCATAAGTAGATCGACTTCATACTGCGGTCGATTCCAATTTTCACTTGAAAATGCAAAAACAGTTAGAGCACGTATACCAGTTTTTTTACAATGTTCAACGATAGGATCAAGAACATTTTTACCTTCCCGATGCCCATCACCTTTTTGCATTTGATTTTTTTTTGCAAAGCGGTTGTTGCCATCCATAATGATGGCAACATGCTTGGGAAGATGATACTCTTCAGAATCGGTCATAAAATTAGACCTTCATCAATTCTGCTTCTTTCGCTGCAAGACGTTTGTCTACTTCTGCAACATATTTGTCAGTAATTTTCTGAATATCATCACCTGCACGGCGCTCATCATCTTCAGAAATTTCTTTTTCTTTTAACAATGCTTTGATGTCACCTAATACATCACGACGGATATTACGAATCGCAACTTTTGCATTTTCAGCTTCGTTACGCGCAACTTTTTGCATATCACGACGTGTTTCTTCAGTTAAAGCTGGTAAAGGTACACGAATTGCATCTGCTGTAATCGGGTTTAAACCAAGATCACTTTCACGGATTGCCTTATCAATAGCTGAAACCATTGTACGCTCAAATGGCTGAACAATAAGTGTACGAGAGTCTTCAATACCCACGTTTGCTACTTGATTTAATGGCACATCAGAACCGTAGTAAGGAACCATCACACCATTTAAGATTGATGGGTGTGCACGGCCGGTACGAACTTTAGCAAACCCGAGTTCCAAAGACTCTAGAGTTTTTAACATACGCTGTTCGCTGTCTTTTTTCAGATCGTTAATCATATGATCTACCTTACTTATTTATTCAAAGATATATTTAACAAATTTAATTTAGCGCTAGTATAAAGAGCTTTCGGTAACACGTACATTATTTAGTAACGCGCGTCCCTTCTTTTTCACCCATCACTACTGACAATAACGCACCTGATTTATTCATATCAAAAACTTGCAATGGCACGTTATGGTCACGACATAAACAAATCGCTGTCAAATCCATAACACCAAGTTTCTCATCTAATACTTGGTCAAACGTTAAATGATCGTATTTAACAGCATCTTCAAATTTACTTGGATCTTTATTATAAACGCCATCTACTTTGGTCGCTTTTAAAATTAAATTCGCTTCAATTTCAATTCCGCGTAAACATGCTGCTGTATCGGTTGTGAAAAATGGATTTCCTGTACCCGCAACGAAAACACAAACTTCACCTTGGCTTAAATGACGAATCGCATCACGACTTGAATAAGACTCTACGACTGTACCAATTGGTAATGCAGACATAAGACGAGTTCTGATATTACGGCGAACTAGAGCATCACGCATAGCTAAGCCATTCATCACAGTTGCAAGCATACCCATTTGATCGCCTGTTACACGACCAACCAAGCCATCTTTTTGCAACTGACTACCACGGTACAAATTACCGCCACCCACAACGATACCCACTTGCACACCCAAGCCAACCAAGTGTGCAATTGAAAGTGACATATGATCTAAAACTTGGGCATCAATACCCATATCTTTATTACCTGACAATGCCTCACCAGATAATTTTAATAGAATACGTGAATAACGAGGGCTAATTGTTTCCGCCATGACTTTGCTCCAAAACCTCTTAAACTGAATGCTCTTTAAATATATTTCGATTAAACCGATTTAATTTTAATTAACTTTGCAAATAAATCGTATTCGTCTGCATCGGTAATTTCGACTTCCAACATATCGCCCGGTTGAATAGTGCTCTTATCGATATCTTCTACAAACACATTACCGTCAATTTCCGGAGCATCGGCATAAGAACGTGCAACGGCAACAGGATATTCATCTTCCAAACCATCAACTAGTACAGTCATCGTTTGACCAATACGTTTTTGTAATTTTGCAGCAGATATTTGCTGCTGCACTTGCATAAAGCGCTCGTAACGCTCTTGCTTAATTTCTTCTGGCACATGATCGGGTAAATCATTTGCCGTAGCGCCTTCTACTGGTGAATAGGTAAAGCAGCCTACACGATCAAGTTGAGCTTCAACTAACCAATCTAACAAAATCTGGAAGTCTTCTTCAGTTTCACCTGGGAAACCCACCACAAAAGTAGAACGAATCACAAGATCAGGGCATTTTTCACGCCATAGCTTAATTTTTTCTAGTGTATTTTCACTATGTGCCGGACGCTTCATTAATTTAAGAACGCGTGGGCTTGCATGTTGGAAAGGAATATCTAGATATGGCAGGATTTTACCTTGTGCCATTAAATCAATTACCGCATCCACATGTGGATATGGATAAACATAGTGTAGACGCACCCAGATGCCCAATTGGCCTAGTGCTTCACACATATCGAAGAATTTTGTCTTAACAGGCTGACCATTCCAGAAGTCAAGTTTGTACTTGGTGTCTACGCCATAAGCCGATGTATCTTGAGAAATAACCAAGATTTCTTTAACACCTGCTCTTTTAAGTGCCGCAGCTTCTTCTAATACACTACCGACTGGACGAGAAACCAAGTCACCACGCATACTTGGGATGATACAGAAGGTACAACGGTGGTTACATCCTTCAGATATTTTTAAGTAGGCATAATGCTTTGGTGTTAAGCGAATCCCTTGTTCAGGAACCAAATCAATAAACGGATTATGTTTAGGTGGCGCTGGTACATACTCATGCACAGCTTCCATCACATCTTGATATGCTGCTGCACCAGTAACCTTTAAAACGTTTGGATGCATTTGACGAATTTTATCTTCATCTTTACCTAAGCATCCGGTAACGATCACTCGACCATTTTCACTCATGGCCTCGCCAATTGCATCTAGCGACTCTTGTACCGCAGATTCAATAAAACCACAGGTATTAACAACTACTAAATCAGCACCATCATAATCTGATGCAACTTGATAACCTTCAGTCTTTAACTGAGTTAAAATTCGTTCAGAATCTACCAATGCCTTAGGACAACCTAAAGAAACAAAACCGACTTTGGGGGTCTTCATGAATCTGCGCTCCACTTGAATGCGCGTATTGTATGTCTTTTCTTGTCTCAAGCATAGGTGGAAAGCCTACTCTTTGTGTAATGCACCAAAATACAACCAACATTTGCACCAAAACTCACCTTTGCACCAATTTAGATCATGTTATTATCTAAACTTAAGCTACCCGTTTTGATCAAAAGATATAAAGAACGATTTCAGCGCGTTTTTAAGTACCTTAAAACTTTAAAATAACCCATAAACAAAGTTGGCGTATATTTTGCATCGTTCATGTTCTATAACGGTGAAAATCCGATAACCAATGAAGATGCCATTGCGCTATTTTAAGACAGGAACGATTCGCTAATGGATCAACACAACCCTATCGACTATCGCCTCTTGGTAGACAATTTAACTACTGCGATTTTATTAATCGATAGTAATTTGAACATTTTTTATTTAAATTCAGCCTGCGAAGCACTATTTGACATTAGTTTGCTTCGTGCTTCAGGACAGCCCGTTTTAAACTTGCTTCATGCCCCTGACGATACTTTTAATACGCATGAAGCTTTATTAAACACTATAAAAACCGGCCAACCTTATACACGTCGAGAAGCTGTCATTAATGTCAACTTTAAAGATCTCCATGTGGATTACACGGTTTCTCAATTAAATGCAGGTAAAAGCTACCATCCACTACTGTTGATCGAGCTCAATCCAATTGATCGCATGTTAAAGATTTCAAAAGAAGAAAATCTGGTTCAACAGCATCAAGTAGCTAGGCAGCTCGTGCGTGGTGTTGCACATGAAATTAAAAACCCCCTTGCAGGTATTCGGGGAGCAACCCAGTTACTCGCTCGCAGTTTAAATGATAAGACTTATGCGGAATTCACCGATGTCATCATTAATGAAGTAGATCGTTTAACCAACTTGGCTGATACCATGTTAGGTTCTAGACAACTGCCAAGTTATGAAAATGTTAACGTACACGAACCCTTAGAACGGGTACGCTCTCTTATTGCAAACCAGACAAAGAAGAAAATTAAAATTATACGTGACTATGATTTGTCTTTACCCGATGTTAATGCTGATCGTGATCAGTTAATACAAGTCATGCTCAACATTAGTGTAAATGCAATTCAAGCCATCACTGAAAACAAAGCATTTTTTATAGATCAGGAACCAGAGCTAATTTTACGTACCCGCATACAACGGCTTGTCACAATTAATGGTGTGCTAAATCGGTCTACAGTGCGGGTCGATATTGAGGACAATGGGCCAGGTATCCCTGAGAGTATTTTAGAGTCTGTGTTTTACCCGTTGGTTACCGGACGAGCAAAAGGTACTGGGCTTGGCCTGAGTATTGCACAGAATATTATGCATCAACATAACGGAATGATTGAATGCCAATCTGTTCCTGGAAAAACTATTTTTAGCTTATATTTACCTTGGGAGTCAGACCGTGTCGCGAAATAAAATATGGGTTATTGATGATGATCGCGCCATGCGATGGGTATTAGAAAAGACCTTTAAAGAAGAAGGTTTTGATGTCACTAATTTTGAAGAAGCTCAAACTGCACTTGAACGTTTGCACCACGAAGCGCCCGATGTCATTTTAACTGACATTCGAATGCCTGGAATTGATGGTTTAACTTTCTTATCTAAAGTTAAAAACTCTCATCCAGATTTACCTGTCATTATTATGACTGCCCACTCCGATTTAGAGTCTGCTGTATCAAGTTATCAAACAGGTGCATTTGAATATTTGCCAAAGCCATTTGATATTGATGAAGCTTTAGCTTTAGTGAACCGTGCAATTCTGCATATCAACAAACTACAGCAGCAAGAAGCCACAAAAACAGCTTCGCCTCTTCAATCAACAGAAATTATTGGTGAATCTCCAGCAATGCAGGAGGTTTTCCGCGCTATTGGTCGTTTATCTCAATCTCATATTACTGTTTTAATTAATGGTGAATCTGGTACAGGTAAAGAATTAGTTGCGCATGCTTTACACAAGCACTCACCACGCCGTGCAAAGCCTTTTATTGCCTTAAATATGGCGGCAATTCCAAAAGATTTGATTGAAACCGAGTTATTTGGTCATGAGAAAGGTGCATTTACAGGTGCAAACACTCAACATCAAGGCCGCTTTGAGCAAGCAAATGGTGGAACTCTATTCCTTGATGAAATTGGCGACATGCCATTTGAAACACAGACTCGACTACTTCGTGTGCTCGCTGACGGTGAGTTTTATCGTGTAGGTGGACATATTCCAGTTAAAGTTGATGTTCGAATCGTTGCAGCAACGCATCAGGATTTAGAAAAGCTGGTAAATGAAGGCCGCTTTCGTGAAGACTTATATCACCGTTTAAATGTGATTCGCATTCATATTCCTAAACTTGCCCATCGCAGTGAAGATATCCCAATGCTGGCTCAGCATTTTCTTGCACGTGCTGGCAAAGAACTTGGCGTGAGTCCAAAAATCTTACGTACCGAGACAACAGACTATATGCAACAGCTGCCATGGCCCGGTAATGTTCGACAACTTGAAAACACGTGCCGCTGGTTAACTGTAATGATTACCGGACGTGAAGTTTATCCGGAAGATTTACCTTCTGAACTCAAACAGGTTCCATTGCAAAAAAATAGTGACTCTGCACAACCTGCTCCTTCATTTGAACGCATTTCTTTACACCATTGGGATGAATTACTCAATCAATGGGCAATTCAAAAGCTTAAGAATGGTGAAATGAAGATTTTGGATATTGCTACACCAATGTTTGAGCGCACTTTAATTAACGCCGCTTTACAACAAACGCGTGGACGAAAACGTCACGCAGCAGAATTATTAGGTTGGGGCCGCAATACCTTAACTCGCAAGTTAAAAGAACTTGGAATGGATTCTGCTGACGATGATGAAGAAGATGAACATAAGGTTACCCAAACTGAAGCCTAAAAAACTTATCCTCTAATTTGAAAGCGGCTAAGAGTATCTTAGCCGCTTTCAATTTGCGGTTAGATTTTTATTAATTTTAAAAATGAACATAAGGTTACATCATTAGATCTTTTTAAAACTCCCCTTAAGCTTATATTTCCTATTGGTTTATTTTTTAAAGTACATGTTTACTGTTCAGCAGATGAACTAAAAAAATAGCGATGACCATCCTTAAAGATAGTTTTGCTATACTAAATAAGCAAAGTTAACCGTTGTTATGAAATTTTATGCATGATTCCGTCCTTGAGTCACATCATTCAATATGTGAAAAACCCCAAACACGTCGAGGTATAGAACGTCGCTTAGCTTTATTGCTAAGTGCAACCGAGCTGTTTTTGGATAAAGGATATGATGCCGTTTCTCTTGATGACATTGTTAATCATGCTGGTGGTTCAAAAGCTTCTATCTATAAATATTTTGGCAATAAAGATGGCTTATTTACCGCAATTTGCGATTATCGCCGTGAAATGTTCTTTAAAGATATTTGTGTACCCTTTCAGCCTTCCCAAACATGTTTACGCAACTATTTAATTCAAACTCTCATTCGCTTTTATACTCATATTATTCAACCCGAACATATCGCTTTTTTACGTTTAGTTATTGAACAAACACAATGCAATGCAACTTTGAGCAAATACCTATATGAAAAATGTGCTCAAGATGTACAAAACACAATTGCTCAGGCACTTCTAATTTCCCATCAGGCTGAAGAAATTCTTTGCACTTCTCCTAATCATTCTTCATTAATGTATTTTGGAATTTTACGTGATATAGAATGGCGCATGATTATGGGGATGCCGCTACCACCGGATGAGAAAGAAGTAATTGATTATATTCACTATTGTGTTGATGTTTTCTTAAGAGGTCATCATAAAGCCTAATTCTTTTGCATTTTAAAATGCTTATAGTATAGTAGACTTCTTTTTTCCCACATCCACCCAGCCAACAACAGATAATTGTTGTATTTCATAACAATTATTATGGAGTAGCTACATGGCTCTAAGACATTTCCTGACTTTACGTGATCTATCCACTCTAGAACTTAATCGCATTTTAGAACGCGCAAGCGAACTTAAAAAAATGCAGCATGACAATAAGGTATATCAGCCTTTTGTCGGTAAAGTATTGGGAATGATTTTTGAGAAATCAAGCACGCGTACACGTATCTCTTTTGAAGCAGGCATTAATCAATTTGGTGGTAGTGCGATTTTCTTATCGCCTCGCGACACACAACTAGGTCGCGGTGAACCAATTGAAGACTCAGCACGTGTAATTTCAAGTATGCTTGATATTGTGATGATTCGTACTTTCGGTCATGACATTGTTGAACGTTTTGCATCATATTCAAAAGTTCCAGTGATTAACGGTTTGACAGATGACCATCACCCTTGTCAGTTACTTGCAGATTTACAAACTTATAATGAACACCGCGGTAGCATTAAAGGAAAAACTGTTGCTTGGATTGGTGATGGCAATAATATGTGTAACTCATATATTGAAGCTGCACACATGATGGGCTTTAAACTCAAAATTGCATCACCGAAAGGATATGAGCCTAAACCTGAATTTTTAGCAGAGTTTGGTCATTGTGCCGAAGTTTTTGACAATGCAGAAGATGCGGCTGTAAATGCTGACCTTATCGTTACAGATGTATGGGCAAGTATGGGGCAAGAAGAAGAACAGAAGCTTCGTGAAAGAGCCTTTGCTGCTTTTCAGGTCAATGAAAAATTAATGAGCCTTGCTCATCCTGACTGCTTATTTATGCACTGTTTACCAGCCCATCGCGGCGAAGAAATTTCTGAAACCATGCTCGATTATAAAAATGCAGTCGTATGGGATGAAGCAGAAAACCGTCTCCATGCTCAAAAAGCTTTAGTCGAATTTTTATTGAATGAAAATCTAAAAAAAGCTTAAATTTTGAGTTAAAAAAACAGCATCTTTATGATGCTGTTTTTTTATTTTATAGGACTTGTACTTTTCCAGTTAATTATTTTTAAAAATTTGATAACGTTGCCGAATATATAAGCAGGCTGTATTTCAACTATTCTCTAGAATCGTGTATAACATTCTACACAATAAGCTAAGCCTACTCTTGTAGAGTGCGATCATGACAACCCTTGAACAATCATTATCTCAAATTCCCGCATTTTCGATTATTCATGAACATTTATTTAGCTCGGCCCAGCCTTCTGCTGAACAACTAAAATTGATTAAAGAGTTTGGTTGTAGCACAGTCATTAACCTTGCTTTAACTAATGCTTCAAATCACCTTGAAAATGAAGACCGTATTTGTTTAGACCTTGGTTTAAATTATATTCATATTCCAATTGATTGGGAGACGCCTTCTGCTGAGCAGTGCTTATTAGTTTTAGATTTGATTGATCATTTAGTGCAAAATGAAATTGTTTGGATACATTGCGCCAAAAATAAACGCGTAAGTTGCCTTATGTATGTCTATAGACAGTTTTATATGAATATTGACATGCCTACTTCTCAGGATTTATTGCACGAAATTTGGGAACCTAATGAGACTTGGACTGGACTCATTCATAGTATTACCTTACAGCTACAAGGCCGTAAGGCAACTCTCGAGCTTCAGCAGTCTTTGCAACAGGCAGATCACTTAGTGTGATGAGAAATTAAAACAGTCGCTGTAGCCAAAATACCTTCTTGACGACCGGTAAACCCAAGTTTTTCGGTTGTCGTTGCTTTAATGCTAATTTGATTAATATCCACATTTAAAACATCAGCAATGCTTTGGCGCATTTCCAAATTATGCTTAGCTAATTTGGGGCGTTCACAAGCCACCGTAATATCGGCATTATTTAACTGATAACCACGATCCAAGATTAGCTGGTAAACATGCTTTAACAATACTCGGCTATCTGCACCCTTATATTCCGGGTCTGTGTCAGGAAAATGTTGTCCAATATCTCCGAGTGCCAAAGCGCCCAACAAAGCATCACATAGGGCATGGAGTACTACATCACCATCAGAGTGTGCTTTCAAACCATGTGTATGTGGAATTTGAATGCCAGCTAATGTAACGAAGTCCCCCGCTTCAAAGGCATGTACATCCATTCCTTGACCAATGCGAATTTGAGCAACCATATAACTATTACCTTCCATAAAAACTTAAGAAATCTTGTATTCAGCCTTTCTGTTTCGCTATAGTACACCTAGCAAAGTAGACTGAAAGTATAAGCGATCATGCTGTCTAATACTGATATGAATCAATTGAAAAGATTAAGTTTTGCCGTGACATTGAGTTGTTTATGTTCATCTCCTGTTTTTGCAGAATCAATAGACTGCTCCAATTCTGGGACTGAGCTTAAAATCTGCTCAAAAACATTTAGTGAATCGAGAACGCAACTCAATAATAAATATCTTTCTGCATATTTAGTTACTGATGCCCCCCTACAACTTTTACAGGATACACAAAAGTTATGGTCTAAATATACTCAGCAATGCAAGAGTAATACGTGTATTCAACAACAGTTTGATTTACGTACAGATGACCTAAATTTTTATGCATCACTTAAGCAAACGCTTACCCAGCATTACCTTAAGTTTGAAAATGGACGTATAGCAGCACAACCTGTTCATATTCAAGTCCATCAGCTCGCAAAGGATAAAATCAAGATTGAAGGAATAGCATATCGCAATCCAAATAACCGCAAAGAAACTCAAACGATTTCTTTGATGGCCTATAGTTCGCCTGAACAAAAAAGTGAAATTTTAGACAATGAACATAACTGTAAATATCAGTTTGATTTTCAAAAAGCTTTACTTCATGTGAAAACCCAACAGAAAGGCTGTGAGCGTTTTAGCGGAATCTACCGATTATATGATTAGCGCGTTAAATAAAAGCCAGTGTTGAACACTGGCTTTTTACTTTCTAGACTGGATATTTTTGAGCAATATCTTGACCAACCAAAACCGCTGTCGCCGCTGACAAAGTCCACCCTAAGTGCCCATGTCCTGTATTGTAGAAAATACGAGGCTGTTTAGCCTGCTTCACTACAGGCAGCATATTAGGCATCATTGGTCTTAACCCAGCCCAAGGCACCACATGCTCAGTTGAAATATCAAAGTTACGGTTTACCCAATTCACCAAAGGTTGAATACGATCAGCCCGTATATCGCGGTTGTAACCGTTAAATTCAGCAGTTCCCGCCACGCGCAACCGATCTTTACCTAAACGAGAAGTCACAATTTTAGCGCTCTCATCTAGTAAACTAACCCACGGTGCATTCTTTACACTTTGCTCATCTTTTAATTGCACGGTAATTGAATAACCTTTTACTGGGTACACATTTACCCGCTCTCCAATCATATCGGCGAGTTGATAACTTCCTACACCACCGCAAACTACAAGCACATCACCTTCGATTTGGATGCTATCGGTTTCAACAAGATAAGGATGCTCTGCGCTTGGCTGACAACTTACGATCACTTTGTCTGGATGACATTTAATATCTGTGACTTCCAGACCGAATTTATACTGAACGCCATATTGTTTAGTCTTTTCAGCCAAAGAAGTTGAATATTTATGAATATCCCCTGTTGCATCACTTGGCGTGTAATAGCCACCAAAATATTCGCCTGTTAACGACGGTTCTATGGTTTTCATCTCATCAGGTGAAACTGAATAACGCTCTAATGTACCCTTGTTCAATACACTGTTTACTTGTTTAGCAATCTCGTAGTCAGCCTTACTATGATACATATGGAGAATTCCACGTTTCTCCAAATCAAACTCGAGTTGCTCTTTTTCAGCAACCTCGAATAAACGCTTACGAGCAAGCAATGCCAAACGGACTGTCTCAATCGTGTTTGCTTCATAGTTTTTAATATGGGATAAAAACTCAACTAGCCAGCTATATTTATGCAAACTAAATGAAGGATTCAGCAGTAGTGGTGCGTCTTTTTGTCTCATCCATTTAAAGCCTTTAACTACAGTGGCTTTTTGGTTCCATACTTCGGCATTACAAGCCGATAATTGCCCTCCATTGGCAAATGATGTTTCCATTGCAGGATATAGATGTCGATCAATCACTGTGACTTGATAACCCAGTTGCGATAATTCATAAGCAGAGGTAACCCCTGTGATTCCCGCACCTATCACAATAACATGTGGCATAACAGACTCCTCAGAAATGCAGAACATTTCATCAGTACAGCCCATCTGTCATTGGTACCTGAGAGTTTCGACCCCAACGTTACCTTTTAACGTTTAGATCTTCCCCTTCGGTGAGTTTATAATTTATAAGTTATTATTTTCAATTCTTATAAATCTAAGCTTCTCTCCAGATTTTTTAATTATTACAGTCCTTCTGCCTGAGAGTTTCCGGGCTTGTTGCTCCTTCGGCGGGTTCTTTCGAACCTCTCTCCCGCAATAATTTTGTATTTATATAAGCAATGTATCTGCCACTTTAGAAAAAACGCATTCTTTTCTTGTAAACTTTTGTACCAGCAATTATCAAGTGATAACTCATTAATTTAATTATAAAAATAAAAAAGGTGAATTTCCATAAATTCACCTTTTGTGTTTAATTAGAATTTTCCATTGAGCACTGGATCTGAAACTATGCCTTTCCATTGCTCACGCAAGGTTGGTAAATAAAATTTCTCACCAATAGTGACCAATTCCGCATCAATTAATGCATGAACTTCATGCATAAAAATATAATCAAGTGCAACCAAAGAGAGTTGATGGTTTTTTTGTGCTGTTTTCTTACGTTTTGCTTGAGCTTGTTTCACTAACTCATTCGCAAAGTTTTTATCTTTATAAGCCGTAATTGCATTTAAACGAAGTTCAATAACTCCCCATCCAGCCAATAGCTTTTTAAAGACATCAAAATCTTCTGAAGTTGATTCCCAAGTTACATTTTCTAGATCATTATCATCAGGTAAAACTGGTAATAATAAGTCACCTGTACTCGGGAAAATCTTTTTAAGATTTAACAGAAACTTAACAGGCTGATCACCAGGATAATCATTAAATTGCACATGTTGTTGAGTATCTGTCAAATAAATAGAGAGCATTCAAAAATCCTTAGCTAAGCTTCTGTTTTAATTAGTTTATTTAAAATATCGCAAAAAGATGCAAAACTAAAAACAACATAAAAACAGGACAAGGTGCGCATTTTAACAATTATGACAGCTTATTCAACGCTAATTCGCCTTTAATTAGTGAAAGTTTAAGCTTTATTGATAAAAAGCCCTCCGAAAAGAGCTCTTCGTTGTTATGTGTTTAATTATTGTCATGGCTATCTCCTCCCTACCAAGAACTAGTCTTTGGCGGGCTTCTTATACGGTAATAGATATACAACCAATAAGAATTTTTTAATAACGTTGTTCGCTTTATTATTAAGAAGTATTTTTTACTCTTACCTAATTCCTAAAGAAATAATTCATCATAAAAAACCAGTTTATTTAACCGAAAGTAAGTATTCGTATGCTGTTTTTTCATTACTTTCTAATTTAATGACTGCATCAGTTTCATCATTCAAAGTAAGGTTGAATATCTTTTCACCATCATAAGAAATTTGATGACCCATACGAAATCCTGAATCAATTGACTCAAGAATAATAAAATTTCCTTCGATATTCGAAGCGACATAGTAAGTATTGTTCCGATGAACATATCTAATTGTGTACATCACTATCCAAATTCCATCTAAAAATTATGTTTTTTCTTAAATAATAATAAGCCCACTTCCTCATCTCAATCAGAAATGGGCCTAGCAAAGAAGATGCTTAAATCTAAAATTGAAAGATGTATACAATCATCTTCCAATTTCGTTACAGCTAAACACCAGCAATGTGAATCAAATTAAAAATAAAATAATTCAAACATTTAAAAAACATAAATATTTGAATATATGTGTATTTTAAAACTCCACTTTTTTTTGATTCCTAACACTAATCATTCAGTGCTAAACCAATACATAGATATTACAGAAATACTTAATAATAAAAAACCCCGCCATTAGTCGATACCTGCTTGGTTTTCTTATAGCGTCATACGTCTGACAGAATTGACTTACTAATGGGTTAACTACTATTTAAATTAATCTTTACACTTAACTTTCAAAACGGCTGCTTTGGCATGCACTGGAAAAGTATTTATGAATTGAGACAGTATAATGATTTACGATTTCTTTATTGTTAGAACAATTATTGATTTGGGCTTAAAATAACCTAGCAAAAATAAAGCCTAGATATGACATTTATATTTAAAGATATAAAAAAAGCCTACTTTTTCAAGCAGGCCTTCCCCTTATGATTTTTTGCGCTGATCATTCAGGACTTTTGTTGTACTTAGCAACTCGCGGATATTACCCAAGTATTTGCTAATAAAAAAGTCCATTAGAAAAGATTATTTACTATTTGGTGAAACCATTTTTTCAGGTTTAACCACTTCATCAAATTGTTCTGCTGTAACCAAACCGAGCTCAACAGCGACCTGCTTTAAAGTTTTATTTTCTTTATAAGCAGTCTTTGCAACTTTTGCAGAGTTTTCATAGCCAATCACTGGATTTAAAGCGGTTACCAACATAAGAGAGTTATGTAAGAAGTGATCAATTTTATCCTGATTAGGTTCAATTCCTACCGCACAGTGATCATTAAAACTATTACAAGCATCGCCAAGCAACTGAATAGACTGTAATAGGTTGTAGGCAATCACTGGCATAAATACGTTTAATTCGAAGTTACCTGAAGCACCTGCCACATTAATAGTCGTGTCATTTCCAAGTACTTGTGCAACAACCATGGTCATTGCTTCACTTTGTGTCGGGTTTACTTTACCCGGCATAATGCTTGAACCAGGTTCATTTTCAGGAATACGGATTTCACCGAAACCACAACGTGGACCACTAGCCAACCAGCGAATATCGTTTGCAATTTTATTTAAACTGACTGCAAGCGTTTTTAATGCACCAGAAGCAAAAACAGCAGCATCACGTCCTGCAAGTGCTTCAAATTTGTTTGGAGCCGTTACAAATGGTAAGCCTGTAAGCAAAGCAAGCTGAGCAGCTGCTTTCACTGCATACTCAGGATGTGCATTTAGCCCAGTCCCTACCGCAGTACCGCCTAATGGTAATTCATATAAGCCTGTTAACGCCTGTTGCAAGCGAACTAATCCATGCTCAAGCTGAGACACATAACCACTAAATTCTTGACCCAATGTTAACGGCGTTGCGTCTTGTAAATGGGTACGACCTATTTTAACAATAGACTGAAACTCATTTGATTTTTTTTGCAAAGTCGCTTTAAGCTGCTCTACGGCAGGAATGAGTAATTCATTAATTTGCAAACTTGCTGCTACGTGAATAGCGGTTGGAAATGAATCGTTCGTTGATTGAGCACGGTTGACATGATCATTTGGATGTACAGGTTTTTGGGCACCCAATGCTTGACCTAATTTTTGGTTTGCAATATTGGCAATTACTTCATTACAGTTCATGTTACTTTGTGTACCAGAACCTGTCTGCCAGACCACTAAAGGAAACTGTGAATCCCACTTACCATCAATGACTTCTTCAGCCGCGCCGACAATATATTGACTCAAATCTTGCGGTAACTGTTCAAGTTCAGCATTAGTTAACGCAGCAGCCTTTTTGACCAGCCCCATTGCTCGAATCATGGCACGGGGTAAACGCTCTTGCCCGATTTTAAAGTTCTGTAAGCTGCGTTGAGTCTGTGCTCCCCACAATGCTTCATTTGGAACTTCAATCTCACCCATAGTGTCATGTTCAATTCGTGTTTGCATAGAAACCTCAGTTATCTGGTTAAAGAACTCACGGGCTGAAGCAAGTTTTGCTCTGGCTAGTTAATTTTAATATCGTACTCAAGCATTCCATTGTTGTAAATAAGAATCATTATCTTATCTTCCATTTAATGTATTTTGATAAAAGCGCCATTCATCTTCAATCATTTGTTTTAATGGACGTTTAGGTGACCATTGTAATAATGTTTTTGCTTTCGTTATGTCTGCCCCAACTTGGCCTAACTCAACATGCTTATAAATCGCAGGTTGAGTCGGAATTTCGGCTTGAGTGACTTGTGAAATTTCATCGAGTAATTGACGAATAGAGTGTACTTGGTCATGGGCAATATTGAATGCCTCACAACAATGGGTTTGATCGCGCAGCCAATGTAAGCTTGCAGTTACAGCTTCACATACATCTAAAACATGTAGAAAACTACGTTCAGTCGTATGGTCCGATGTTTCAGCTTGATCTTGTAATTCGATTAAATCACGTTGCATTGCGGCAACTTGCATAGCAAGCGGTACAATATTTTTAGGAAGCTGTGCAACATATTCACCGAGCACCCCATGTTCAAATGCACCTACAATATTAGATAAGCGCAAGATCGCAATTTTCCACTCATGATCAATTTTATAAGTATCACGGATAATTTCTTCAATCATCTGTTGAGACTTAATATAGGGATTAGGATAAGTATAATTAAATTCTTCTGTTTCGCTTAATTGCAGACCAGATTTTCCATAGGCTGCAAGGCTAGACAGATGAATAAAGTGACGGACACCTGTGCGTTGCATGGCACGTAGTAAGCTCATGATGCAACTTACATTATCATTATAATATTCAAGAGGTTTAAGATTAGATTCTTCAATTGATTTGAAACCAGCCGTATGAACAACTGCATCAATTGAATATTGCTCAAAGACCTTATTCAATGCGGGTGTATTACGTACATCAAGTTTAACAAATGGAACGTACATACCAGAAATAAACTCTAGGCGCTCCAGCGTTTGCAAGGTTGAATTAGCCAAATTATCGACAATTACCACTTCTTGCCCATGGGCCATTAGACTCAAAGCAATATGTGAACCGATAAAGCCTAAACCACCTGTCACTAAAATCATTGTATACTTACCTTTCTCTTAATGCATCTACGCCCATTTAGACGTATGACCATAGTGAATTCTCAATGAGTACATTACTACTAATTACCTCTGCTCCTACTTCCATTCATGCTTGGCATGCGTTAGGACTTGCTCAGGCACTCAAAAGTAAAAATGAAGACTTTCGTGTATTCTTTTACCAAGACGGCGTGCAGGTTGCTAATGATTTTCAATGGGTTCCTGACGACCAGCGCAATTTAACGCATGAATGGCAAAAGCTCTCGATTCGACTTCCTGTTTGTGTGAGTGCTGCCCTCGCTCGTGGTATTACAGATGCAGAAAATGCCAGTCGCCATCACCTTACTCATCACAACCTTGCCAAAGACTTTCAACTCGTCGGGTTAGGTGAACTTGCTGATGCGGTACAGTCAGCATCTCGTCTTATTCAATTTTAAGTTACTTTGTTTGCTTAGATTGTTGCTTTTAAAAGGTATATTGTGTGAAATCTGTACTCGTCATTTTAAGCCAAGCCAATTTAACCAGTCTTCAAATCAATGAAAGCCTTTCTGCTACTATGGTTTTAGCAACCTTTGGCTCGCCAGTCAAAGTATTATTGAAAGATGCTGCACTTAGCCTTTTACAAAATGATTTAAGCTTTAGTCAACTTCATCATACTTTCAAAGTCGCATCAAATATGGTCGAAAGCTTTGAATTTTATGATTTAAGCCCAATTCTGATCGAAAGCAAAAATCAGCAAAATCCTTTTGTTCAACAAACAGAACAAGAGCTCGAATTCATTGAGTTAAATCATGAGTTCATTCAGTCTTTTGACCATGTCTTATATTGGTAGATGAAGGTGTAATTTTAATGAATCCATCAACACTTTATCTTGTGCAATCTACTTATCACAATACACCGAATATTATTGGTGAATTAAGTCATCTTTATCAGGAAGGCGACCAAATTATTTTTATGGGTGATTCTGTTGCACGGCTTTCAGCCCAAATGATTCAACAGTTTGAATCTGTTTCGTGCTTGAGTCTTGAAAAAGATTTACTCGATACAGATACTTTAGCTCAGATAAATGTATTGGACTATGATCAATTTGCAGATCTGGTTTTAACGTTTAATCGCTGTATTTCTCTTAAATAATATATTTAGGCTGGTTTCATGAATTTAGAATTAGACCAAGATGGTCATTTGGTTGATTATACAATCTGGAATCCTGAAGTGGCACAAGAGCTTGCTAAGTCACTTGATATTGAATTGACCGAGTGGCATTTCGAAGTTTTAGCTGCTGTGCGTCAATTTTATCAACAGTTTGGACACTCTCCAGCAACTCGCCCACTTATTAAATTTTTAATGAAGACGGTAAGTCCAGAGATTAATAATGCTGTTTTGCAGCAACAATTTAATACTGGTTTAGTTGCCCGTCATTTAAGTCGTTTAGCAGGTGTTCCTAAACCAGCAAATTGTTTATAAAGTTAAGTAAATTTTTTAGCAGCAGCGACACATAAAATAGTTGCTGCTGTGACCATTAACATTGACCAGCTCACATGTTCGTGCAATAAAGCCGCTGCAATACCTAACCCCATTAAAGGCTGTAAAAGTTGTAGTTGGCTTATGGCAGCAATACCGCCTTGTGCCATTCCTTTGTACCAAAAGAAAAAGCCAATGAGCATACTAAACAAAGACACATAAATAAGACCAACTAAAGCAGATGGAGACACACTTTGGAAGGAAGCTGGCATATAGAAAATAGTAAGCAACAACATAAAAGGTAAAGACAAAATCAGCGCCCAACAAATGACTTGCCACCCGCCTATTTTTCTTGAAAGTACACCACCTTCTGCATAGCCAAAGCCACAGAAAATAATTGCCATCAACATATAAAAGTCCCCTATTCCAAGTGATGTATCACCAGAAAGGAAGAACATATAAGCGAAAACAACTGCACTCCCCAAAACTGCAAATATCCAGAAAAATTGATTTGGTTTTTCTCCACCTCTTAGCACAGCAAATATTGCAGTTGCCAACGGTAAAAGACTAACAAAGACAATTGAATGGGCTGCATTCATATATTGCAAAGCAAGTGCTGTAAACAACGGAAAACCAATCACAACCCCTAAAGCAACAATGGCAAGAGGCCACCAATCTTGCTTCGCTGGCTTTTTTTGTTTTAAAACTAAAATAAGAATAAGTCCTAAAATACCCGCAATTGCTGCACGTGCTGCGGTTAAAAAGCCGGGTTCAAACCCCATTACGGCTACACGTGTTGCTGGTAATGACCCAGCAAAAATAGCCACGCCAATAAAACCATTCACCCAGCCATTCATAAACCTATTCATAATTTTCTCCGTCACTATACGAAGAATTTAAGCTGTGCTAAGGTGATTAAACCAGATACAAAGCAGTACAATTTAAAAGAACTGTTATGTATTAATAACCAGTACAGTTCGGATTGTAAGTCAGTGAACCAGAACAAAACCAAAATTGAAATTGTCATTTCAGAGATTGAACAGCAAATAAAAAATCGGTCTTTAATGCCTGGAGCACGCTTACCCTCCGTCCGCAAATTAGCACATGATCTGGGCTTTTCAGTCTCAACCATCTTAGAGGCGTATGAAAGATTAATTGCTTTGGGAAAAATTGAATCGAGAACTGGATCTGGATTTTATATTGTTGGCCCTCTCGCCCCTTTAGCTTTAAGTGAGTTGAGCCCTCAATTAGAACGTTCAGTAGATCCTTTATGGATTTCTCGTCAGTCTTTGGAAGCGAAAGCAGACGTATTTAAGCCTGGCTGCGGTTGGCTCCCCGACGACTGGATGCCATTAGACAGTATTCGTAAAGGATTAAGGGCAGCTGCAAGGAGTACAGACGCTTGTTTAATGGGTTATTCAACCCCGTTAGGATTACCAGCTTTACGTGATTTACTAGCAAGGCGTGCCCAAACAAAAGGAATAGATGCAAATCTAAACCAAGTACTTTTAACAGATTCGGGAACTCAAGCGATTGATTTAGTTTTCCGGTTTTTACTAAAGCCTGATGACGTCGTTCTGATTGACGATCCTTGTTATTTTAATTTTCATGCATTACTCAAAGTTCATCAAGTTAAAGTAGTTGGAGTTCCTTACACAGCTACAGGCCCTGATTTAGAAGCATTTAAAGAAGCAATTGATACTTATAATCCACGTCTTTATATCACCAACTCAGGAATACACAATCCAACTGGTGCAGTACTTTCTCTTTCTACCGCACACCAACTATTAAAGCTGATTGAGCAATCAAATTTAATTGTAGTAGAAGACGATATTTTCTCAGATTTTGAATATAACGCTGCTCCTCGGCTTGCGGCTTTGGATAATCTTTCACGTGTAATCTTTATTGGAAGTTTTTCTAAAACCTTATCCGCCTCTATTCGCTGTGGTTATATTATTGCCAAGCCAGAATGGATTGATCAACTCACCGACCTAAAAATTGCTACGAGCTTTTCTCACAATGGTGTGTCTGCTGAAGTTTTGCTTACTGCTTTAACGGATGGTTCTTATCGCAAGCATTTAGAATTACTCAAAGTTCGTTTAGCAAAAGCGATGCACGATACCATTACAAAACTCGAGCCTCTGGGTATAAAGCCATGGATTAAGCCTCAAGCAGGAATTTTTGTATGGTGTCATTTACCGGAAGGTTTAGAAGCTTCAAAAATTGCGAAATATTGTATTAATCAGAATGTTATTCTTGCGCCCGGCAATGCTTTTAGCCAAGCTTCTAATGCGGGTCAATTCATACGATTTAATGTAGCACAGTCAAATCATGAACATATTTATAAGACTCTTGCTGATGCTATTCAACAAGAGCCTTTATAAAGTATGGCGGGGGAAATTAAGCTTGTTTCTGCTTTTGTTCAATATATGCAAAATAGCCCGGTCCAGCTGAAACTTGCACTTGTTTGGCATGTAAAGGTTCATGGCAAACCGAACATACCATAACCGGTTCGAACTTATGGCCACAAGTTTTATGACGATACTCTAAAGGTTTGCCTAAACCTTGATCCATCCATTTATCTGCCCAATTCGCCATAGACAAGATAATTGGATAAAGTTCAAAACCTTTATCAGTGAGGCGATATTCAAAGCGTTCTTGACGATCAAAATAAGGGGTTTTCGCTAATATTTCATATTCAACCAAACGCTTTAAACGATCTGAAAGGACATGACGAGTTACGCCTAATGATTTTTGAAAATCGTCAAAACGGCGTATTCCCATAAACGCATTACGCAATATTAGCATCGTCCATCGATCGCCAATCACTGATAGCATACGAGCAACCGAACAAGGTTGATCACCGATGTCATCCCATTTCATCTTTATGCATTCCTCAATATTTCCTAGCCTAACGGCCCTATTGTTTATACCCTAAACCACTTACCACGAGTTATGCAACATTCATTATAAAAATAACTTCTTATCAACTTTATAAAAGAATTTTTATTATAAAAAAATAGAAAGCTATTATATAAATTCGCTTAACAAATATAACTCACCCAATTGTATAGTGAGTTATATCTATTATTATTCATCATTAATTTGAGATGAATACACCCTTTAAAATATGACCTGCTTCTAGTTTCACACTTGCTGGAATTCGTACTAGACAATTGGCCTGCATTAAATTACTGAGCATGTGAGATTGCTGTTTTGCCAGACTTTTAACTTTAAGTTGTCCATTGTCAAAATAAGCATGCATTCGTAAAAAACGTTCGCGCGCATCTTCTTTTAAGTCATGATCCAAAATTGCACTAAACCACTCTGGCCCTGCCGAGTTTCCCTGCAAAGTGTCAAGCAATGCTTTACCGTAAACCTGCATAGAGACATAGACCGCAGCAGGATTACCCGGCAAACCGAGCAAATAACAATAGTGATCTTTTTCTGAATTTGAATATTCAGCAAAAAACAGGGGTTTACCCGGTTTCTGTTTTACTTTCCAAAAGATCTGTTCAAAGCCAGTCTCAAAAGCGCATGGCCGAACAAAGTCATAATCACCTACAGAAACTCCGCCTGTGGTTATGATGACATCATGGCTATCTTTTAACTGATTAAAGTAATGTGTGACTTGCTCTGCCTCATCTGCCACATGAATGAGTTCAACCTCTAGGCCGTAATCTTCAAACCAAGCTTTTAATAATGGACCATTTGCATCAAAGATTTTGCCTTCTGCCAAATCTTCTGCTTTTTCGGCTACTTCGTCGCCAGTGACTAAAACAGCGACTTTTGGTGCACGGTAAACGTCAACCGTTTGTACACCCGCCATACTTAAGGCAGCTAAACTTCCAATATTCAGAAACTGACCAACTTGGGCAAGTAACTGCCCATTCTTGATTTCTTCACCCATAAAACGAATATCGGCTTGCGGACGTATATGCTCAGTTAAACAAATTTCCTGTGCTGAAAGAACCGATACAATTTCTTGCCTCGCAACATGTGTTGTGCCTTCAGGAATTTTGCCACCAGTAAATATACGAATTGCCTGCCCTTCATTCAGTACGTCATGACTTTCGCTTCCCGCACGAATCTCGCCTGTAACCTGAAACTTGTGATTATTTAAATCTTCTGCATGGCTACAAAGTGCATAACCATCTACAGCACTTTGAGAAAAGCTTGGTAGATTAATTTCTGAATAAATTTCTTTAGCAAGATATCTACTGAGGCTATTTTGAAGAACTTGCTGAATCGACTCTAATTTTTTAGGTCGGTTACTCATCAGCTCAATTGCTTCATTTACGCTAATCAACCCACGTTCTGCACCACAACCTGACATTATTCATAGCCTCCCGGATGTGGTAAGTCACGGCAAACATCAAAAATATGAACTAACGCTGGTAAAATAGCAGCCATTGATTCACTTGCTCCACCACGGCTTCCGGGTAAAGTCACCACTAAAGAGCGATCAATAAAACCAGCTACTCCACGCGACATTGCAGCATATGGTGTACGTTTTTGTCCAAATGAACGCGCAGCTTCCATTAAGCCATCTAGCTTTCGTTCTAAAAGTGGCTCTAGCGTATCAACCGTAATATCACGCTTACCAATTCCAGTGCCACCAACGGTCATAATGCAAGCATATGACTTGCTCAACTCAAGCACTAAATCCTTTAAAGTTTCAGCTTCATCGGGCAAAATCTGATAATGAATTGGATCGAATCCTGCTTCTGTTAAAGTTTCAACCACAGATTTTCCAGCTGTATCGGGTTTTCTACCCGCTGCAACCGTGTCAGATAACACAATAACCGCTGCCGATACGGGCTGACGAAGAACTCGCTTAAAGTGTGATTTGCCACCTTTTTTCTTAAGCAATTTACATTGATCCATCCAGAGTTCTTCTGGTTCACAATGTGGTTTTAACATGTCGTAAATGGTTAATCCCGCAAGGCTTGCAGCCGTTAGAGCTTCCATTTCCACACCAGTCGGACCAATGGTTTCGACCACGGTAATAATCTTTACAAAATCATGTTCTAATTCATATTCAACATCTGCACGATAAATCGGCAGTGGATGACACAAAGGAATCAGCTCATCAGTTCGTTTCGCTGCTAAAATTCCTGCTACACGTGCAGTTTTTAATGCATCCCCTTTTTCAGTGTTTCCTTGTCTTAATAATTCAATACAGTGTGGGGGCGCATATAAAATTGCTTGTGCTTCAGCAACACGATAACTTTCCGGCTTCATTCCTACGTTTTTCATTATTTATCCTAGTTGTGCATATTTCAGTGTGAGTGTTCATGGCCGACATGATGGTGATGCTTGTGTTCTTGCGGTGCATCCTTACGAATACAGCAGCCTTCTACATAATGACTTGTACCGTCTGTAAAGAACTCTTCTTTAAAAACTGGCACTTCATGCTTCACTCGCTCAACCGCTTCTTCACATGCTTGAAAAGCTTCACGGCGATGGGCTGCATAAGCAATTGCAATGATTGCTGTTTCACCTACATCCAGATAGCCGATTCGATGAATCACTCGCACATAAGATACCTTATACTTTTTCTCAATTTCCAGTTCAATTTCACGTATCATTTTTTCAGAAAGCGGTTTATAAGATGTATATTTCAATGCTTTAACAGCTTTTCCTTCATGGTGATTACGAACCGTACCCATAAAAATATCGATTCCACCGCATTCAGGAAATGATTCAATAGGATCAAAGGTATCTAAACTTAAAGCCTGCTCTTGTATACGTGCAAAATCTCGCATGGTTCACCCCCCTGCAACTGGTGATAATAAAACCAAAGTACATGGCTCACTTAAGGTGGATTGCCGCGTTATGACATTATCGCCAATAGCACACGCACATTTTTCCATGGCTTTTATACATTCCGGATGTAATAAAACAATTTCATCTAATACATCCTTAACCAGAATCTGGTTAGGACAAACTAACGAAAGATTTTGAGGAAGCAATTTTTCAATTGCACCAAATGCTTCGACTTTAATTTGGATAGATTGTTGCATTTATCCCCCAAGCATATGCATGCTGATTTTACGGGTTTGTTGATGTTGTAAGGCATGAAAACCTTTGGCTTTTTGCCAGATATAAGGATGAACCAAATTCTTTAAATTTTGGATATACACATCGTATTCTGGCATGTACTGATTACTTACCAATGCTTGAAGCTGAGGCTTAATATTTAAACCTTGCGGTGCAAAGAGACAGTTATATAACTCACCTTGTGCGGTTAGTCGTATACGGTCACATTGATGGCAAAATGAGTGAGTAATTGTGGAAATAATTCCTAGAGAGTAGCTTTTGTTAATCAAATATTGGCGTGCGGGTTCATGCTGCTGCTCGATAACCTGTACTGAATAGTGGGGTTGTAAAGCCTGTAAAATTTCTGCTTCACTCACTACATCTTTATTTGACCAGAGTGCATCGCCATCAAGTGGCATAAATTCAATGAAACGTAAAGGAATATGGTTATCGATCGACCACTTCACCATCGGCAGGATTTGATCGTCATTTTTATTTTTCATTAACACGCAGTTTATTTTAAAGGGTAGTCCTGCATCTTTTGCAGCTTGAATACCCTCAAGAACTGGTTCTAATTTTTTCTTGGTCAACTCTTTAAATTGAATCGGATCAAGGCTGTCTAAACTAATATTTAGGTCATCTAATCCAGCATCTTTTAATTGCTTAGCGTATTTAGCAAGATAGTGTCCATTGGTGGTCATTGAAATCCGTTTTAAACCTAATGCTTTTAAGGCTTGCAAATCACGAACGAAATGGACAACACCTTGACGCATTAATGGTTCACCGCCCGTAATGCGGATACTTTCAATACCTTGCTGCACCATAAAATGGCAAAATTGAAAAAGCGCTTCAAAACTAAGCAGGTCTTGTTTATTTAACCATTCAGGATGCTCAGGCATGCAATATACACACTTAAAATTACAGCGATCAGTTACTGAAATTCGTAACTTCCGCTTGATGCGCCCATATTGATCTTGCAAAAGCATTGGCGCAGTTTCAGAGTGATATTGTTTCATCATTTGCACTCATGTCGAGAACAGTTCAAATATTGCTGGCACTTTTTATGGGCAATTAAAATAGCAAATTGCTCTCCAATAGTGCTCTGCTTATGCAAAATTTGTTCCAATTCTATTTATCATCCATAACTTCTCAGGTTTTTTTAATAGATTTTTACTGCACTACTTCAACTGTAATTTTAAAACTGTGTAAAGTTAGTGCAGTTTCCATCTCTCATTTGCCCTACATTATTTCTAGCACTTTTCTAAACGGATGGGTACATATTTATGGTACGGCGTTTTAGATAAAGGATCACAATGATCACCGGAAATCAGTTGATTTAATTGTGGCCCAATTGGCTCTCCACCTTGAAAGCGCATACCATAGCCGTGTGGAAGTGACACAACTCCTTTTCGCATGCCTTCATCTAAATCTATGCTGACCTGAATTTGCCCATGCTTCGAAATACAGTTGAGTCGATCACCGACACTTACACTTAAAGCTTGGGCATCCTCCGGATGAATTCGTAAAGCCCCTTCAGCATCTACTTTTCGCCAAGCAGGATCACGGTAAATTTGGTTTGCGTTATAGCTACGGCGCTCCCCCGACAAAAGTATGAAAGGAAACTCTTCAGCATTAACCTGATGATTTTTTAAACTTGCCAACTCACCTAACATTTCGGGAATAGCGAGACGTATTTTCTTGTCTTTATAAGCAACCAATTTCCAGATTTCATCATATTCGTGTTGTGATAACACTACGCCTGAACGCTGATTTAAAATTTGCTCAAATAACCGAACGCCCAATATTAAGGGATTACCTTTATAACCTGCACGGCGTACTGCTTTGGTGTGTAAAACAGCATATTGAATAGACAATGGTAATAAGAAAGCCGTTGAAGCAGCTGAGTTTTCTAAATATTTACCTAAAGTCCGATAGAGAATCGAAGCGGCAAAAGGGATATATTTTTTATGGCATGCAAAAGTAAGGCCTAATGCCGACAAGTAAGGTAAATAGGCTGTTTTTTTAGAGTCGACTGAAGCTATTTTTTCCAAAAGCGGAAAGCTTTTTGGAATTACCTGCATGGCTTCAAGTAAGCGCGTATAAATTTCTGCTTCCGGTAAAGTATTCGCTTGAGCATTTAATACCGGGTGTCTTAGGTGAAAACCGTTCTTAGGGAATTCCAAGTTAAAACCGGTAAATTCCCATTTTTCAAACTGGGTGTGAGCCGGTAAAATATAATCTGCTAGTCTCGCGGTTTCCGTCATGGCGACATCGACTACAACCAACAAATCTAATGCTTTAAATGCTTTTTCGTAGGCAGGTGTATCGGGATAAGTTAATAGCGGGTTACAACTATCCACAAAAACTGCGCGAATTCGTTTTTCCCCTGCTTTTAATATTTCATCGGGCAAAATATTAGGCGGGAAGAACCCAGAAATTGGGAACATTTTATGGTAAACACTACGTCGATATTTCGGTTTTCTTTCATCGGTGTCGCTTAAAATTGGAATAAACATGGTATGCAAATTATTGGTACCTTGCTTTCCAAAGTTTCCAGTTAGTAAGTACAGTAGTTTTTCTAAATATCCGTTTAATGTCGTATTTAAAGTATGCTGAATGCCTAAATCGATACGCACACAGCCTCTTTTAGCCTTGGCAAAATCTCGAACCACTTGGTAAACCAAATCGACCGGAATATCTGCTTTGGCAATATAGTCTTCAATCGGCACACGACCAAATGCTGTTTTTACGTCGTCAAATCCTTGCGTATGTTGCTCAATGAACGCTGCATCATAAAGCTTTTCCTTAATAATGATCGCAATCATAGCTGACATTAAAAAAGCATCTGTTCCGGGTTTTAATTGCACATGAATATCTGCTTGTTTAGCTGTTTCGGTAACACGCGGGTCAAACACCACCATGGTCCGATTCGGATCTTTCTTAATATGCTTTAGCGTATCTCGTGCATTGGGAATACCATGTGCCTGAAAAGGATTTGTCCCAATAAAAAGAACATAGTCGGCATATTCAACATCTTCTGTCGTATGGCAGGCCTGACTTCCAAACAAACGCCCATTGAGCCAGAAATCACCTGTTTTTTCTTGAGCAAGAGAGTTATAAGCATAATAACTTTTCATGGCCAGCAAAAGTTGTCGGCCATATGCTGCACCTAGATGATTTCCTTGACCACCGCCCCCAACAGAAGCAAAAGCAGTTCCCCCAAAATTATCTCTAATTTGAACCAATCGATCGGCAATTTCCTGTATGACAATATCCCAGCTCACTTCTTGAAAAGAGCCATCTGGTTGACGTTTCAAAGGTGTAGTCAAACGATCTGCATGCTGCTGATAATGCTGTAATCTTGCGGCTTTTTGACAAATGTAGCCTTGTGAAAATGGGTGTTTAGGATTGCCTTTAATTTTGACAAACTGATTATCTTTAATTTCAACACTTAAACCGCAATTTCTTGAACATAAAATACATGCGGTCACATCCGTTTCGTTTTGCTTCAGTGCTTCTACCATTCCGATTGACTCCCTTTATTTTTATGCATATAGATGGAACTAAAACATCAAGTTCCAAAATAGAACCTATATAATAAATAGTCAAGAATACATCATTTAAAATTTGTTTAGGTCATCAGTTGAATATCTAAATAGATAAAGTCTGTTTTTTAACTTGCTGTAAATATCTCTTTAAAGGCATTGATTTGTTTGTATTGCTGAAGCTCATCTAGAGAGTTGATGCTATGGAAAAATAAATTTTGTTTTTGAAATATGGCGACTTGTGCATGTAAAAGCTTAAAGCATTCTTTTAAACTTAATCGTTGTTTGTCAATTTGCTCTGTTATCGTGCTTAGGCTTTCACGCTTTAACAAGCAAAATGGATACAATGCATCTCCATTAATTGAAACATAAGCTGCTTGAGCCTGTTTATTTTTTCGAAGTGCACTGTGTAATTTCGCAACTACTTGCGTTGGCACATACGTCACATCACAAGGAATAAACAAAACATAATCTGCTTCTACATGAGACCATGCACTTTTCATCCCCATAAGCGGGCCGAAAAAACCAGAAGCATCATCTTGAAAACATTTAATATCTGGCACAATACTTTGATAGATCGAATAGTCGCGATGACTATTAACCCAAATTTTAGACACAGATGGTTTTAATTTTTGGTGAATTTTAAGAAGTTGGGGTTCACCATCAAATTGCTGCAATAACTTATTTAAACCGTTCATACGGCGGGCTTGTCCACCCGCCAGAATGACCAGATCAGTTACGGGATATCCCTTATTCACACTTCCACCTCTTGTTGGCAAGCTTTAATCAAGCCACGGATTTCAGGTAAACATGAACCACAATTTCCACCTGCTTTCAAACAAGCAGTGACTTGTTTTTCATGAGTAATATTTTGCGTTTTAATGGCTTCAATAATTTTATTCTTACCCACTTTAAAACAACTACACACTAAAGGCCCATCATTATTTGTAGCAGACATGGGCATGCCGGCCAGTAACGCTTTTCGGTGCAAGGCACTTAAACGTTCACGTTTAAACAGACTAGCAACCCAATCACGGTCTGGCAATAAATCTGGCGGCGCAATATATAGACTTGCAATTACAATGCCATCTTTCAAAATAACACTATGGCTCAGTTGTGACGAGATATCTTCGATACTTAACCATTCAAATGTTTCATCGGCAAATGGCAAAAAGTTTTTCAGATTCTTTTGAGTATCATGAAAAGTTTGGCGATCAGCAAGTTCATAACGGTTGGTTTTCACCATTTTGACCTTAGTCCACCATGCACAGTGGTGTAGTGATTCTTGGATATGGGAGTCATACCCTTCACGTACATAGAGCACACCTTGCCAAGTGGTATAGAACGGCTGAATGGTGACAGGTGTATGTTTAAACTCAGGCTCACCTGAAATAGCGTCGACCTCTGGGTTAACGACTTTACCAATACGAGCATCGGACGCAACTTGTTCAGTCCAGTGAATGGGTGCAAAAATTTGCCCACGGCGTACACCCGATGAGAATGTCACCCGTAATACACAGCTGCCCCATTTCGAACGGACTTCGACTAAGCCTTGATCACGTACACCAAATTTTAAGGCATCACTTGGGTGAATCTCACAGAATGGTTCGGCACGATGACTGGTCAAATTTGATGACAAACCCGTACGTGTCATGGTGTGCCATTGGTCACGAATACGCCCAGTGTTCAAAATGAGTGGATAGTCTTCTGAAACCGCATGGACCGGATCGATTGCGACAGTCGGAATCAATTTTGCCTTGGCATTTCTATGACTAAACTGCCCGTTGCCAAAGAGTTGTTGTACAGCTTTAGCATCTTGGTTTTTATTCCACACTGGCCATTGCACTGGTTGTAGAGCATCGTACTCAGCAATACTTAGATTCATTAACCCTTTTAGGTTGAAATAACGGAAATTATTACTTTCTTCACGCGAATCAATATCTACATTATCTTGTGCTGACAAAGCCGCATGCTCATTAAAAATGTCACTTGCACCCACAAAGTCAAAACCATTAAAGCCCAATTTTTTCGCAACTTGGCTAACAGACCACCAATCTGCTTTTGCTTCGCCTGGTGCAGGCAAGAAAGCACGTTGACGTGAAATACGGCGTTCAGAGTTAGTAACAGTTCCATCTTTTTCACCCCAACCTAAGGCTGGCAGTAATACATCGGCATAGGCTGTGGTATCGGTATCTGCACAGATATCTGATACCACCACCAGTTTGCACTTCTCTAACGCACGTTTGACTTGATCGGCATCTGGTAAACTTACCACCGGATTGGTTGCCATAATCCAGATGGCTTTAATTTTTCCAGCTTCAACGGCACGGAACAAATCAACAGCTTTTAAGCCAGCTTGGGTTGCAATAAATGGACTATCCCAAAAGGTTTGCACCACTTTTTGATGTAGTGGATTATCTAAATCCATATGCGCCGCTAGCATATTGGCTAAGCCACCCACTTCTCGGCCACCCATCGCATTGGGCTGACCTGTCATTGAAAATGGTGCAGCGCCGAGCTTTCCAATTTTGCCTGTCAGTAAATGACAGTTAATTATGCTGTTAGCTTTATTTACGCCTTGACTTGATTGATTCACACCCATTGAAAATAGAGTGATGACTTTTTCAGTTTGAGCGAATTTCTTAAAAAACTGCTGTAACTTCTCTAGTGTAATTCCTGTACGCTTTGCCACATATTCAATATCAGTTTCTTGCTGACTACTTGTTAAAACATCTTGTAAGCCTTCGGTATAGGCATCTACAAAGACCTGATCAGCATGGCCATTTCGATATAAATATTGAAATAAGCCATTAAATAAAGCCACGTCTTGGCCCGGTAAAATCGGCAAATGCAAATCCGCTTGTTCACAGGTACTGGTAAAACGTGGGTCAATTACAACCACAAACATATCGGGATTTTGGCTTTTAGCCTGCATGATCCGTTGATACAGCACAGGATGGCACCATGCGGTATTGGAACCGACCAATACCACCATGTCAGCATGCTCAAAATCTTCATAACTTGCTGGGACAATATCTTCACCGAAACTACGTTTGTGACCTGCCACCGCAGATGACATGCAAAGGCGTGAGTTGGTGTCGATATTGGCAGTGCCCAAATAGCCTTTTACAAACTTATTCACCACATAATAGTCTTCAGTCAAAAGCTGACCTGAAACATAAAATGCAATGCTGTCACGACCATATTGATCAATACAAGATTGGAATTTATCAGCGATCTTATTAATTGCCTCATCCCACGTTGTTACTGTCCGATTGGCCTTGCGCCCCATCATCGGCTGTAAAACACGTGTTTCTAACCCTAAAGTATCCGCAAGTCGGCTACCTTTAATACATAAGCGTCCAAAGTTGGAAGGATGCTCAGCATCCCCCTCAACTTGTACCAGAGGTCCTTGCGGTTTTTGTTGGACGTTTACGCTAACACCGCAACCTACCCCACAGTATGGACATGTTGTTTTAGTTGTTTTTGCAACATGATCGGAGCTATCGACTTCAACGCTTGGAATACTATTCATAACTGCTCCTTTCCCTATTTAGCCTGCATTTTTTAATGCAAAATCTCGACCAAATAGCAGTTTATTTCTGAATGAAGAAACAGGTGTTTGGTCTGCAATTAACTCTGCATACCACATACCATCTTCAGTATCACCGAACAGTACTGCGCCAATTACTCGATCGCTTTGAATGATAATGCGTTTATAAATCTGGCGTTTTTCATCATTCAAAATAATGTCTTCATAATCATCTTTCGGCTCAAAATTACCCGCTGAAAATACATCAACACCACTCACCTTTAACTGAGTCGGTACGGTGGGTGCTTTAAAAGTTAAGCTGCCGTGTTCTGCTAAATGGGTCGCGCAAATGAATGCTTGCCCCCATAATGGCTCAACCAAACCAAAGGTTTGTCCGCGGTGTTCAATACACTCACCTACGGCATAAATACTTGGGTCAAACGTTTGCATAGTGTCATTGACCAACACACCACGGTTACAACGCAAACCAGCACTTTGTGCCAAAGCAATATTTGGACGAATGCCCACTGCAAACACTACAAGATCGGCTTCTAAAACTGTGCCATCTTTCAAACGAATTTGCTTCACATGACCATTTTCGTCACCCACCAAAGCTTCTGTATTGGCTTCGGTAATGATGTGAATGCCTTTTTGCTCAATGCTATGACGCAGTAACTGGCTCGCACGACCGTCGAGTTGACGCTCCATAATACGGTCCATTAAGTGCAATACGGTCACGTTCATACCGCGTTGTTTTAAACCATACGCCGCTTCTAAACCGAGTAAACCGCCACCAATCACCACTGCATTGGTTTTTGAACCGCAGTACTCAATCATGGTGTTAACATCATAAATATCGCGGAAAGTTAACACGCCTTTTAAGTCAACACCTTGAACTGGTGGAATAAACGGTGCTGAACCTGTTGCCAAGATCAAACGATCATAATCAACTGTTTGCTCTTTTTCGGTGTAAACCACTTTACGCGGACGATCAATTTTTACTGCTTTATCACCTGCAATAAATTTGATGCCTTTGTCGCTATACCACTTTGGCGGGTGCAACATAATATCTTCAATGGTTTTTTCACCTGATAAAACCGGAGATAACATGATACGGTTATAGTTACCCCAAGGTTCCTCCCCAATCACTGTGACTTCATAACGATCTGGTGCCATATCAAGTAAATCTTCCAGGCAACGCATCCCCGCTAAACCGTTACCAATCAGTACCAATTTCAGTTTGTCTTGAGACACACCCGTATTGGTAATATAAGTTTTTTGTGGCACCTCATTGACCCAAACACGCCCATCTACAATTTTGCTTGGGTAAACTAAAAGCTTTTGGTCTTTATCTTCTAAACAACGGCCCGTTGCTAAGCTGAAATGTTGTTTATAGATTGGCGATGCTATGACACGTTCGCCTTGTAAATCACCGATAATTCCACGGCTCATGACGTTGGCTTGGCTAAACGGATCTTTATTGCTCAGCACATAAACACGTTTTTCATGTCCAACACGGAAGATTGCCACTGCTTGCCCGCCCACTAACGCACCCGCGCCAGTGTTTGGGGTTAAATCATCGAGTGCACACACATCAATCCATTGATCATCAGGAAGCATATTTTTGTCTTGTACGATATTCATAGAAATTCTCCTGCTTATGCCTCAACCATTGGAATACGGTCTTCTGAGCGCTCAACATCTGATAATGGGCGGATTTGACCACGTTCAGTTGTAAATTGAATGTGTGGATCGGCCTGTTCACTTGCGCCAGCATTGATATAAGTCTGGAAGCGTTTACGGACTTCAGGATTTTCCACCGCCGTACGCCATTCATCTTGGTATGTTCCAATAATGTGTTCCATACGGCGCTCAAGCTCGGCAGCCAAACCAAGAGAATCATCAACAACCACAGATTTCAGGTAATCTAGTCCACCTTCCATGTTGTCGCGCCATACACTGGTACGTTGTAAACGGTCTGCGGTTTGGATGTAGAACATATAGAAACGATCGATATAACGGATGAGCGTTGCTTTATCGAGGTCAGAGGCAAGTAACTCTGCATGACGTGGTTTCATACCGCCGTTCCCACATACATAAAGGTTCCAACCTTTTTCGGTCGCGATAATCCCTACGTCTTTGCCTTGCGCTTCTGCACACTCACGTGTACAGCCAGACACCGCCATTTTTAATTTATGTGGTGAACGCAAACCCTTGTAGCGGTTTTCCAGTTCAATGGCTAAGCCAACCGAGTTATCTACACCGTAACGGCACCATGTGCTACCCACACAAGATTTCACGGTACGTAAAGACTTACCGTAGGCATGCCCCGACTCGAATCCCGCAGCATTTAACTCTTCCCAAATGAATGGAAGCTCGTGGACTTGTGCGCCAAACATGTCAACGCGTTGACCGCCAGTAATTTTGGTATATAAGTTATATTTTTTCGCGATTTGACCAATGGCAATCAAACCATCCGGAGTCACTTCACCGCCAGCCATACGGGGTACAACTGAGTAAGAACCATCTTTTTGAATGTTCCCCAAGTAGTAGTCATTACTGTCTTGTAGACCTGCATGACTTGGCTCAAGTACGAAATCGTTCCAGCAAGAAGCCAAAATGTTTGCCGCAGTCGGTTTACAGATGTCACAACCCAAACCATGACCGTGTTGGTGAATCAAGTCATCAAAAGTTTTGATTTCATTGACACGAACCAAGTGATGCAACTCTTGACGCGAGTACGGGAAGTGTTCGCAAATGTGATTGTTTACAGTTACACCTTGACGCTGTAACTCTGACTTCAACACTTGAGTTACTAATGGTGCACAACCACCACATGCTGTTGCTGCTTTGGTGCATTTCTTTAATGCCCCTAAAGAAGTCGAACCATCGCTAATTGCTTGGCAGATGTCCGCTTTTGATACGTTGTTACATGAACAAATTGTTGCGCTGTCAGGCAGCAAATCTACACCGCTACCACCAGATTTGCCCGCCGACTGCTCAAAGCCCGGCATGATCAAGCTTTCCGGAACTTCCGGTAAAGCCAAACCATTGAGCATCATTTGTAAAAGGTCGTTGTATTCTTTGGCATCACCCACCAAAACCGCGCCAAGCAATTTAGTTTTGTCCGCATTTACAACAATCTTTTTATAAACCAACGCGTGCTCATCTGCATAGAAGTAGCTTAATGCACCCGGTGTCATAGCATGTGCATCACCAACAGAGGCAACATCTACACCCATCAATTTCAACTTGGTGCTCATGTCCGCGCCTGCGAAGCAGTTACATTCTTCATCTACAATGTGTTTTGCTGCAATACGCGCCATGTCATAACCGGGTGCAACTAAACCATAAATTTTGTTTTGCCAAAGTGCACATTCACCAATGGCATAAATGTTTGCGTCTGAAGTTTGGCAGTAATCATTAATTACGATACCGCCACGCTCACCAACCGCGAGACCACTGTTGCGCGCAAGCTCATCACGCGGACGAATCCCCGCAGAGAATAAAATCACATCTGCTTCAAGCTCACTACCATCAGCAAATTTCATTACATGCGTTGTGCTGTCACCACACTCAATAGATTGAGTCGCTTTTTGTGTATGAACTTTTACGCCAAGATCTTCAATTTTGCGACGTAAAACTTTACCACCCAAGTCATCAATTTGAACAGCCATTAAACGTGGTGCAAATTCAACAACATGTGTTTCCAAATCTAGATCACGTAAAGCTTTAGCAGCTTCAAGCCCAAGTAAACCACCACCAATCACCACACCTGTTTTTGCATTTAAACTCGCTGCACGAATGGCGTCTAGGTCTTCAATGGTCCGGTAAACAAAACAGTTCTCACGGTCATTACCCGGAATCGGTGGAACGAATGCATACGAACCTGTTGCCAACACCAATTTGTCATAGCTAATCACATCGCCATGGTTGGTTGTGACCGTTTGTGCCGCTATATCAATTGCCGTTGCTTTAGTGTTTAAACGTAAATCAATGCCATGAGCATCGGCAAAGTCAAAACGTGCTAAAGATAAATCTTTTGCTGTTTTCCCTGAGAAATATTCAGTCAAATGTACGCGGTCATACGCGATACGAGGCTCTTCCGCGAGAATCGTAATTTCTAGTTCATCATCTGCTTTTTCTAAAATGGCTTCGATGAATTTGTGGCCCACCATACCATGACCAATCATTACCAATTTCATAGTGTTTCTCCTCAAATCACGTTGCTTTTAAGCTGCGTTATTGCGTTCTCAAATAGACGTTGTTCTTTTGCCTTGTGCTCTACCGAGAAGCGAATCGAGCTCACAACGCATGTAGCTGTTTGAAACCAATTTTTTTTTACTCGTTGACGACACCCAATGCACAGCAAAGTCATAAAAAGAAATAAAAAAAGCGAGCCCCCTCATAGAGAAGGCTCGCATCGCTGGAACTGAAAATTCAAATAATTCAGATGTAACTTTTTTATGCAATAAAAATAAAGACATGACCTTCACTCCGACTGAACGTAACTTCTTTGTGTGTACGGTTGCACTCACAAACTCGATCAGAACGGACATCGTTGGCCGTCTTTAAAACTCATGGTCGTCTTCGACCTGTAATTAACTAAGCATTTTGCATGCCAATATTTAAAAAACTTAAAGCAATAATATTTTTTATTTTTAATTTCATATAGATAATAATTTTTAATAGTAAGCAAACAATCAGGCCTTATTTTGCTTGCTCTATCACTGCACACTTATAGGATTTAAATAAAAAGATGCCTTGCTACAAAATGAGACGTATTTTTGCACCAATATTGACCAGCCCTATGCTTTGGCTTACTAAAGTGCCACTAATTCTTGATTTTTTCTTTAATTTTCGATGGCACTAATCTTGCTTAAAAACTCATAACAAAAACGCGTCGTATTGGCGCATTTTCTTAGCCTGATTTTCTGAACTTATGCCAAAACTCAAAATAGCCCTTATTGATGATGATCATGCGCGAGCCGACTATATAAGAAAAAGTTTGCTTGAAAATGATTTTGAAGTGGTTGCTTGCCTTACTTTGGACCACTTGAATATCTTTCGTCTCGAACATTTACAAGCCGATGTGATCTTGCTTGATATGGATCATCCTCACCGTGACATTATTGAAAGCTGTGTCAGTAGCTATGATCTACCTACAGTCCTATTCACCAAAAATTCAGATAAAGACACCATCAAACAAGCCATAGATGCTGGAGTAACGGCTTATATTGTAGATGGCATTGATCCTGCTCGCTTACATACCATTTTAGAAATCTCAATTGAGCAATATAAAAAACACAAAAAACTCGAAGGTGACTTAAAAGAAGCTCAAACCAAACTCGCTGACCGCAAAGATGTTGAAAAAGCCAAAGTTTTACTGATGCAACTCCATGGCCTGCCTGAAGATACAGCGTTCCAGCTTCTCAGAAAAAATGCGATGAGCCACCGTATAACAATTGGAGAAATGGCACGGCGTTTACTTGACGCCCAAAAATTACTTGGCAATCACTTAAAGGATGAATAAATGAGCACACTAGAAAAGACTCAATTACAACTCGGCTATATTCCTTTGCTTGATTGTCTTGCTTTACTTTGGGCTAAACAAAGAGGATTTTTTGAAGAAGTAGGTCTAGAGGTTACTTTAGTTAAAGAAGCATCTTGGGCAAGTCTTCGCGATCGCCTGGCTTTTGGCTTACTAGATGCAGCGCACTGCTTATCTGCAATGTTACCTGCGGCCGCAGTAGGATCAGATCAAATTGGTACAGCCCTTCAAACATCACTGGTTTTAAGTGAAAACCGTGCTTTCATTAGCTTAAGTCAAAAACTTACGCATCAATTTGCAATTCAAGAAAATGATACGGCTCAAGTAACCGCTCAAAAAGTGGCGAGCTATCTTGAACAAGACCATTCTCTTTCTTTAGCACATGTGTTTAAACACTCCATTCACCATTATTGTTTAAGAGAATGGTTAGCTTTAGCAAATCCAGAACTTGCGCAGTCTATTCAGCTCAAAACCTTACCACCACCTTATATGGTCGAAGCACTCGATAAACATGTGATTGATGGTTTTTGTGTGGGTGAACCTTGGAATACCCAAGGTGAGCTACTAGGTTTAAGTAAAATGATTTGCTCAAGCCAGAACATTATTCCCACTGTGGCTGACAAAGTTTTAGCTGTAACCCAAGAATGGGCTGAGCAGCATCCACAAACGTTAGTTGCACTTACCGCTGCAATTATGAAAGCTCAGCAAGAACTTAGCGAACTAGAAGACTTTGCGCCAATTTTAAAATTATTGGTCGAATTTGGAATTGTTCGTTTTCATTGCTCAGAAGAAGTGCATGTCGACAAATACTATATGATTCAAGATATTGTCCGTCATTTGGTAAAAGAAAGCGCTCTTCCAAAAGTAGAAGACTTTTACTGGCTTCTTAAGCAAATGCAAAAGTGGGATGACCTTCAGCTAGACCAAGCACAAATCACCGCACTGGGCCATCAATGCATCAACCTTCAAGCTTATGAACAAGCCAAACAGCGATATTCTTCATAAGCTATCTACGGTTCAAATCAGCATAAAAAAAGCTGTCTTTTTTGACAAAGACAGCTTGAAAGACCCATAAGACAAAATGCGAAACACGCATTACTATATTTTTTGGACTCAACTGATCCATTGAAAATATAGCGCTTATGGTGTTGATCATATCAATCTAAACGTATCATTTTCAGACATTTTCATATCAATAACTGCCACTTGAGCAACTTCAGTCCATCACTCGTAGCAATTTAAGCAAACCTTCCCATATTTCTTTTTTTGTAAGCGTTAAATAAGGTCATAAAATCTACAAAATGATGCTGCATAAAATATGTTAATCAAAATACATTTCCTCAACTTAATTTTTAAAGAAATTTAAAACGGGCATTTTAATTTGCAAAACCGTTAGCTTATTAAATTATTTTTTATAGGTGAAAAGTAATTTCTTGCCTATCTAGTTATATTTAAAACATTTATTAATTTATCCCTCTCTAAAATATAAATATTACGATTCAAATAATTACGCAAAAAAATTTAGTGAAAATTCCTCTAAGTCATCCCTATTTTGCGTTACAAAGCGCAACAATCATGTCACAATTGGTAATAATAATTAAATTAATAATCATTATCATTCACATTACATAAAAACCTGAGAAGATCTACCATGATCCATGAAAATATTCTCGACTGCATAGGTAAAACGCCACTATTACAATTATCAAGGCTATTCACGCATCAATCGATCTCAGTGATTGCGAAAATGGAATTGTTAAACCCAGGAGGAAGTATTAAAGACCGTCCAGCATTATTCATGCTACAGGAAGGTCTGAAATCGGGAGTGATTAATAAAAATAGTCATATTGTTGAAAGCTCTTCAGGAAACTTAGCAATTGCACTTGCAATGGCTTGCAAAATATATGGATTAAAGTTTACTGCCGTTATTGACCCAAAGATTGCTTCAGCAAACTTACAAATGTTGAAGCTTTACAAAGCCAATATCGAGATGGTCTCTGAAAAAGACCAAAACGGCGGTTACTTAAAAACCAGAATTGACACTGTAAAACGACTCTGCCAACAACTGCCAAATGCTGTCTGGATTAATCAGTATGCAAATCCAAACAACTGGAAAAGCCACTATTTTGGTGAAGCAGAAGAAATTCTAAATCAAATTGACCGCAAGATTGATTACCTCGTGATCGGAGCAAGTACCTCCGGCACGATTATGGGCGTGTCCCGTCGTCTTAAAGAAAGATTTCCAGAATTAAAAGTCATCGCTGTCGATATTGTCGGCTCTGTGCTGTTCGGTGGCACATCTGGTCCACGCGAAATTCCCGGTATTGGTGCAAGCACTGTCCCAGCTCTACTCTCCCCCGATGAAATTGATGATGTCATTTATGTAGATGACTATGAATCGGCACTCGGTTGTAGAGAACTTCTTGAACATGAAGGCATCTTTGCAGGCGGTTCGAGCGGCTCATCTATTTCAGCCATAAAAAAACTGATTCCAACCATTCCTGAAGGTTCATGCGTCTTAACGCTACTGCCCGATCGCGGTGACCGTTATCTCGATCTGGTTTATGAAGATGAATGGTTCGAAATGATCAAGAAGCGTCACTTCAATCGAAATGTACGACGCCAAGAAAACCTTACTTTACAAAATGTTGTTTAACCTTCTCTTTAGGACATATTCATGAGCAATTTGGCTACCCTTCGCTATTTAAGTCAATCAGATTTATTAAATCTTGGTGCAAATCATAGTAATTCATTTATTGAAGCGATTACTGAAGGTTTAACCCTGCATGCAAATAAACAGTTTGTACAACCTTTAAAACCTTATCTTCGCTGGCAAGGTGCAGACCATATTGCTGACCGTATTATCGCAATGCCTTGTTATTTAGGCGGCAACAACCCGATTGCTGGAATCAAATGGATTGGATCAAGACAACATAACCCTAAAAAATTCAATATTCCGCGTGCGAGCGCACTGATTGTTTTAAATGACTCAGAAACAAACTATCCGGTTGCAGTAATGGAAGGCAGCCTAATCAGTGCAATGCGAACCGCGGCAATTACGGGTGTTTCAATTAAATATTTAGCGAAAAAAGACTTTTCTGACATTACCGTGATTGGCTGCGGTCCAATTGCACAAATGCAGATTAAGACTGTACTTGAACAATACGCTCAAGTGAAAAAAATACATTTATTTGATGTAAACCCTGAAGCGGCTGAAAAACTCAAAGCATTGTTCCTTTCCGAATATCCACATTTAGAAATTGAAATTCATGACAGTGCTAAGTCTGCAATTCAACAAGCTGATGTCCTTATTACCTGTACCGTTTCAGATAAACCTTACATTCCGTTTGAGTGGCTTAAAAAAGGCTGCTTTGTTTCAAATATTTCAATTATGGATATTGAGCCTGAAGTCTTCTTAAAAGTGGACAAAGTGATTGTAGATGACTGGGACCAATCAAACCGAGAGAAGAAAGTCATCAATGTGCTGGTTGAAGATGGCTTATTCAGCCGTGAAAAACTACATGCTGAACTTGGCGACATCATTATTGGTCATAAAAACGGCCGCGAACACGAAGATGAAATCATTTTGCTCAACCCAATGGGCATGGCGATTGACGACATTGTTTGCGCTAAGTGGTTCTTCAATGCCGCACAAGAACAAAACGTTGGCACGGTTCTACCACTTTTATAAGAATAGGAATAACTAAAATGTTAGATCGGATTTACACCGCACAACTACAAAAAACGATAGATGCACTCTACATGGAGAATTATGGAGATTTTAGAGATCATATTTCCTATAAAAAGCCTTATCTGGCAATTACTCTCAATGATGAGTTGGAGCTGTATTTCAACTGTTTAAAAGTTGATGGTGTAAATCCGTTCTATGTTACTCACCCCGAAGTTTCACTTCATAACCTCTTGAGCAATACGACTTCTAAAATTTCGATTTCTGAAGTTTTTAACTATTTAACAAAAGCGTCTTGGTGGCCTTCACCGCATCATCAAAAAGCGGTTGATTACTGGCTCGACAACTTAGTAACGGCTGAAAAAATTCCTCAAATTTTACAGTCAGCACTTTCATTTTCATCGCCTTTAGTTACTAGCGAATTGCTCTCACTGGTGGCTGATCGTCCATTTCATCCGTTCGCTCACTCAAAAGGTGAACTTGCCCCCCTTACGACTCAAAAAGAAATTGAGGTGTATTGGTGGGCCTTTAAGAAAGATGATGTGATCAATAATATGGAGTCGATTCCTCACAAAGAGCTTTTGTTATCAGAAGCTGAGGACAAGCATATTACTGAAAAAATGGCTCAGCTTTCAGATGACTACTTAGCCCTGCCTTTGTTAGAGACGCAACATCACTATTTAAAGTTTGATGAAAATAAGTACGGCGGTATTGATCTGAATCATGTTACGACAATTGGTTTACCGACTTCTTCTTTAAGAACCCTTATTCACAACGCAAACCCTACTCTGCATTTAAAACTCTCGACCAATGCTAAAACATTAGGCGCAATCCGCTCTATGCCAGGCCGTTATTTAATGAATGGGCATACGGCTTATGATTTTTTAAGTGACGTCATTAATGAAACTTCTTTATTAAAAAATCGCCTCTTTTTGAGTAATGAAACGCATTGGTGGGTACTCGGTAAACAAGAGCCGATTGTAAAAAATTTAGGTGTAATCGGTTGCCAAGTCAGACATTTACCAGACTTTTGCCAAGATAAAAACGTTACCCCAATCACCATGTCAGCTTTAAGTTGTACGTATGTTGACCCTTGGGAAACTTTAGGTGTTGAAGGTGACAAGTGGACATTATTAAAAGACTTAAGTGTTCATTTTATTCAAACATTCTTAACGCTTTGGGCAAAAGGAATCATGCCTGAATGTCACGGGCAAAACACCATAGTGTGTTATGAAAATAATAAGTTTAAATGCTTTATTTTGCGTGACCACGATACCTTAAGAATATGTACCACAGCCATTGAAGAAAGTGGTTATACACCTCCGACCTATACCATTGATACGAGCACACCGAACAATCTTATCTTTACTAAAAATGAAGACTTATTTAACTACTTCATTACCTTAGGGATTCAAATTAACCTTTATCCAATTGCTTTAGCGACTTTGAAATATACAGATCGTACAGAAAACGATTTTTGGGAAATGGTTCAAGACATTATTCAAGATTTTGTAGAAACCCAACCTATTTCAGAGCAAACAAAATCGCAAATTCGAACCTATCTTTTTGACAATAACACTTGGCCATTCAAACAGCTCCTTACGCCTTTACTTGCGCAAGAAAGCGACTCAACAGGCATGCCAAGTAAAATTGGAACTACGCCAAACCCCTATCACAGCTTATCTGTTTCTAGCTATGAGACCATGGATATCTAAATCATGCGCTCATCTCGCCTAGATCATTTCATTATTTTGCTCTGTCAGTTTTTTTCCACTTTTGGGCTTATGGTGCTGATTCCGATCATGCCGCTCTATATGGAAAAACTGACGGCGCATATGAGTGCTCCCACTATCTGGGCAGGTTTGGCACTCGCGGCTCCGGCTATTGGCAGTTTATTTACCGCACCGATTGTGGGTCATCTATCCGACACATTCGGCCATAAAAAAGCCTTGTTACTTTCCCTGGCTGGGTTCTGTATTTCAATACTGCTCATGGCGAGCGCCCAGCATTTATATCTGTTTATTTTCGCGCGAATTTTACTCGGTTTTTGCGGTCTTTCCGTGATTTTAAATGCCTATGTTTCCTATCTTTCTAATGAGCAACAACGAGGTGCCGCTTTTGGGCAACTACAAAGTAGTGTAGCGCTAGCTTGCCTATGTGGTCCCGTACTCGGCGGAATATTTATGGATCAATGGCGGGTTGAAGTATTACTCAACGCGACAGCATTCGTTGTGATGACACTCATTGTGATTGCGTCATTTGTATTAACCAATCCCGTTAAAGCCGAGGCTTCAAAAACTAAAGAGAAATCTAAGCTTCCAGCTTTTTTTGATAGAACGATTTTTTCATGGTTAAGCGCTGGTATTTTGGTTCAAGCGGGCGGCTTTGGTTTAGTGTCCTGCTTCGTTTTATACATTAGCGAAATAAGTCAAAGCACTCATTCATCGTTATCTGCTGCGAGTTTAACAGGAACCATACATGCGCTTTCATGGGGAGCAGCCTTTATTGCTGCAACTTATTGGGGAAAACGAAATGATGATAAAGGAGATTCTTTTAATAACTTCATTTACGCATCTTTAATTTGCGGTATCACGATTTTCGCATTGATCTGGGTTTCGAATATTTGGCTAGTTCTTATATTACGACTCATACAAGGCTTTTGCTTTGCAGCCCTTATTCCTTCGATCTTACACACTATTTCTCTAAAAGCTGGCGCTCAAAGCCAAGGAAAAGTGATTGGTATTTCTAACAGTGCCTTTGTCTTAGGACAGCTGATTGGCCCAATCACTATCACGCTCACCTACTCATTTTTCAATATTACCGCTGCATTAATCTGCACTTCACTATTTTTTATCGGTGCGGGTTTAGTGGTGATTTTGAACAGATTCTTAATGGATACAATTTTAAAAGAGGCACAAGAATGAACTCAATTATTACAACAGATGCATGGTCTTATAAACTTTTCGAACAGTACCTGAATACTTTCTTTCGTGAACTCAAAGTAAATCTTGAAGAACGCATTATCCCAGCTCAAGATTCTCCTTTATTCATCCTATATGCGGAGCAACCAAACACCCTGTATTTTGCTTATACATTTAATGCATCTAACACGATTATTTATGGCGCAGTTCAGCACCTTTCAACTACAGGTTATCACAGATATCAACGTGGTTTTGTTCTGCAAAACTTAAATGACAATACCTTTGACTCACTCACCGATCCTAAAAATTTAGTGAAGCTGATTACAGATGAGTTGAATAGTCTATTTAAAGACAAGAACCAAAATAAAAACCTGTATTCCGATATTGCCAATAGTATCGAGAACACAAAATTCTTTTTAGAAAATAAGCCATCTCAATCAGCAACTAAAGCGTTAAGCGGTTTTCAGTCAACCGAACAAGGCATGTTATATGGGCACCCTTTTCATGTGACCTCTAAAGCCAACTTAGGTTTTTCTAAAGAAGACATGAAAAAGTATAGCCCTGAGCTAGGCGCAAGTTTCCAACTCCACTATTTTGCAATTCATTCTTCTTTAATCCAAAAGCTTGTCAGTGAAGACCAGCCTTCTCACCATATTGAAATTGAAGTTTTAGAAGCAGCAAAAGATCGTTTGCAAGAAAACTTAGCAAATTATGAGCTCATGCCAACCCACCCTTGGCAAGCCAATTTCTTACTTCAACATCCTTCTTTAAAGAAATATTTAGACAGCCAAGACGTGATCTATCTGGGTGCATTAGGTCAAACCGTATGGCCAACTTCATCCGTTCGTACAGTGTGGTTACCTCAATCGAACCTATTTTTAAAGCTCTCCATTGATGTGCGAATTACCAGTTTCATTCGTAATAACCCAATGGATGAAATGGAACGTGCCATTGATGCAAGCAAAATTATTATCAATCACAAGATTAATGAGCAATATCCAGACCTTGTGATTCTGCCGGAGTTAGAGGCGAAAACAGTCAAAATTCCAGAGCTTGAAAGTTCATTTGGCATTATTTATCGAGCTGGACTTACACCTGAAGTATTAGAAAATACTCGAATGCTCGGTGGCTTGGTTGAAGAAAACGAAAAGCATGAAATTCCTCTCTTAAGTTTTATTCAACAAGCAGCACCGAATCAAAATCTACAATCAAAAGATGCGAAAGACTTCATTACTTTCTGGTGGAAACAGTACGTTAAAGTTTCGCTTATTCCATTAGTTGAGTTGTTTGCGAATAAAGGCATTAGCGTAGAAGCGCACATGCAAAACAGTTTAATGGAATTTAAAAACGGCTATCCACATCGCCTTATTCTTCGAGACATGGAAGGCATTAGCATAGTTCCAGAAATGATAGAAGACGACTCATCTATTTCTGAAGATAGTACCGTTTGGTTCTCTCAAAAAGATGCTTGGACCTTTTTAAAATATTACCTCGTGATCAATCACATTGCTCATCTCATCAGTGCAATTGCACGCGTTACGGCCATTGAAGAATCTGAACTTTGGCAAGCCACCCGTCTTACGCTCACACAAGAAAACTTTAGCGCCAAAGGTCAGCAGTACCGCGATTTATTAATTAATTCACTCACACTACCAATCAAGGCAAATATGTTAAATACGCTCTACCACAGTGGTGGCAATCCAATCTGGATTGAAGTTGAAAACCCTATTTATAAATATCGCGGCGCAGAAGCGCTTTGCCCTCTTCAACCAACACAACAAACCAATTATAAAACCCTCGCGGAAAATCGCGTGATGGGCCAATTATTAGAAGCACTTATTTTTGAAAATACCTTTAAATACGATTTTTCTAAAGGTCAGATCAAGTTTTATATTTCCGATACCGTTTTTTATACTTGCGCGGCTAAACGACATTTCAGTTTTAAACGAATTAAGTTAGATCCTTCAAGCTTAGTCCGTTCTGATATTACTTTAGGTGCTGAAACTCACCCTAGCTTAAAACTGCTACTTGCCGACCTAAAAAATATTATTGAAGCAGACCCGGTTAAATGGCAAAACTTTAATGATGAACTCAATTTAACTTACGTTAAACATGCGCAAACTTTAAGCCAAGCACCTGCTCAACCTTTAAGAACTTTGCCTTACCTAGAACAAGAAGCACGAATTACCAATGCGCATTTATATCATCCAAGTTTTAAATCTCGTATCGGCTTCGATTTAAAAGAAAATCAAAAATATGCACCAGAGCTTTCTGAAGGTTTTACGGTTCAATGGGGGGCGACTCATAACAGTTTATGCAAACTGGTTTTAAGTGAAACCATTAACTTAGAACAGCTTTATAAACAGCATTTTTCAGAGAAAGATCTACAAACTATTAATGATCAATTGAAAGAGCAAAATGTAGATTTTAAAGATTATATCCTCATTCCAATTCACCCATGGCAGTGGGATAAAATTATTGAATTATATTATCAAGATGCGATTAGCAACCAACTGATCATCCCGTTAGATATTGAAGGTCCGACTTATTTACCACAGCAGTCGATTCGGACCTTATCGAACATCAGTGATATCTCTGCGCTTTCTCTCAAGTTGGCAATGAACTTGGTCAATACTTCTACCTCTCGTGTGTTGGCACCGCATACCGTTCAAAATGCGGCAAAAATGAGTGACTGGCTTTATAACATTGTTGAACAAGATCATATTTTAGAAAAACAGCACAAGCCTGTTATTTTAAGAGAGATTGGCGGTCTTTCGGTTAACCAGCAGATTACGCTACCTGTTCAATACGGCGCACTCGCCTGCATTTGGCGCGAAAGTATTTACAGCTACTTAAAAGAAGGTGAATCAGCAACGCCTGTAACAGGTCTAATGCAACTCGATACAGACCAAAAACCTCTTATTGATGAGTGGGTTCAAGAGTACGGTATTGAGTTCTGGTTAGAAAAATTACTCAGCAATGCTTATTTACCAATCATGCATATTTTATGGTGCCACGGCCTCGCTTTAGAGTCACATGCGCAAAACATGGTACTGATTCATAAAAATGGCTTACCTGTTAAAGCAGCCTTGAAAGATTTCCACGATGGCATTCGCTTTAGTCGCCATCTTTTACGTGAGCCGGAGCTTTTACCCAACTTGCAAGATGCGCCAAAAGAACACGCCAAAATTAACCCGAACTCTTTCTTGGAAACCCACTCTCCAAATGAGCTCAGAGACTTTACCCAAGATGCGCTTTGGTTTGTAAATCTGGCTGAGTTAGCGATTTTCTTAAATGAACATTATGACTTCGATGAAATTAAATTCTGGACCATGTTAAGAACCATCATTAATCAGCATAAAGAAGCTCACCCAGAGTTTAGTGAGCGATATGAATTGTTTAACTTTACAGATGACACCATCGATATTGAACAGCTCGCAAGCCGCCGTTTCCTTCCGGAAATTCGTTTAAGAGTACAAACTACACCGAACCCGCTCAGCCTTATTAAGGAAATTGAATATGAATAAGCATTCGATTTCTTTTAAGAAACGAATAGCACATGGTGAGACGCTCTACGGAATATTTTGTTCCGTAGCCTCTCCAATTAATGTCGAGCAACTGGCACTTGCGGGCTACGACTTTATTATTATCGACTTGGAACATACTTTATTTAGTACATCTCAAGTCGAGACCATGATTTTAGCTGCTAGAGCTATGTCTCTTGATGTGTTTGTAAGAGTACCTTTAAACGCTAACCACCTAGTTCTACCTCTGCTCGATGCAGGGGTAACGGGCATTGTTTTCCCGCGTATTGAAAATGCTAAACAGGCACAAGAGGCTGTGAACTATTGCCACTATATGCCGTTTGGGCAAAGAGGACTCAACTCAACAAGATTAAATCGATACGGCATGGATGATTTAGCGAGTTTTGTTCAACAGGCAGCAAACGAGACGATTGTGGTTGCCATGATTGAAAGCTTAGAAGGATTAGAACAACTAGATGAAATATTAAAAATCGAAGGCATCGATATTATTCTTGAGGGTGCTGCCGACCTTTCTCAATCGATGGGAATGCCGTGGCAATCTAGTCATCCAAAGGTGAAAGAAAAAGTTCAAGAGATGTATGTAAAGACTAAAAATAGTCAGAAACATTTCTGTGCTATTCCCCGAAAACCTGAAGATATTGAAGCGTGGAAACAACAGTCTGTTCAGATTTTTGTGCTCGGTGATGACCGAAGCATTATTCGTCGCGCCCATCAAAATCACCTAAATGCTTTTAAAGGAATCTAATCGCTGTTCAATTTTGGGGGAATAGACACCTACTCCCCTAATTCATTGAATAAATTTCAAATATATTATTTTTTAAGCAATTAATAATATTGTTAATTACAATGATTCTCATTTATAATCCGTTCAATTTAAAATCACTCTCAGGGCGAGATAATGGCAAATAAGAAAAGTAATAAACTTTTTACAAGAAAGTCTGAAGTTAAAAATATCATTCCACTTCTTTCACTTGGTGGGGCCATTTTTCTTTCAAACTCAGCTTTTGCAGCCTCAGCCTCTGACTCAACAGAAACAGAAAAGAAACCTGAAGCGCTTCCTACAATTACAATCACTGCTTCACGTGCAGATGAACTCTCTACTTCTGCCAAGCAAGTTACCAAGTTAGATGAAAAACAAATTGAACTTTTAAGAAATGGTTCATCTGGAAGTATTGCGACTGTTTTAGCGAAAGCTGTACCGGGCCTGTCGGATTCAAGCCGAACTATTACCGATTATGGTCAAACTTTACGTGGCCGTAATGCCCTCATCTTGGTCGATGGCGTGCCAATGAACCTTACACGCGACACATCACGCGGACTTTCAGCAATTGACCCTGAAAGCATTGCGAACATTGAAGTAATTCGCGGCAGTAACGCAATTTATGGTGGTGGTGCTGCGGGTGGTATTATTTCAATTACCACAAAAGCTGCGGGTGGTGAACCTACGGCTAAAACCGTGGTTGGACTTCAAACACCTTTAACAAATTTCCGTTCTAATGCTTTGGGCGGAGACATTCACCAATATTTCACAGGCAGCTTTAACGCCTTTGATTATGCGCTCGACTTTGGTTACCAACGTATTGGTAGTCCGTACGATGCAAGTGGTGACCGTGTTGCACCGGAACCAAGTCAGGGTGACCTTTATGATGCCGATGCTTACAGCGTAGGCGGTAAGCTGAGTTACCATATTGATGACAATCAATATCTACAATTTGCTGCAAACTACTATAATGCAGAGCAAGACTCAGATTATGCATCTGACCCAAGTGTTAAAAAAGCTCCTGCTGGAACTGTGCCAGCTAAAGCCATTAAAGGCTTAAAGCTCAAAGACCAAAATAAAAATGAAAACCAGATCTACAATTTGACCTATACCAATAAAGACTTATTAGGTAATAAGGTTGATGCTCAAATTTATTACCGCGACTTCTTTACCCGTTTTTCACCATTTGATGCTCGTGGAAATGCAAACCGCGGCAAACAAGTCGACCAGATTTATCAAGAAAATAATGTACTCGGTAGCCGCTTAACGGTTACGACACCACTTGAGTTTCTAGGTGACACCTCATTGGTTTGGGGTGGTGACTTCAGCCGTGAAAAAAGCGAAATGCCTTTAGATATTTTCGACCAAAAAATTTATGATCAATCTGGTGGCTTAGAGTTTGTAAAAACTGGCAAGCTTATTTATTTGCCTGAGCTCACCACACAAAGTGTGGGTGGTTTTGTACAGCTAAAGCACCGCTTTAATGATCAATGGTCAGCAGAAGCTGGTACACGCTATGAAGATAGCTACGCCCAAATTGATAGTTTTGTTCCATTATCACAATTAGGCAAGACTAACCCTTACACAGTTCCAGGCGGAAAAGTGAAAGCCGATGCATGGTTATACAATGCCAATTTGACTTTCTCACCGAATGATCAACACTCGATTTATGCATCATTCAACCAAGGTTTCCAATTACCTGATGTAGGTTTGATTATCCGTAATGCTGGCGAAGGTTTTAACCTTGGCTCATCATTTTTAGAGCCTGTAAAAGTAGATAACTACGAGTTGGGCTGGAAAGGAAACTTCAATAACGTCTCATCAAGCTTAGCAGTGTTCCACTCTACTTCTGACCTTGGTGCTGTCCAGTCTTTTAACAATGGTCTAGTACTTGCTAGAACCAAAGAAAAAGTCACTGGTGTAGAAGCAACTTTTGACTATCTTGACGATGTAAATGTTTGGGGAACTGGTGGTAGCGTTACTTGGATGAAAGGCCGTGAAAAACCGCAAAACGGTGCTGAACAAGACATGACAGGCTTCCGTATTCCACCATTAAAACTCACAGCTTACATTTCTTATAGCCCAACTGAAACTTGGACGAATCGTTTACAAGCTACTTACTTCGGTTCAGAAGACTACCGTTTAAATGGTGTAAATGGTTTTGGTCGCTACGATGTAAAATCTTATACAACAGCAGATTTAATCAGTAGTTTTGCACTTAACAAAAAAGATACTATGACGATTGGTCTAGAAAACATGTTTAATCGCAAGTACTATCCTCTTTATAGCCAGTTATTAAGAACTAGCGATAACACAAGCCATTTAGTCGCAAATGGCGCAACGCTGAAAGTAACTTATAGTCATAAGTGGTAAGCAAAACTAACTTAGAAAGTTTCACCAAAAAGGAGATTATATTGATCTCCTTTTTTCTTAAAAAATATTAAAGCATTATCTATTTTTTCCATCGTTAACTTGAGATAAACCCACAGAACTACCCTAGCATTCTTCCAGAAACTTTGTTAACTTGATTTTGTTACATATTCAAAATGCAATTTTTTCAGCTCACACTCGACATCACTGTGTTCATGAAAACAATATCAATATGTAGTTTTACCAATATTTTTAATGGGGCAAATCATAATGGAAATCTCACACCGCGAAATTTACGCGCTTGTAGACATTAATAACTGTTATGTCAGTTGTGAGCGACTATTTAACCCTAAACTTATTGGCCTGCCAGTCGTAGTACTTTCTAATAACGATGGATGTGTTGTATCGCGCAGTGAAGAAGCAAAGAAATTGGGTATAAAAATGGGTATCCCATGGTATCAAATCGAAGAAGAAGCTCTCCAAGCGGGTGTACACGTCTATTCAAGTAACTACACTTTATATGCCGAGATGTCACGTCGTTTTTTTTCAGTTTTAGGCGAATTCTTCTCGCCTGATGATTTAGAAGCTTACTCTATTGATGAATGCTTTATTCGCCTTACCCCTTACCTTCAATCTCTAGATATCCATTCATATTGTGACAATGTCGTAGAAACCTTAGAAGAATGGTTGAGCTTACCTTGCTGTATTGGCATCGGATATTCAAAAACTCAAGCCAAATTAGCCAATCACTATGCTAAAAAAATTAAAAGCTTTAAGGGAATTTGTAATTTCACTAGTTTAGATCCGCTATTGCTTGAAGACCTCATGCAACAAACTTCAGTCAAAGAAGTATGGGGAATTGGCTATCAATTGGTCAAACAATTACGAAGCTATGAAATTTATACATGCTTAGACTTAACTTTTGCCAATGAGCATCATCTAGCAAAAGCTTTTTCTGTGGTTATGGCACGTACCATTCGTGAGCTAAAAGGCCAATCCTGTATTCAACTCGACGATCCTGCCATCTTAACAAAACGAATTTTAGCATCACGAAGTTTCGCTCAAGCTTTATCCAGCATTGAGATTATTAAACAAGCGCTTATCTTTCATCTCAATCGTGCTCACCGACGCTTAATGAAACAAGAACAGCTGTGTGCCTGCATTCAAGTCATGCTTTATGAAAAAACAGATAAACCACCTTATAAAAAAGCGTCATCTCAAGCAATAGGCTTAAATTATGCAACAGATGATCTATGTATATTAACAAAAGCAGCAATGCAACAAATTGATGTTTTATATAAAGAAAATAAAAAATATATTAAGATTGGAGTTTTATTTTGTGGTTTACACGCCCGTCAACATCACATTGATGATTTGTGGCAACCTCTTGAGCTGATTCAACAAAGACAACAACTCATGAAAACCCTAAGTACAGTTCGTAATCGATTCGGTAGCCACTATTTACAAGTCGGCTATCACTCTCGTAGTCCATCTTGGCATATGAAACAATGTCACCGCTCAAAAAACTATCTAACGAGGTGGAATGAGCTACTCGTGATTGAAGAGAATTCTACAGCCGTTACACAAAATACATGAACTGTTTTTGTCAATTCAGTTTAAAATAAGCTTTATTAAATTACTTGAAATTTTGTCATTTTTTAACATTGCTAAATCATCGCAAAATTTACAATATATAAGCCGAATTTGGCGTACCCTTTCTGCGACAATTAAAACAAATTATAAAAAAATTGTAGAAACATATGCCATAATAAGCAAACTTTGCAGACATCTTGCAAAGAGTATTTGCAACTTTAGAGCTGGAGCAATCTGAATGAGTTCGACCATTTTGGTGATTCATGGACCGAATTTGAATTTGCTGGGAAAACGCGAACCAGAAGTATATGGTCATCTTACCTTAGGTGATATTAACCAACAACTTGTTACCCAAGCTCAAAACGCTTCAATTACATTAGATACTTTTCAAAGCAATTGGGAAGGTGCCATTGTTGACCGTATTCATCAGGCACAAACCGAAGGCGTAAAACTTATTATTATTAATCCTGCCGCCCTCACCCATACTTCAGTTGCTCTACGTGATGCCCTACTTGGCGTTGCCATTCCATTTATTGAAGTACATTTGTCGAATGTCCATGCAAGAGAGGCATTCAGACATCATTCATATTTATCCGATAAAGCAATTGGCGTGATTTGTGGTCTTGGTGCAAAAGGCTATAGCTTTGCACTCGATTACGCTATTGAAAAAATTCAACCATCTAACCCAAACTAGTTTAGGAATAGTCGCCCATGGATATCCGCAAAATTAAGAAACTCATCGATTTAATGATTGAGTCTGACTTGCAAGCGATTGAAGTTAAAGAAGGTGATCAATCAATCGCTTTAACTCGTCGTAATCCAGTCGTTGCTGCGGCTGGTGTAGCACTTCCGGCAGCTGCTGTTGCAGAAGCACCGGTTGCAAAAACACCACGTGGAGCAGTTGAACCTTCTCCAATGGTTGGCGTGTTCTACGCTGCGCCAAGCCCAGGCGAAGCACCATTTGTTAAAGTAGGTCAAACTGTATCTGCTGGTGAAACTTTGGGTATTATTGAAGCTATGAAAATCATGAACCCAATTGAAGCAACTCAAAGTGGCGTGATTGAAGAAATTTTAGTGAAAAATGGTGATGTTATCCAATTCGGTCAACCTTTATTCCGTTATCGCGCGTAATTACCTCGGGGACGTCTATGTTGCAAAAAGTTTTAATTGCAAACCGTGGTGAAATCGCTTTACGAATTACCCGGGCTTGCAAAACATTAGGAATCAAGACTGTGGGTATCTATTCAGATGCCGATAAGGATTTGATGCATTTACGTTTTGTTGATGAAGCAGTATGTATTGGTCCGGGTGCAAGTAGTGATAGCTATTTAAATATCCCGGCAATTATTACTGCTGCAGAAATTACCGGTGCCGATGCTATCCATCCCGGCTACGGTTTTCTTTCAGAAAATGCTGAATTTGCTGAAATTGTAGAAAGTTCAGGTTTCACTTTTATTGGCCCTCGTCCAGAACATATTCGCCTTATGGGGAACAAAGTTTCTGCGATTGTTGCCATGAAAAAAGCTGGCGTACCTACTGTACCGGGTTGCGACCATGCTGTAACCATCCACAATGCCTTGGCAGAAGCGAAAGAAATCGGCTTCCCGCTTATTGTTAAAGCGGCATCTGGTGGTGGTGGACGTGGTATGCGTATTGTTGAGCGTGTAGATACCCTACTTGAATCAGTTCAAGCAGCACAGCGCGATGCAGAAATGTGGTTCGGTGATGATACCGTTTACATGGAACGCTTTTTACAAAAACCTCGCCATGTCGAAGTTCAAATTCTTGGTGACGGTAATGGTCATGCGATTCATTTATATGATCGCGACTGTTCATTACAACGTCGTCACCAAAAAGTACTAGAAGAAGCGCCCGCACCAAATCTACCAGAGCAAGCACGAGCTGATATTTTAGAAGCATGTGTTCATGCATGTCAGTTAATGCAATATCGTGGTGCTGGTACGTTTGAATTTTTATTTGAAGACGGTGAATTCTTCTTTATCGAAATGAATACTCGTGTTCAGGTAGAGCACCCTGTTACTGAAATGGTTACTGGTGTTGATATTATTGAACAACAGTTACGTATTGCAGGCGGCCTAGGACTAGAACTTCAACAAGAAGACATCAAAGTTAATGGTCATGCAATCGAATGTCGTATCAATGCTGAAGATCCAACAACGTTCTTACCTTCACCAGGTAAAATCGAAAGTTTCTATGCACCAGGCGGTGCTGGTATTCGTTTAGACTCTCATATCTATCCAGGATACAGCATTCCACCTTACTATGACTCTATGATTGCTAAACTGATTTCTCATGGTAAAGACCGTGAAACTTCACTTGCTCGTATGCGTCAAGCGTTAGACGAAATGATCCTTACAGGAATTAAAACTAATATTCCTCTGCATAAAGATCTTATTTTGCAAGATAAGAGCTTCTGTTCTCAAGCAATGGACATCCATTACCTTGAAAAGCACTTGTTAAAGCAATTGGAAGAAAAGAAAAAAGCTGAAACTGCATAATAAAAAAGCCTCTTGTAAATAAGAGGCTTTTTTTATATCTACTATTTTAAGGAAGAACTCTACGTAAAGTCGCAAAACACTTCTCACCCTTAGCGGTTGAACAGAAGTTAATAGTATGATCATTTTTCCATTGGACAAAATATTGAGAAACATCACCTGTTTGATCTTGTTTCTGACCAGAACAATCCACTTTATTATTATCAAATTTAATTTGCATCACTAAAGCAGCTAATTGCTCTTTAGGATCATCGGATGGTTGATATTCATATAGACCATATGACCATTCTTGACCACTTTTGATCACTACATCATTACTACTACGGAAGTTATAATATTCCACACATTTCTTATTATTTGGAATTTCCATTCCCCATAATCCCATAATTTCAGGGCGCGTAACAATACGTATAGCATTAGGATTACTGGCAGTCCGAACGGGTTGTTCAGCTGGCTGCTGAGTCGCCGTTTCTGCCACAGCTAAACCAGAACAAGCCCACAATAATCCAATAATATAAATATTTTTCATAGATTTATTAATCATTAAACGCATGAAGTTAAGTTAGCATATTTTTTGACAAATTCACTGGTTCATAACCATATAAAAACAATATTTTTCAACTGTAACGTGCTACAACAAGTCATCAAACAATTTTATATTTACTTGCTTTTTTCAATATAAATGACTTTTTTACATTATCTCAAGCTTATGCAGTTGAAGAATCAATTTGTTTCGGCAGCCACATTACAAAGCATAAGCCTAAAAGTACCACCAAGCTGGCACACATGAAGATGAGCTCACCAGAAAGAATTTTCCAAAAATGTCCGGCCAGAACACTACCAGAAGCCACCCCCAACCCCCACATGGTGCTGTAAAGAGCTTGCCCACGCCCTTGTTGTCCGGCCGAGAAGTTTTGAAAAATAACTCGCATCGCAATTAAGTGAAATAGACCAAAACTAAAAGCATGCAAGCATTGTGCAAAAAGTTGACCAACAAAGTAATGTGAAAATAGTGCAACTAACATCCAACGTATGCTCGTCACTAGCAAACACACAATCACTAAACTACGCCACGAAAAACGTTGAAAAATCTTTGAAGCAATTGAAAACATAAAAATTTCTGCAAAAACACCCATAGCCCATAAAAATCCAATTTCAGTCGTACTAAAATTCAAAGAATTCAGAAAATTACTATAAAAACTATAAAAAGGCGCATGTGAAAAAAGTAAAATAAATTCAATTGTGAAAAATGCAGCTACTGCTGGCCGTTTAAGCACCGGAAGTAAAGGTTCTAACTGCTTTTGCGACGCAGGTGCACCATCTGGTTCTCGGATAGTGAAAGACCAAATAAATGCCAATGAAGCAATAATTAATAATAAAATCGGAAGCATCGAAATAGGCACTATTTCTAGAAGTGCACCAATAACAAAAACACCCACAATGAATCCAACAGATCCCCATTTACGGATTTTGCCGTAAAGTTTAGCTTTTTGATCACCCAACCAAAATAAAGTGACCCCTTCAAATTGAGCTAAAATAGCATTTTGGAAGAAGCTAAAAATAAGCATGAGTAAAGCAATCGATTGAAATGTATTGGGAACTATAAAAATAGCCAACCATATACATGATTCCATCCAAGTCGCCAACCGGACAAGTAGCATTCGCTTACCAGATTTGTCAGCAATCCATCCCCATACCAAAGGTGCAAAAAAACGCGTTACAATGGCAATTGATGATAAGATGCCAATTTCTTGATAGTTAAATCCTTGATCTTGAAGATATAAATTCCAATAAGGCATGAATGTACCAACAATGGAATAGTAAAAGAAGTAGAATCCGCCGAGTCTAGTTTGGATTGTAAGTGGTTGGAACAAGTTGTAAACCTTAGTATTTTCAATAGGTTAAAATTCGAGATAGTTGCATATATCAAAACATCCCAACCCTACAATTTTAACACTTTGTTTTCCAATACAAATGATTAATTTATTAATAAACAGCATTGGCTCTAAAAGCATTTTTTATTGATAAGAAAGAATAAATAAAGACAAGAGAACTGTAATTTAATTTGTACAATCTGTTAACTTGTGTAAAAATACATTTAATATTCATAAGGTATTTATTCATCAGATGTTTTTTCTTATTTTTTTAATTTGTCTTTTTCTGTTTTTGCTTATTCTAAAACAACATTACCGTTAATCATTTTTTACATCTAGCTTTTCTGTAAAAGCTTTTCTACGTATCTCAAATTAGAACAATTAAAAATCAAATTTATAGATAGCACTGTTTAGAAATAAATATCAAATCTAAAACTCACGGCTATTCAAATTGCCCCCCCAGAAACACTCAATATAAAATTCAAAAAGATTCTTAATAAGTTACTGTAACAACTATCGTATCTGAGTAGTTACCAGGAGTCGTGGAAATAGCTGTACCCTGCGGAATTTTTCCATAGACATTTGTACTTTGAGGATTGCCCGAGCCCGTTTTGGAAATGCCACCAGAGCCTCCAACCGAAGTTATCCCCCCTGTAGTGTCCCATACCGTACTATAAGTCGAGTTCTGATATAGCTGATAAGGAATATATTGACTACTACCATTTGTCATACGCCGAAAACCGCCAGCAATACGGTTATTACCATCACCTAAGTAAATACTGTATAGCGTTCCATTATTACAAGTTGTACTCACTGCCCCTTGAGCGGTGTAATCACGAGTGGCGGTGCCAATATCATTAATATTGCCAAAGTCGACATTTGATGTTGAATCTAATTGGCACAAACTCGGTACAACATAGTTAGCAGTTATAGTGGTATTACCCGAATCCCAACCGCCTCCGCTATCGCCCTCACAGACTGTGCTAGAGCTTGCTTGCATGTCCCAAAAAAGCTGAACCGTACCCGTATATGTCCCTTTAGGGTATGCAATAAGCGAACCTGTGCGGGCTGGGACTTTTACATTGACTGAGTAACTAATAATATTATTTGAAGCAACCGTTCTTACGGGACCATACCAGACGTTTGAGGACTGATTCGTGGTAGAAGACCCAGCCCCACCTACAGTTGCGGTGACCGTATAAGGTAATAACACGCTATTAATGGTGTTTGTGGTTCCCGTAAATACCGTTTTCATACACATATAAGCTGAAATTTCAGGAGTAGTACGCCCCCCTAAACAGCTAATCGTGCCGGAAAAGTTAATATTTGCATCACTATTAATAGTGGCAGCCGTATAGGTATACGTACTATTAGTGGTTCCAGTTACTGTACAAGCCGCATGTGCGGAGCTAAAAAATGCATATAATATAAAAAACAGCACAATTGCTAAAATATACTTTATGGCCAATGAAAACTTTTTACTCTTCATCCAAAAACTATGACTCGCAGTAGTTATCGACATACATAAGGCCCCAATTTTTTAGCACTGTATTGCTTATTTTCATACGCAAAACTAACTTGGCATGAGCCATGATCCAGAAGATCGACTTCAAGCTTGTTTTGCTTTAATAGGTTTTGAATAAATACTTCACCGTCGTAGCCAACTACACCATTTTGTTGCCCATTAATTCGAACCGTATAACCCGGTAATAAAGCTGAGTCGTTCGCATCAACAAGTTTCACTAATCCAGAAATGACCTGATGAGCGCCAAAGTCAATTAAGGCTCCTTGGCGATAACCTACGAATGCTGTTTGGTTAGTGGATTTAACATCCCACTCTAAAGGTAAATATGATGGATCTAGATAGATATGATGAAGCTGATAAGGTCTTAAATTTGCAATTAAGAATCGACCGGTTCCATCAGTTGCTCCTAAATTCACCCCGCCATTTAAAATTTGGCTTTGTGGCCCAGCATTGGTTACAACAGCGTAACCATCTCCAATTTCATTGGCCGCAAAGATTCGTCCTGCTGCCGCAACCAATGATCCTGTCGCTGAAAGTGCAACTTGGTCATTATCCCCAAAATGGTTATATCGGCCGGTCAGGTAAGCTGCACGGGCACGGTAAGAAGCATAGATCGAGGCATTGTTGTCATTCGCATCTTGATCACGCTCAACATAACCCCCCCAGCCAAATGCACCGATTTGTGGGTCGCTAAATCCATTTATTTCTTGTCTATATGTTGTTTTACCACTTTCATTAGAAATACTCGTAATCGCATTAAGTTTGGTAGACGGTGTATAACGCAGCGCAAAGTAAATGCCATAGTCTTTGTGGTTTTCATAATCTTTATACGCTGAGCTATAAAATCCCCAGTTCTTGTTAATACTTCCGCTTAAATTGGCAGACAGTAATTTATAAGAGTTGTCGCTAAATTTAATCTGGTTATAGCCCAGATACGCACCATACCCCTCATAAAAATTATAGTTAATTCCCGCCCTAAAAATCTCATCTGCCAATGCACTGTAGCTCAGATAGTTCTGCGGCTCAGAAGTCATCTGGTTATCTTTTAAATATCGAATCTGAGACACACGGGCAAGGTCAAAGTAGTTCTCAAATACCTTGCGGTAACTGGTGTTAAACGAAATATTCTTGCTAATCCGCCCTTCTAAGCCAAGCAAAGCAGAATAACCGTTTTCATCTTTATACTGGCTCGCGGCAATGTCGGCATTGATCACCCCAAAACCAAACAGGTTCTTGGCGAAACCAGTGCCCAGATTTGATAAACCATCTGTTGAAGCCTCTGCACCACCACTTAAGGTGAGTGAGTTGCTATAGCCATATCGAATCGCACCCGAAGCAAAAGTCGCGTCATCATAATCGTTTGAGTACAACCCATAGTTATAGCGTGGAACCCCAACGTCTACTGAAAACTCATTAATGCCTTTGGCTAAAATCTTAGATGAAAAATAATAAGCCTGTTTGGTCACACTCTGCTGTCCCGTTGCATCGGTAGTCACAAGTGTGACTTCATTGCCTGAAATAAACGGTAACTGCTTAATATCAAACGGACCTGATGGCACAAGCCCTGAATAAATCTTTTGCTGGTTAACATATAAATCTAAAGTTGAAGGGAGTGCAGCCGAGCCGGAAAATTGTGGTAATGCTGAGGTAACAATATCACCTCGTTGAGTGTAAGCACTCGACCACTGGAAACCTGCCAGCCGCACGCTACTGCCCCAATCCGAACTATTAGAAATAAAGTCCCCTAAGGTATAGATCCTGATCTTTTCAGGGTCTACATACTGCCATTTACTTTCTAAGCGCACCCACTTTTCATGGCTATAACTATTTTCATTACTGCCGTTGTATAAAACCCCGGAAGAGAAGTTACCGATTGCGCTGTTAAAGATCCCTTCTGCCGAGCCCGAGAAAACATTCTCGTCATTGGTCAGGGTGTTATATAGGCTATAGTTCAGAATGGCAGCATTTAACGGCTTCATTTTGAGCAAATGAGGACTGGTGATCTGCTGACCATTTAAGTCAACTGAATAATCCGTCAACATGTTCGAAGGAACTTGTAAGTTTAGAGACTGTTCCTTCTCAATATATTTAAACTGGATTCCTTTTAGTTCATCAATACAAACCCATTGGCTATCAGCCATATGCTCATCCATTTTCACTCTTAAAGCTTTCAAGTCACGAGTGCGGATATATAACTTTCTATCTTGATCTTGGCGTACCGAGATTAAATCTGTTGAAATATTCGAGTTAATAGAAATCTTTAAAAAAAGCTGTGTGTACGCCTTATCAGAAATGAGTAACTGATGAGAAGAGCTGGTAACTTCCGGAATACTTGGTAAAGCAGCATTGGTGTTATCTTGTAATGATTCAGCAAACGCATGAATCGGCAAGTACATAACACATAAGGCACTTACGAGATATTTCATATGTGCCTCTTTAAAGAGATGTTTGCTTACCATTAATATTTAATGAAATATTATATTTATGATCAGTTTGAAATTTAAAATCAGGGCTAATATTAAAATTTCTTGATTTCCCAGCAAGAATATAACCATTCACGGTATTTACTTTGATGGTATAGCTTTTATTTGCTGTTGTATCAACAAGTGTTAAATTACTTAAAAGTGCATGTCGGTTGCCAACATTATGAATTGTAATATAAGAATTAGTTTGTTCTTGTTGTATTGACCAATTAATTTTAGTGATTGCATCTTTATTTACTACAAATACAGGCAATGACGAACGCAGTAATACGTTAACCCCTTGATCCACTTTACGGCTATCTACAGGCTTTGGTAATTCATCAATAATAATACGGTATGTTTGCTCACCAGAAACGGGTCCGGGATTAATTCTAACTACACGTAAGTTATAAGAATCATTGGGTTGTAATTTTAAAAATGGTGGGCTAATCGCGATCTCATCTGTAGGTATTAATTGATCTTGCCCAGCATTTTGGCGCCATTCAAATACACGTACCTGTAAATCAGTACTTTCATTTGACTGGTTATATAAACTAATTGAGGAAGCCGCTTGATCGTTTAATATTTCAACACTTACAGGCGAAAGACGAATTGAGGCAGCGTTCAGCATACTAGGCAAAAATAACAATAAACTTGTAGTAACAAAGATATTTTTTCTCATGATTTGCCCAGAACTACTTTTCTCAAATTAGGCTAGCTCTCTAAAATAAGAGCTAGCAATGACACATAAAACTTATTAAAAATTAATAAGTCACTGTTACGGTTACAGTGTCAACATAGCTACCAGCGCTTGGCAAAGTTGAGCCAGCAGGGATACGACCGTAGACGTTAACTGTTTGTGCTGCACCAGTACCAGTACCGCTATATGCAGAGGTGGCAATGCCAATTGCTGTTGCACGGTTAGTGTCAGAGAAAAGGTTGTAAGGAATATATTCGTTGCTTGTTGCACCACCAATCATACGACGTTGAGTCGTTTGAGCATTTTTTCCGGCATCAAAAGCCAAAGTCCATGGCACAGTGTTGTTACATAAAACTTTGATCGCAGTACCGCCTGTCGTAGTGGTATCTGCATCGACGTTGCTCGCAAGAGAACTTAAAGTACCAAAGTCCAAGACTGCATTCGCAGTTGTACCTGTAGCAGAAGTATTCAATACACAACTATTTGTAATTGTTGCTTTAACAGTCAATGTGCCTGTTGCTGTGGCAGCGTTTGCGGCATTGATAGACATTAAACCCATAGTAATTACTGATAAACTAATGAGAGACTTTTTCATGGTTAAAAACCTTTTTTTTACATTACGCCAATAAAATTAATAGATGTAAAAACTAGCCTTCCCCATCACAATCACTCGCATTTCTGATTGTTTTTTCAAAGTGTTATTTTTTTACTCTACTAAGCGCGCATAATACAAAAAAACAACAAAAACACTAACATAAGTTTCATTCTAAATATCAATTAATAATTTAAATTTTGATGGATTTCTCAATTATAAAATTTTTTATGGTTTACCATACTTTTTATATTAATTTTCGATACTTCCATTAATCTTTTATTAGTTTTACTAAAAAAACAATAGTTTTTCATTAGTTAATATTTACCATCATTTTTAATATTTTATAATTTTTTAACATTTGGTTAAAAAATTAAGTTCAAAAATTAAGCTATTGATTATTCTATATATTTTAAATGAATAAGAAAATAATATTTTATAAATAAGAAATCTAAAGAATTTATCCTAAAGACACAAGGTTCTACCTACCAGAAGAAAGCGACGTAAGCTTAATTATTTCTAAAAATTAAATGAAAAAACAAGCCGAGAAAACCACCCACCATAGCAAAACCTAGCTGTATATATGCTTTGCCATACCAAGCTAGTTTCCTAAATTGGTAGTCTGCACTGTGAGAGTTAATCATCCACATATTCCGAATATCCCAACTATGAAATCCTTTAGGTCTTTCAGCAAAAAAATCTAAAATAGGTGTAAATCCTAAAACAAATAAAATACCAAGTAATGGATAAACGATACATCCCGGAAAAATAGGAGTATTTTTTCGCTCCCTATAATCAAATATTATAGCCATAGCAACCAACAAACTTTGTATGAAGGCGACCCTTTTGAAAGTATCTAGATCAAAACCTAGGTAAAACATTAGAGTTAAGAAAAAGATTCCTGTTAGAAAAATAGAGCATATTAATAGTTTCCAATTCATTTCAGTCCTTAAATAATTTTTAGAATCTTATATAGTTGTAATAATGTCTATTGAAAATATTATTTCAATTTATCTATATTAGCAAAAAACGTTTAAATAGCACAGTATTCATCACTATTAATAATGTACAAATAATACTCAAATAATTTTTTATTATTAACCAGAACTAAATACATATTTAACTTCTATATATATTTTATAAATTACTTTAATAAAATATAATTTTTATTATAGCTACTTATTTATACAATCTACTAATTTATACAATCTACTAATTTTACGACTCATCTCAATCCTAAAAGCTTTAGATTAAATATTATTTTGCAGTCAAAATATAAACTATTTAAAAATAATTCTAAATCGTGCATGCCTTTACTCCCCCTAAAACTAACAATTCCATACTTGTAGTTTTACTAGCTTCTTGGCAAGGTATGTACCAGTAAAACATTAGGAATTTGTTCCAATATGGCGAGTCCAGCACAAATCATTCGACATAAATTTCTCAATACATTCTTTTCACGCCATTCTCTCTGGTTTTTATGTATTTTTACTGCACTTAGCATTACATGGTTTCGCACCGTATATACCCCTCATAGTATCTATTATTTTGTTTCAGATACTCTACTTAACGGTTTATGGGTACTTACGGGTGCACTAAGTTTATTAGGTCTTTATGATGTTTTGCAGAATAAACATTCAATTTTAAGAAATTACCCAATTATGGGGCATTTTCGTTTTTTGTTTGAAGATATACGTCCAGAAATTCGCCAATACTTTATTGAAGCGGATCAGGATGCACTACCTTTTTCGCGTATGCAAAGAAGTCTAGTTTATCAACGCGCTAAAAATGAAAATGCAGATAAGCCTTTTGGTTCGATCATTGACGTTTACCAAGAAAATTATCGCTTCATTGTCCACTCAATAAGCCCTTGCCCACCAGCAGACCCGAAGAGTTTCCGTATTCAGGTGGGTAATGCACAATGCCTTCAACCCTATAGTGCCTCTATTATGAACATTTCTGCCATGAGCTTTGGTAGTTTGAGCGCGAATGCAATTCGAGCATTAAATAAAGGCGCACAATTAGGCGGGTTCTATCATGATACTGGCGAAGGTAGTTTAAGCCCTTACCATCTAGAAAATGGCGGTGATATTGTTTGGCAAATTGCCAGTGGTTATTTTGGCTGCCGCACACTCGATGGGAAGTTTGACGAGCAAAAGTTTGCCAAGCAATCTCAATTACCACAGATCAAGATGATTGAACTGAAGCTTTCACAAGGTGCAAAACCTGGTCATGGCGGTATTTTACCTAAACATAAAATTACCGAAGAAATTGCTCAAATACGTGGTGTTTCTCGCGATCATGACTGTATTTCTCCCGCAAAGCATTCTAGTTTTTCTACCCCAATTGAAATGATGCATTTTTTGCAGAAATTGCGCACATTATCGGGTGGAAAACCTGTTGGTTTTAAACTGTGTATTGGTCAGCCTTGGCAATTTATGAGTATTGTTAAAGCAATGCTAGAAACAAAAATTGTTCCTGACTTTATTGTGGTTGATGGTTCTGAAGGTGGTACAGGCGCAGCGCCAATTGAGTTTAGCGACAATATTGGTACACCATTACGTGAAGGCTTACGCTTTGTCCATAACACACTTGTCGGTGCGGGACTAAGAGATCAAGTTAAAATTGGTGCGAGTGGTAAAATCATTAGTGCATTTGATATTGCCAGTACTTTTGCGTTAGGTGCAGATTGGGTTAACTCAGCACGTGGTTTCATGTTTGCGGTTGGGTGTATTCAGGCGCAAAGCTGTCACACTAACCAGTGCCCTGTAGGTGTTGCAACCCAAGATAAAGACCGTCAAAAAGCAATTGATGTACCAACCAAATCAGAACGTGTATTTAATTTTCATAAAAACACTTTGCATGCTTTGTCTGAAATGATTGCTGCCGCTGGTTTACGTCACCCTTCTGATATTAAGGCTCACCACTTGGCTCAGCGAGTAAATGACCGTGAAATTAAGAACTATGCTCAATTGCATTTTTTCTTAAAAGAAGGCGAGCTTTTACAAGCGGAACTAAATAGTGATGATGATAATTTCTATTATCGAATGTGGAATATGGCTGATGCCAACCATTTTTAAATAGTTAAAATTGGAGCTACCCATAAGGGAGCTCCATTAACAATAATTAAAAATATAATTATTTAATTTATTAAGCTAACTTTCTCTTAAACAAACTAAGTAATTAACATGAACATCAGTAACTTTAATAATAAAAATGTTTTGGTTTCGCATGTAAAAATGCTGGAATCAACCCTGTTAAAGCCGCACGTATATCCGCACGTTCATTAATTAATTGATGAGAACCTTCTTCAAGCATTAATAATGTTTGAAGCCTAAATTTACGACGAATAAATTCAATGTTGTAACGCCAATCAACCGTCTGGTCGAGAGCGCCTTGTGCAAGCCAGACAGGGATACGGCAAGCGGGCCGCTCTTCCATTTCTTGCATCCATTTTGACATTGCCAAAATCCAGTCCATACCCATCATTCGAGGCTGCAATGGATCTTTTAAACGAATGAAACGTAAAAATTCAGGATTATGATTATTACGTCTAAAGTGTCTTGGAACTTGACGCTTAATACGGCGAATAATGCCCAATCCAACCGGATTATGCCACCATGCTGTTTTTGCAGGGCGAATTAAAGGTGAAAGTAACAAGACTCTATCAACAATCGGATCTTGGCGTTTTTCAGCATATTCTAACAAGTGATGCATCCAGATTGCGCCACCCGTACTTTGCCCAATTCCCACCCAAGGTTTAGGCAACTGATCCGCATGTTTCACATATTGATAAACAGCCATCAAAACTTGTTGATAGTGATCAAAATTTTGAATGCTTGCTGGTGAACCATTGCTTAAACCATGTCCTGGCAAGTCGTAGGTAATAACACTAAAGCCTTGTTCAAGAATTTCACGAATGATGGGCTGATAAATACCGCTATGTTCAAGATAGCCATGTAATAAACAGACAGTACCTTGTATTTTTTCTATTTTAGGTTTGAAAACTTGCACATGTAAGCGAAACAAAGGCATTTGAACATAGCCTTGCCAATGGTCACATTCAAGTAAATGCAAACCATACAATTTGCGGTAGGCCAACAAATCTCGCGATGGCTCTTCTAATGTATTCAAATTAAGTGGGCTTAAAACCTGTGGCGTAAGATCACGGTTGGGAACCGGCAAATCTAATTGTTTTAATACGGCAGGATTGAGAAACGGGATATCTGACATTAAGGTACCTCTCGACAATCACTTGAGCCAAACAACATGTCGCGAATTGTCGCAAGTAATTCATAATTCGCACGACGGCTATGATCGTAATTTTGCACACTTGGTTGCCAGCGTGTCAGTGGTGTTGGCATTGGAGCCACAACAGGAATTGTTTCTATACCATTTAAAGCAAATAGTCGGCGTGTACGCGGCATATGGTATTCATCTGTAACCAACATCACCGTCGGCGCTCCACCTTTTTTCTGAAGCAATAAAGAACTAAATCGTGTATTTTCACAAGTGTTCATACTCCGATTTTCTAGTAATTTTGCATCAACACCCCGCTTTTTTAACCAAGTTTGCATATATGGTGCTTCAACACCGCTAAGTACAATAGGAAGCTGATTCTGTTTTTCAACTTCTAAGGTTTTTTCCAGTCTCAAGCGTGTATAGCCATTAACTACAATATCTTTTCCATTTTTATCGAGTGTCAAACCACCACCCAATACAACAATTGCATAAGGTTCTGACAACTTTTTAGAGGGAACTGGTAAGGGATTTTTACGAACATACTCAATCTTCTGTTCAGGTTCACTCACAGCTTGTCGATGTTCTGGCTGCACAGGTTTTCTTGCTAAAAACTCAGTATATTGCTCTGTAAGTGCTTTGTTTTCTGAACTATTAATAAAGAGAGCCTCATCAATAGGACCACTTGCTTCATCAGCAGCATCAATTTCTGATTTTTTAACGACTAAAGGAACCGTTACTGAAGCAGCTGCTTCTGAATCCTGTTCCTTTTCTTCTAAGAGAATAATTTGCTGCAAAGCCTTATAGTTTTCTTGAAGATAGGTCAGATCTGTTGTCTTTTTTTCACGTAATGCTTTTTCAGTCAGCTTTAAATAGGCTTGACGAGCAATCCATAGATTTGAACCGGGCTCTAAATTATCATGCTCGCTTAATGCTGCCTGTCTCTGGCTTTCAGCAGCGACCTGATTAACATCAACAGGTACAAAATAATTAAGTCCAGCTACAATTAATTTTGAATAAAAAGGCGAATATAAAAAAACCACGAAACAGCCTAATAGTAAAAATAGCGCAGTGACTATTTGTACTAAACGTACCATTAAGTGTACTTTTGGCATAAAACTATTCCGTATGATTTTCAATTAAACCTAAACTGTTATAAAGCACAGGCTCTGGTTCTAACATAATATGGAAACGCTGATCAACATCATGTTGTACAGCCTGATAAGTTTTCTTTACATCAGTAAGAGATGCATTGGCATAATTCACCAAAACCAATGCCTGTTTATGGAACATCCCTACCATATCAAGTTTTTTACCTTTCCACCCCACCTGATCAATTAACCAACCTGCTGCAATTTTAACGTTTCCACTGGCTTGAGGATAATGCGGAATTGTTGAGAATTGTGTGACTAAACGTTCAAATTCTTGAGGGTTAACAATCGGATTTTTAAAGAAACTGCCCACATTCGGATATTCTTTTGGATTAGGAAGTTTACTTTGGCGAATATGGATAACTTGATTTTGTAAGTTCTCGGCAGTCTGGTTGTCTCCAACAGCTTGCTTCAAATCACCATAGTTAAGTTTTAAATGTGGTTGTTTAAGTAATTTAAAAGTGACATGCGTGATAATGTAACGGTTGGGATCATCTTTAAAAATACTATGTCGATAGGCGAAATGGCAGTCTGCCGCTAAAATTGTCTGAGTTTGTTTTAATTTACGGTCATAGACCTGTACTGACTCAATAAACTCACCCACTTCTACCCCATAAGCACCAATGTTTTGTACGGGTGAAGCGCCCACTAACCCTGGAATAAGAGCGAGATTTTGCAAGCCAAACCAGTTTTGCTGTGTGCTATATAAAACGAACTCATGCCAGACTTGACCCGCACCAACTTTAACTCGAACAAAATCATCATCGTTCGATAAAACGCCAATTCCTTGAATATCAAGATGAATGACCAAAGCATTGACTTGCTGCGGCAACAACATATTACTACCGCCTGATAACACAAGTACATTTAGATTATGCTGCTCGGCAAAATCCAAAGCTTCCTCAATATCTTGAATAGTTTGGACTTTTGTGTAGTGAGAAGCTGTTGCGTCTAAACTTAAAGTATTGAATGGCTTAAGCTGTACCAGATTTTGAATTTGCATTGTCTTGAAAAACCTATTCTTAAACATTCAATTGTTTTTTTAAAATATTAATCCACGCCAAACTACTGGACTCGCATTGGTTGAGTACACGTTCAAAACCTTCAGCACCACCATAATAAGGATCAGGCAAGGCTTGTTGTGGATATTCAGGATCATGCTCACTCATTAAAGCTACCTTCGCACGAATTTGATGAGTGCCAAACTGAGCAACTGCGCTTTGTAGCAACTCATGAATATCATCAAAGTTTTGATGATCCATGGCCAAAATCAAATCAAACTCTAAGAAGTCTTGAGTTGAAAGCTGTCTTGCACGTAATGACGATAAGTCATAACCTCTTTTTTTAGCGTGTAGCTGACTACGCTGATCTGGTGCTTTGTTTGGATGATAATTACTCGTTCCAGCAGAATCGACTAGTACGTTGAGTTGATGCATATCACAATAATGTCTAAAAACCACTTCAGCCGTGGGAGAACGGCAAATATTTCCTAAACAGACACATAACACCTTATATTGTGTTTCCATTAGAAATTACTTCCAAACATTTGAATTAAATAGAAATAAATATGGTGCATGCAAAATCCCGACTAAACTACAAATTATTGTCAGAATTGAATTGACCATTGTGACGTGTTGCATTTTGTCAAAACTCACATGGCTTGAAAAGGAAAATAATGTTTATCAATAGATTAAAAGTTGATAAATCAGTCGCCACAGTATCTGATCTTCTAATTTTTAAAAAAATAATAAAGCCCTCCTCAGAGAGCTTTCACACCAATACCCATGCTCATATATTATGAATCATATGAGCTGGATATTCTAAAAACAGGTTGGTGTAACACTTAACTTGTAACTTATACAGTTATCCAAGGAATGTGAAATAACTGAAATCGTCACTTAGCTGTAGTCATTAACTTAATCATTTCTTTCGTTGGCCTTAAGCTGCCTAATTGCCACTGTTCAGGTGGATATTCATCAATTCTTATCCAGACATGCTCTTGAAAAGCTGGATTTCCCTTTCCTTCTATTTCTACAAATAAATCCGTTATCCGTTTGAAAAGCTCAGCTTTACTATCTTTATCTAGTAAACCTTCTATGGTTTGTATATTTATAAATGGCATAATGCTATCTGAATTAAGTCTAGGTCTAAATTAAAGACTCATGTTAATTGGAGCTGCCTCTAATGTCAAAACTCATTACGCCAGATCATAAATTTTCAGTAGATGTATGTGGAATTTTCAAAATTGCTGAAATATTAAATGATAATTGGACGATCCTATTGTTGAGGGAAGCTTTTTATGGCGTAACAAAATTTAATGATTTTCTAGAAAATACAGGTATCTCAAAGCAAATTTTATCTAATCGTCTAAAGCACCTCATCCAATTAGAAATATTTGAACTATCAATTTATAAAGAAGTTGGAGTTCGAGAGCGCAAAGAATACTTACTCACTAAAAAAGGCAAAAATCTAAATATTGTTTTACTTGCCATGCTTGAGTCTGGGGGTAATTTTATTGAAGCTGGTAAAGATGTTGTGAAAGTTTTTAATAAGAATACAGATGACGAACTTAGATTAAAACTTGTTGACTCATCTAATCAAGTTATAGATTTCAAAAACTTAGAGCTGAAACTCACTCATCGCAGAAATAAGGAATAACTTTTTATTTAGCTGTAAAAAAAGCCCAACTATTTTGGGCTTTTAGCTAAGTCTAGAAAAAATCATTTATTTAAAAAGTTTATCCGTCATTTTTCTATCAATTTTGCTACGATGCCCATTCTCAAAATATCGATCGACATGACATAGTTTCGTCTTGGTATCACAGAACACACCATTTGAGAGTGTAAATGCTGAGGTATCAAAATCACCTTGAGAGAACGCTTTGTTCGCTTTGTAAGTTCCTAAGTATTTGGCTGTAAGTTTTTTAGATACGCCTTTCTTGTCAGCACAGATATATTTGTCACAAATTACACCCTTTTTAGGTGAATAGACGCTAGAGCTGGTTTTCGCCATTGCTGTGGAGCTCAGCATTAAACAGGTGCATCCAATGAGGCTTAGTAAATTTTTAGAAATTTTCATTTTTAAGAACCGAATAAAATTATAAATTGTTAGAACATTATATGAATTAGTCGCTTTTTGGAAAATCTATAGCGGTATATAAATAACAAAAAGCCCACCTTTCAATAGGCTTGAATAACTTGCATAACCTCTATCTCTAGCACTCTCCTCCAACGACGTAAAAATGTTAGTTAGCTCATCCTACACTTAACATAATCGCCTCAGAACTACTTTATTTTAAAGTTTCTTATGCTAAGTTATTTGAAGATTGAATTTTATAGAACTGTTCAGCAATAATTTTCAAAAATAAGGAAATAACGTATATGAGCCATTTTCAATTTCAAACTGTTCCCAATATCATCTCAGGCTTAGGCTCTATACAAGAATTACAGAATGTTTTGTCATCAAAAGCTTACCGTAAGTTGTTACTGGTGACCGATGCAGGCTTGATCAAAAATCACTTACATCTTCCCATTCTTCAAATTTTAAATACGCTTAATCTTGAATATGTCATTTATGCTGATGTGCAGGCCGATCCGCCAGAACAAGTGGTATTAGATGCAGCCAATTATGCAAAACAGCAAAATGTAGATGCCATTATTGGTTTTGGTGGCGGTAGTTCTTTAGATGTTGCGAAAGTAATTGCCTTACTCGCACACCCTAACCAAACACAAAGTCTTCAAGACATGTATGGTGTAAACCAAGTCACCACAGCTCGTCTACCACTTATTTTAATTCCTACTACGGCTGGTACTGGTTCAGAAGTAACGCCTATTTCAATTGTGACCACAGGCAAAACAACAAAAATGGGGATTGTCTCTCCAGTACTCTATGCAGATACAGCAATTCTTGACGCTACTTTTACTCAAAACCTGCCAGCACATATTACTGCTGCGACTGGTATTGATGCGATGGTGCATGCTATTGAGGCATATACCTCCAAACATAAAAAGAATATTTATACCGATATTTTAGCCAAACATGCATTGAAGTTGCTAAACCATAACCTGCCGAAAGTTCTTAAAAATGGAAATGACTTAGAAGCACGACAAAATATGTTGTTCGGTTCAATGCTCGCAGGTCAGGCATTTGCAAACTCGCCCGTTGCTGCGGTACATGCTCTAGCTTATCCACTTGGCGGACATTTTCATTTGTCGCATGGACATACCAATGCGCTAGTGTTAGTTGAAGTATTAAAATTTAATACACCAAATGCTAAACAATATTATGCAGAACTTATGCAATGGCTAGATCCATATAGTAATGGCAGCACCGATGGTTTGTGTGATCTGTTTATTGACCATATGCAAAACCATTTAGATCGTAGTGGTTTGACTTTAAAACTTAGAGATTTGGGTATTGAAGAGTCTAGTCTACCTAGACTTGCTCAAGATGCCATGTTGCAAACTCGCTTACTACAAAATAATCCACGTGACATGACAGAAGCCGCTGCTTTAGCAATTTATCAGGCGATTCATTAATGACTAAACCCGCTTTAAAAACCAGAGATCAATTTAAGTTCTTTTTAGACATTCAAACGCGTTGGGCAGATAACGACATCTATGGTCATGTGAATAATGTGTCTTACTATAGCTACTTTGATACAGCAGCCAATGCTTTGCTCATTCAAAAAACAGGTTTTGATATTCATAAAGCACCATCCATTGGATTAGTGGTAGATTCTGCGTGTAGTTTTTTCCAAGAGTTGTCATTTCCCGAAATTATTCAAGTAGGTGTTGCGATTGGTAAAATCGGTACGACTTCACTACGTTATGAATTAGCAATCTTTAAACAAGATCAAGAGCAAGCCTCAGCTCAAGGGCATTTTGTGCATGTGTTTGTAGATCGCGAAACACGTAAGACTGTGCCAATTTCTGAGTCAGTTCGTGAGGTTTTAGAGAATTTTTTATTATAAAAAAAGAGGCAAAAAGAAAATAAGCAGTTCTTTTTGCCTCGTTCAAACTTACATCATAGCAGGATCACTAAAGGAGTCTTCACCCGTTTCAACTCGACCAGCAAAACGTCGGTAATAATATGGATCACTCTGACTCGTAACTTCAAAATCATACCAATGCCCGACATCAGCCAAAGCCCAATGTTGCTTAACGACTTGTCCTGCTTTTACGGTCAGTTGTAATGGCGCATCTTGTCGATATGCACAAGATTTTACCGTCAATATTGTATCCTTGGTTCCTTCATTCATAAGTTCGACATAAACATCACCATTCGCGATGTCATAGCACACTCGAATTTCAGGTTTAACGCCACTATCGGTAATACGTTGTGTATCCCCTTTAAAATGACGATGGTAACCATTTGGACCAAGTACCCATAAGTCATAACGGCCTAGATTATCTTTTAAAGCGTTCCATTCATCGTCTAAGGTTTTATTCGGCTCGACAATATAACGCTTAGGAATTCGGTCTAAGTTGAGCTTGTCATAAACATGGAAAACCGCAGCCTGTTTGCCTGTGTTAGAAAATATTAATTGCACTTTTCCATCCGCTTTATAACGTGCACTAGTATGCAACTCGTAAGGCAATGCCCGTGACAAGCGTATGCCACTTTGCTGAATCGGCAATTTAATATCCGTTGGTACAGGCACAGCTGGTAAAGATTCTTGATTTTCTCTTAACTCATCTGCCTGCACACGTGTTTGTTTACCATTCAACTGCGGTAAAACATCTGCATTTGGTGTTTTAAAGTTAAAAGCACTGGTTAAATCACCACACACTGCACGGCGGTATGGACTGATATTCGGCTCTTTTACACCAAAACGTTTTTCTAAAAACATGAGTACAGAAGTATGGTCAAACACTTGTGAATTCACCCAACCACCACGGCTCCATGGAGAAATCACATATAACGGAACACGAGGACCCGGACCATAAACTCGTCCATCAGGTGTAGGCTGTGAATGGCTCCCCTCAGGTGCAGCATGATCAAAATATTCATCTTGCATATCAGCACTGCTTAGTGTCGATTTACCTGCGTACTGGCCATTTTTGAGACGAGATGGCGCTGATGGTGACGGTACATGGTCAAAGTAACCATCATTTTCATCGAAATTAATAATGAGTGCTGTTTTACTCCAAACCTCTGGCACAGCAGTTAAAGCATCAATAATTTCTTGAATAAACCATGCCCCTTGGACAGGACTTGAAGGGTCTGGATGTTCACAATAAATCGATGGTGCATTAATCCAAGAGACTTGAGGTAATTTACCTTCACGAATGTCTCGTTTAAAAGCATCGAGATACTCTTCTGGCTTATTGCCCGGCAGCGTATTTGCAATGCCTTTATATAATGGATTTTTAGCATTATCAGTCGTAGCATCATAGGCTTTATACGGTAGCTTTTGACCAGTATCGGCATACGGTTTATTCGGTTCGCCACCGCTTGAAACTGGATAACCAGATGCAATGTTCGCCTTTCTAAAAGAACGGAATGCACCAAGCATGTTATCGCCCCATTCATCGGGCATATTTTGATAACAAATCCAGTTTACCCCTGCTTCTTCCAAACGTTCGGCATAGGTCTTCCATGTATAACCACGATCTGCCGTAGCGGGGTTACCATCAATCCAGTCCCACTCATTGTTTACAAATGAGCGCTTAATCGGTGTTGCACCATTTGTCCCCGTTAAATGAAAAGATCGGTTTGCATCTGTTCCCGTGTGCATAGAACAATGGTAGGCATCACAGATCGTAAAGGCATTAGCAAGGGCAAACTGATATGGAATTTCTTTTTCTTTAAAATAACCCATGGATATATCAGTTTTATGTGCTGGCCAATTTGCCATCCGTCCATTGTCCCAAGCCAGCTGACTGTCATTCCATGTATGTGGCGTACCATCTGCACGCTGTGCATTATTGGCTGTACCATCTAAGTGAAAAGGCGTTAGAACTTGCCCATTACTTCTAAGTTGCTCCCAAACACGTCGGCCACTTGGCAGAGGAATCGTAAAACGATCGGCAAAACCTCGAACACCTTTTAGTGTTCCAAAGTAATGGTCAAAGGATCGGTTTTCCTGCATTAAAATAATAACGTGTTCGACATCTTGAATAGTGCCAGTTTTATTGTTTGCAGGAATAGCTAAAGCTTTTTGGATACTAGATGGGAAAGTTGCCAATGCCGCAGCACCAAAGCCCATATTTAAAGAATAATTTAAAAATTTACGGCGTGTAATCATGATCAGGTTCTTTTTATTATTTAAGTTATGGAGCACAGCGCATTACAGGCTTTTTACCTGTGTCTGGGGCATTTGAATTATCATTTGATGAGTCGTTACAACCACTCAGCAGAATCGCGCCAATCAATAAAAAATACGAATATTTAAAAGAGGTTATTCCTGTGTATTGCCTTTTCATCGCTATATACAATCCATTTAAAATCTAAAATGGCTAACATAGAAAAGTACAATGACAGTGACGTGACCTGAATGTTTCAATCCCGTGAAAAAGCGTGGAATTTTATAATTTCCAAGCTCTTCACAGGACTAAAAAAGTTAAGGCTTTAATTGAATATTTTGTAATTCGCCATCAAAAGTCTCTATGAGACTCTTAATAACAGGCTGTTGCTGTAATAACTCAGCTGCTCTTTGAAAGGCTTTTTCTTTACGTGCACTTTGAATGGTATAGGGTGTAGATGTATTTAAAACACCATATTCAACTGTAAATTGAGTATTTGGCCATTGCTCATTTAAGGCGTCAATAAGGCCCTGCTGTAATTGGGTCAGCATATTTTCATATTCTTGAGGAATATGGAAAATAGTATTACCGCCAATTTCTCCAGTCATCACCCCATGCTGAGCAAGTTCTTGAACAGCTGGCGAAAGCTGACTATTTCTAAACCAATACTCCCATTTTTCAAGTGTCCACTCGCCTTCTAAGGTTTGCGTAGTGAGTTTCAAAATATCCTGAGGCATAAGCTGCCCAGCATCGTTTGTGCTCGATTGCTTTTCAACAACAACCGTTTCTACGACCTCTACAGCTTGCCCCACTGACTGCTGTTCAACAACAGATTCAGAGATTAAGTCATGAGCCTTTGATGTCTCTTGAGTAAGTGAAACATCAGCGTTAGGTGTTTCAAATAATCCCATAGGCTCAGCAGCCAATGCTGGTTCAGGTTCAATATTTCTGGCTTGGGTTTCTGCCTGAATTTGCACTAACTTTTGTTCTGGTACTGGAATGAAATCTTCCTCCAAAACATTACTTGTTTCTTGAACAGAAGCTGACTCAAACCCAATCAGCTCATGATGATTTGGGTCAAATACCATTAAATCCTGATTAGACTTTGGTTCAGGTTCAGGTTCAGGTTCAGGTTCAGGTTCAGGTTCAGGTTCAGGTTCAGGTTCAG